>JAGQHW010000077.1 GCA_020431645.1 Carnobacterium sp. | reverse complement strand
TACTTGGATGAGGCATAACAAAAACTACTAATGTTTCAGGTAAGGATTGTTTGATTGTTTCATAATCTTTTATCGTGTATTCTTTTGAGTCTGATAAGCTGATGTCTCTCACTTGATCACCATAAATAGGAACTTGAAAGAAAACTACTGCTGGCTTTTTTTCTATTAATAAAGAAGCTGTGTTTTCTTCAAATAATCGATAGGAATCAAATTCAGGCAATGCAACAGAATCAATCTCTATACGATCATTTACTTGCTCCTTGATGTAGTCTCCAACTGAAAGAAGCCACTCCTCAGATTCTGAAAAATCTCCATAAAAACTAACCGTTTTTACTCCATCTTCTATCGGTAAACTAACTAAGTAATCTATCACTGATTTTTGCTTTCTATTTTCTTCAAATGATTCACTTTTTGGTGTTTCTTTTATTTCTTTATTCTCAGTTTTTCGGTAAGAGTTATTCGCTGCTAGTAATTCTAGTTTTTGTTCTTCTTGGTAGTTTCGGCCCACGAAAATCACTCCAACTGTCAAAATAGATAAAGTAAAAAGTGTCAATCCACTCTTTTTTGCCAAATAGGTCCACTCCTTTATTCAATAATTCATTTGTTAGTATAACATAGTACATTTGATTAAAGAAAGTTCTATTTATTTGCTACAACTCAATAAAAATATTTCGTCTTATATAAATATAAGCAAAATAAAAGGACACCTTATTTGATTAAGGCACCCTTTTATTTATTTTTAGAGAAAGAACATCTTTCACTAAGTAGAAGCTTTATTGTTTGTTTGCTAATTGACGGTATCGGTCATACCACAATTTAACATACTCTTTAGAAAATGGTCCTTTTTCTTCATTAATCCATTCAACAAGAATTTTGACATTTTCTTTTAAAATATGATCAATATCATCAGGATAGCCCCACAATTTACTATGATCTTCATACTCATCTACATCTAATAGTCGCTTTTCACCATCTGGAAATACTTTTATATCTAAATCATAATCAATATACTTCAATCCTTCTTCATCTAAAGCATAAGGTGAAGCAAGGTTACAATAATACGATACTCCATTGTCTCGAATCATTGCAATAATATTGAACCAATAGTGCTTATGAAAATAAACAATTGCTGGCTCTCTCGTTAACCAACGTCGCCCATCTGACTCAGTTACAAGCGTATGGTCATTGCAACCAATTAATGATTGGTCACTTGTTTTGAGAACCATTGTGTCTCTCCAGGTACGATGCAAACTTCCATTATGTTTATAGCTTTGGATTGTGATGTATTCTCCTTCTTTTGGAACTTGCATCCTAACCCAACTTTCTTTTTCTTATGAAAACCCAACAAGAAAATACTCTAATAATCAGAGAGTACCATGTGTACTCGACTCGTTAATATTATATCATAAATTCTACCAGGTATAACAAAAAAGCTCAGATAAAATGAAAGAATAATGAGAAACAACTTTTTATTCCTTATTCTGATGTGTCAAATAACTTTGCCACAGTTTTATTTGCGGACCGGGAAAGGTATACTTGTTAAAATTATCAGGATGAACCCACTGACATTTTTCTGGTAACGTTTTTTCTAAGCAGAATCGTTTTCCGTAATAGACAGCAATAGTCCATTTTAGATGACTAAAAATATGGGTTACTTCTGAAAAAGGTTTTTCCATTAACCTAATTTCAACGAGGTAGTCCTCTTTTAATCTCTTTTGAAGTTCAATCGAATTTTCTTTTTCCTTTTCTTCTAACAATGGGAAAATCCACATATTAGCTAACAAGCCTTCTTTTGGTCTTTTTTCTAATAAAAACTCACCATGCTCATTTTCAATTAAAAATCCATCGTAATAAACTGGGACAGCTTTTTTCTTTTTACTCTTCACAGGATAGTTCGCCCAGGTTTCATTTAGATAAGACGCATTAAATTCTTTAATTGGACTTAACTCCGGATGATAATTTTTAGGTGTGCATATGCTTGAGCCTAAATCCATAAAAGCTTGATTAAAATCACCCGGCTTATAAGGATCGATGATTTCTCTCATTACTGCTTCAAAGATTTTTCGACTAGCTGGTTTAGCGATATCTGCCTCTATTTCAAAAAGACGGCTCACCACTCGCATCACATTGCCATCTACTGCTGGTTCTGGTAAATCGAAGGCCATACTCGCTATCGCACCTGCAGTATAAGGACCTATACCACTTAATTTAATGATTTCTTTTGGATCACGAGGCATTTCACCTTGATAGTCAGTCATGATTTGTTTAGCTGCTTTTTGCATATTACGAACTCGTGAGTAGTAACCTAATCCTTCCCAAGCTTTCAATAATTTATCTTCATGCGCTTGTGATAAGTCTTCAATCGTTGGAAATTGCTCCATAAAATTTAGGTAATAAGGGATGACAGTGTCAACACGCGTTTGTTGTAGCATGATTTCAGATACCCAGATACGATAAGGGTCATTGCTTATTCTCCATGGCAACGTTCTTTTTTCAATATCATACCAACTTAATAGCGTTGCCCTAAATCGTTCGATTTTTTCTTCTGACCACATTTGAATCCCGTGCTCATCTAGTAATGCTTTTGTCTCATTTTGTTGCTCTCTTTTTTTTGTCATTCGTCTTGATCTTCCATTTCTTTTTCCTCAATAAATTGATTGATTAATTCTCCTTTAAATCCTTTTTGAAACAAACTACTTTTTACTTTTTGAATTTTTTTATATCCTTTTAATTTAGCTTGCTTGCGCCAAATTTTATCTCCTTGCGCTTTTATTGCTACATATTCTTCGTCTTCTTCTTTTTCAACGGTCACTTCTTCCAATACTTGTGTAATAATATCTGAGTCGAAACCTTTTTGCATCAAGTTTTGGCGTAATTTATTATTGGTTTCGCGAGTAGAATGTTGAGAAGAACGACGAATAACTTTTTCAGCAAGCTGAATCCCATTTTCAACCATTTGGTCAAATGGATACTGCTCACTTGCTTTTTCAATATTTTCTTCATCAATACCGCGCCTTTTTAATTCCTGTCTGATGACACGTGGGCCTTTGCCTCCGACATTTGCTCCTGTACGCGTATAACTTTCTGCATACATTAGATCATCTAGGTAACCTTGTTCTTCTAGCTTTTCAATGACCTCGTCTGCTACATCCAAAAATTCATGCTTAGCTAAATCATCACGTACTTCTTTCTCAGAACGCAAACCATAATTCAAATAATTTAAAGATCTCGTATATGCTTTTCTAAATCCATCTTCTGATTCTAATTCTTCTCGGAAGTCACCAGAAATAGCCATTCCCTTATATAGTGCATGCTTCACTAAAATAGCTTCATCTATTGGAAAAGCATACTCTTCATCTAAATAAATATTGTAACGACCTTTTCTTTTTTGTGTCTCAATTTTAGTTATTTTTGGTAAATTTTCATCAGGCGTTGTATTTTTTAAAGAAATTATTTTTTTTAATAAATCGTCTGTCACAGATATTCGCCTCCTATAGTTGATTCGGTTATCCTAGTATACCATAATTTCTTTTAAAAAATAGAACAGAGGTTTGCCTGCAAAAATTTAAAAAACCGGTTAGAAGTGAAATCAGTCTTCTACCGGCTCCTTTGATTTATTCTTTATCTACTAAAGGATCAACAACTGGTTGCCCTGTGATTGAATTGCCAGTAAAACGTGGCAATTCTTGAGAATCTTCAATTGTCGTCTCGTGTCTGTCGTTTAGTTGGTTTTCTGTTTCATCTGTTGGGTTTCCTTGCAAAGGATTATCTGTTGGATCATCATTATTACCAGATTGTTTGCTTTTCGCTTCATTTATAATCGGTTTTGTTTTATCTTGAAGCGTGCCATCACTCAAGTATCTATCCTCAAAACTAGGCATTGCGCTTTCTCCTTCAGGTAACGTTGTGTCTTTTGTTTTTTTGACACCACTGCCGCCTCGTCCGACTGGCTTAAGTTGTCTCGCTTTGCTAAAACCCGTATTCTCTTCCGATCTATCTTCTGGTCTACCAGAATATTTTTCACTTAAAAAATCAATTTCTTGATTTAATAGACCGACATCCTTATCATAATAAATAGCGGATTTACCAGTAGGTTCAGAAGTATTTGAAATAACTTTCGAGCCACTCCCACCTCGTCCAATCGGCTTATTACTCTTTTGTTCCTTACTTGATTTACCTAATTCTTTAGGACCATCTTCTAGCTGTTGACGAATCGGAATCCCACTATCTTCTTTTACAAGAACAACATAATTACCAGATTTTAACACATTATTATATTCGAGAGCGGTTTGTTTATCGATTCCGTAATGCTCTAGCGCTACCTCAGGACTGACATCTGTAAACATTCCCTTGAATTTCCCCCATATATTTTGATCTCCATCAGTGGATATTTTATCCACTTCAACTAATGTACGATTTTGAATATCTGAATAATTTGCAGTACTAGTAACAATAATAATGTCTTTTATCATCCGACCTTCGCTTAACAAGCGCTCTACAGCATTAATTGTTTCATCTACTGTATTATAAGAAGATTCAACTACTTTAACCATTTTTATCCACTTCCTTTTTTTTATTTATTGGTCGATTACTAAGGTCAACTTATTCTTTCGCTAATAAAGCGGATACATATTTAGGTAAAACAACTGGCCCAAATAAAATGATTGCTTTATTGGACCAGATAAATCCTTATTATTCTTCGTCATCTTTGATTGTTTTTCCACCAGCATCTTCATATTTATTGCTATAGTAAGCATCACTTTCAGGGATATCATTATGTGGATCAGGGTGTTGTACTTTTCTAGGTTCTGTCTCTACTATTAAACCTTCCCCGACAACACCTGTACTAATATTTTCCGGATAAACATGGTTACCCTCTTGTGTATTGACTGTCTCTTCATCACCCGTTAGATGTGGCTCATCTTTTCTATCTTGTTTGAATAGATTATTCTCATTATCGTCTGGATCTACTTCTTTTTCTTTTTTAAATAAATTTTCTCCATCATTTTGACCAGTATTTTTATCTGGTGAAGAAGTCGTTGAAGTTCCTGGTACATCTTCTCTTGCAGATTGAGATTTAGAAGCATCAAATGGCTCGCCATCTCCTGTTGCTGGATTCATTGCTTCTTTTGTTTCTATTTCACTAGGTTCTACTTCTTCTGTGTTAAAAATAAATTCTTCGCCATTTAACACTTCTTCGTTTACTGTTGACAGTTGTTTTGAATGAGCAGGAGCTGTGCTGTTTGTTAGAATAATAATTTCATGGTTTTCTAAAGACTCACTAAAATGTTCTGCTGTTTCAACATCAACACCATGTTCAACTAATGTATTAGACTCTTGATCCATTGTGTAGTCACCCATTTTGAACGTTTCTTTGATTTTATCCCAAAGCGACTCTTCTTCACCATCGTCTTCAACAGATTCAACATCGACTAACGTCAACTCTTCTAACTCATCTTCATGCTTTTCATCTGTTATAATGAGGAGTTCTTCAGCTAAATATCCTTCATTTAATAAACGCTCTACTGCTTTTACTGCTTCATCCGTTGATGTGTACGTTCCTTCTACAATTCTTTGCATTGTCTTCACTCTTCCTCTCTGATTCATCAGTTTTTAAACCAACTAAACTACTTATTCATTTGTCTAACTACCTTAATGATAGCAAAAACTAAATACTCAATCAAAGAAGAACCCTCAGCGCAGCCTTATTTTTTTATCGCGTAACATCGATTTGATTGTTTTCGTTATCTTTTTTATAAACCGTCGACTGTTTATAAAAAAATAACAAATAATGGAGGAGTTAGATGACTAATCAAATCGAAAAAAGACTCATTGCACTTAAACAATATCCGTTAATTGAACCCACTCTTATTATTGCTCACGAATCAGGTAATGCTCTTAACGCTGGTAAAAATGCCTTGGAAAACGAACTAGCTTTTATGACTCAACAAGCTTTAAAAGGTGGAGCTTTTGTTAGCCATTGGGTTGGTGGAGGAGGAAAAATAGTTCAATTAAGTAAGACTGGATTCGTTCAATACGGAGCAGGATCAAACGCAAATGCTTACGCGTATGCTCAAGTAGAATTAGCTCGTACATCAGATCCTTCCATTTTTAAAAAAGACTACCTTGCTTATATTTGGCTTTTAAAAAAACTGGCTAATGAGGCTGGGATTCCAAGGTCATTAAATACAGGAAAAACAGTAAAAGAAAAAGGCATTAAAACACACCATTGGGTTTCTACTCATCTTGGAGGGACGAATCATCATGACCCTGATGATTATTTAGCTAGTTTTGGAATCAGTCTTTCTCAGTTCTCTTTTGATTTAGCTGATCATAAAAAAGAAGAGCCCCTTATATCAAATTCAAAAAATAAAACTCATATCGTTAAATTTGGTGATACATTATGGAGTATCGCTAGAAAAAATCAGACGACTGTTACTTGGTTAAAAAAACTAAATCAACTGTCTTCTGATCAAATCCAAATTGGGACGGTCCTTTTATTAACCGAGAACCAAACTTCTTCATCTAGCATAAACGCTTCTCTGAAAAAGCGTAGTGATAACATAAAACAAATTCAAAGGTATTGCGGAACAATTGTTGATGGAGTATTTGGCCCAATTACTAAAAGAGCTCTTCTTTGTTTATTTCAAGAGACTATTCATACTGAAATAGATGGAATATGGGGTCCTAAAACAGCCACTCTAGCAAGAAATATCCAATTAGGAACAAGTGGAAACGATGTTTATGCTGTCCAAGCTATGCTCTTTGGAATAGGATATGAAGTTGTAGGAATACCAAATCAACTAGCTGGAAGTTCAACCAAGCAAGCTATTATGTTGTTTCAAAAGGAACATCAGCTTGTTTGTGATGGAATTGCAGGTAAAAAAACGTTGTCTTTGTTATTTCAATAAAAAGAGTCAAGCTTTGTTCAAACAAGAAGTTAAATTGAATGATATTTGATGCTAGGCCCCTTTCAGTTTACAAATTATGCTATACTAAGAAGTGCAAATTAACCGAAGACGACACCGGTCTTTGATAGGAGAGTGACCGTCAATTGAAAGGGGAACATAACGCAGTGATTGTTTTAGCAGGAATGATAGGTGCTGGTAAAAGCACCTACACAAAATTAATATCTGAATCATTAGGAAGCGATGCTTTTTATGAAAGTGTTGACGACAATCGTATCTTAGAAAAGTTTTATGAGGACCCAAAAAGATGGGCTTTTTCTTTACAAATTTACTTTTTAAATACCCGTTTTCGTAGTATTAAGGCAGCTTTTTTACATGAGAACAATGTATTAGATCGCTCAATTTATGAAGATGCTCTGTTTACAAAAATTAATTACGAAGAAGGCAATATGAGTGATGCTGAAATGGATACCTATCTAGATTTACTAGATAATATGATGGAAGAATTAGATGGCATGAAAAAGAAGTCACCTGATTTATTGATTTATCTTCGTGGTTCATTAGATACTGTCTTGAGCCGTATTGAAAAAAGAGGGCGTTCTTTCGAACAAATTGATGGCAACCAAAGCTTATTAGATTATTATACGCACCTTCATAGCCAATACGATAATTGGTTTGATTCGTATGATAAGAGTGAAACGTTGATTATTGATATTGACAACCATGATTTAGAAAATCCCGCTGATGCACAAATCATTATGGATTTAGTTACAAAACGTTTGAGTGACGTTCGTTTAAATAAAGTAAATAGTTAATATAAAAAAAGTAAGCATTTTTTGCTTACTTTTTCTTGTTTTCTTCTAGCCAAACACACCCAATTGTTTGAGAAGCTGGCAAAATTGCTGCACTTTTTCCATGGTTATCATAGGCTTTAAAAAATAATTTTCCTTCATGATAACCGTAAGCATATACCAATACCCAATGATTGCGATAGGGACTGCCCAGTACTCTCGTTGTTCCAACTGCAACAGGTAACGGATTTGGCTTATCTAGCTGTTCTACTACCACTCTATCTGGAATAAAAGATAGTCTTGCTTTGTAATCCGGATTTCCATTTAAAACAACAGTTAAACCATGTTTCAAGTCCCAAGGAAATGTCCCACGGTACATAAAAGTTTCATCAATGACTGATTTTAATCCCGCCACTAACAAACTTTTAGATAAGTCTTTTTCGTAACGGTTTTGATATAAATCATGCAATAAAACTGCACAAACGTACGTACCACATATACCTGGCTTTTCATTGTTAATCCATGAACGGTATTTTCTAAAACGTGTTGATTTTAATCCAACCCAATTTGTCGGATACTGATTCTTTTTTATCTCCATTTTGTCCTCCTTAGATGAACTAATTAATCCAAAAATAATTTCACTAAATAGAGTATAGCATTAACCTCTTTAGTTTGATTCTTTTCGCATTTTTTATTTTTCATGTTATTAGATTAGTACAAACTATACACTAAAAAAATGAAAACCAGCTACTATTATTCAAAAAAATCACTCTCACAAGATAGATGTGAGAGTGATTTTTTATACTGTTATTCGTTAGAAACTTTATCGTACCAAGATGATGCAGTTGTGTTTAATACAGCATTTAATTCTTCAATATTTTGTTTGCCAGTTGTTTTTAACCACTCCCGGCCTACTTCTTCTCCTTTTGTTGCATAAGGCGCTACGCCTTCTGACCAAGTTGCACGGCCACATAAAACACCATTAAAAGTCGAACCAGCTTCTTTAGCAAAAACTAATGTATCTTGGAATAACTTAGCCGAAACTCCTGCACTTAAGAAAATGAATGGCAAGTCTGTTGCCTGGCTTTGTTCTTTGAAGTAAGCAGTTGCTTCTTCTTTTGTGTAGACTGTTTCTTCTTTAGCGAAACCTTCAACAAAGTTCATATTTACTGGAACTTCCATTTTTAATACATCGACTTTATAATCAGCTTTAGAAAATTCTTTCATTGCCTCAATCACTTTGTGAGGTTTCACTTTAGCAAATGCTGCTCCCTTGACATCCTCATTCGTTGCATCATAAGTGACAATTTCTAAAAAGAAAGGAATATCTTCTGCTAAACACTCTGATCCTACGCGTTCCATGAAGACATGCTTTTGTTCGTTTATTTTTATATCTTCATCGATATCATAATAAAGTAAGAATTTAATAGCATCTGCACCAGCAGCTTTCAGTCTTTTTACTGACCATTCTGGCAACAAATCAGGTAAACGACCTGGTTCAGTTGCATCGTAACCTGTTTTTTCATAAGCTACTAATAAACCAGCTTCTTTGTCGCGCACTTTCGCTGCAGGTAAACCGTACTCTGGATCTAATAAAATAGATGTCGCAAAAGGAGTTAATTCTTCAGAAACCAATTCTTTAAAACGAACAATCCCTTCATCTCCTACATCTGTTGTACTACCAGCAGCAATCATTTTTTTCAATGAGCCGCGTTGATCAATAGCTAAAGCACCAATAACACCCTTTTCGTCTGATAAACGTTTTAAAGCTTCCATTTTATTTGATGATACTTTTAACATATAATCTCCCCTATCTACTTGGTTTGGTAACGACATTTTCCATCTAAGAAAGTCGCTTTTAACGTTAAACTTGAATCTAAGACAATAAAGTCAGCTGCATAACCAGGAGCTATCTTGCCACAATCATCTGCTATTTCTACACTTTTAGCGGGTACTATTGTTGCCATCTGAATCGCCTCTTCTGGAGTAGCGATGCCCCATTCAACAACATTTTTTACAGCATCTTTCAATT
>JAGQHW010000076.1 GCA_020431645.1 Carnobacterium sp. | reverse complement strand
CAACTTAGGTATTCAAATCAACTTTTATTGAATGCTAGAAAGATGAAACCTATCATTTATAAAATAATCACTTAAAAAAGTTGCTTCTTATTGTAGCGTTCTAGTTTTTTCTGTTACACTCAAAAAAAGAGAACGTTTTCTTTTAAAAATCTAATTTTTGACAGGAGGAAGATAATGATACTAGTCTCTGAAGAAAGAAAAACATATCCCGAATTATCCCAAAAAAAAATGTATATTTTATTTACTCTTTTTGCCTTATCTTTTGGTGCGTTAGCTTTTTTATTTAATTCTCCACAAGAAATATGGGCTGGCCTTTGGATAATCATGAGCTCACCAGCAACTTTACTAACCGATTATATCGAATTAGCTAATGCAGGAGCAGCTTTTTTAAATGTTTCCATTATGACGTTAGAATCTCTACTGATTGTTCGACTGTGTAAAGCTAAAATTAATGGACCTGTCATTGCTGGCATACTTATTATCACAGGATTTTCTTTCTTTGGTAAAAACTTTTACAACTCATTACCTATTATCTTAGGAGCTTTTGGTTTTGCAAAAGCTACTCGGATTCCTTTAGAGAAATCATTGCTTGCAGCACTTTTTGGAACAGCATTGAGTCCACTAGTAAGCGAACTTAGTTTTGGAGAAGGGCTGCCACTTCCTCTTGGTATTTTTTTAGGCAGTATCTCTGGCTTCATGGTTGGTTTTTTATTACCTCCACTTGCACGTCATGTTATCACCTTTACTAAGGGTTTCAGTCTGTATAATATCGGTTTCGTTTGCGGATTAATAGGTACGGTCTTCACTTCTATTATGAGGAATTTTGGACGAGAGGTAGAAAGTGTGTCCATTCTTGCTAGTGGGTATAATTCTCCTTTTTCTCTTTTTTTACTCATTCTTTTCACCTGCATGATTCTAGTCGGTCTTATTGTTAGTAAAGGTGATTTAAAAGGATTCAAAGAAATTTTGAGTCGTTCTGGTCAACTTTCAACTGATTACATTGAAATAGGTGGCGTGGGTGCAACTTTTTTAAACATGGGATTATTGGGTATTTTTTCTACTCTCTATATGCTACTTTTAGGAGGAGAATTAAACGGGCCTGTTTTAGGTGGAATTTTTTGTATCGTTGGCTTTGGTGCATTTGGTAAAAACATCAAGACAGTCATAGCACCTATGTTAGGCGCTACTGTCATGTCTTACTTTACTCTTTATGAAACCCAAGATACGAATGTTTTAATTTCCATTCTTTTTGTTACAGCACTTTCTCCTATTGCAGGTCATTATGGCACAGTTGCTGGTTTTATTGCAGGTGCTCTTCATCTTACTTTAGTCGTAAATATCGGTTTTCTCCACGGCGGTATCAATCTTTATAACAATGGATTTGCAGCTGGTTTAGTTGCAGCAATTCTTGTTCCATTTTTAGAAGCTCTCCATTACCATAAAGTAGGTCATGAACGATTAGATCAAGAAGTTAACCCTGCTGATGAAGTTGAGTTAAGTTAACTCAATATTTAGTTTTAAAGGACTGTTTAATGGCTAAATATAGTATCTGAAATAAATAAAGATCAGATAAAATTTGAATCAATAGAATATCAAAAGTCCCATAATCAGCACAGCTGTTATCACCATACCTGTGGTAATAGCTACTAGGATAGCTAATGAATTTGATCTCTCTTCATTCTCTTTTTTTAATTGTTTAAAGCTATCTTTAAAACTCAAAAAAGCAAGAATATAAATAGCTATCCCTAATAATACAAATAAGATCCCAATCAATAAGATGTATCCACGGTAAAGTTCGTTGTCGCCCATAAATTTAACGACCGCTAAGCCGCCTAATACTGATGATAGCCCCTGTTCTTATCCAAGCACTAAACGTTCTTGCATTGGCTAGTATCGTCCTCTGCACTGCTAATTCTGTTCGTTTCTTTGCAAGCTCATTCTTACTGGCTTCGTCTTCCAAGGTGATCACTCCTTATCTTTTTCGTCCTACGCTATTCTATTAAATCTTTCTATTGTCGACTATTTTTGAGATTCCCCCCGTAAACCTCCTCATATTTATCTAAAGTAAGTTTATACCTACTATCGTTAAATCTCAAATCCAACCTTAACATTTATTACCTTAGCTACATATTTAAAAAGGGAAATCTTACAATATAATCTATTGTAGATTCCCCTTTTTTATTGATTACTATTGCCCTAATATACTTATAATTAAATTCCATCAGAAAATAAATAAATAGTACTTTCCCTTAAATATTTTAGTCTTTATTTATCTATAACTACATTTATTTTTTTAGCAATATCTATATTTATGCCTAAGACATTTACTATCTTTTCACCAAAAATCCCAATGAGTTTATTTTCAGTATTTTTCTTCACAATTTTTTGAAGCTCATCCTGATTAAGACCTGATTTTTCAGAAATTTCTGGCAATTGAACTAACGCTGACTCATAGCTAATATGCGGGTCTAGTCCAGAACCCGAAGCAGTTAATAGATCAGCCGGAATTTGACTTTTCTTGATACTTTGATTATTTTTCAAAAAATAGGCCATATCTTTTTCTACTCTTTTTTCTAATTCTGGATTTGTTGCTGCAAAATTAGTCGAACCTGAAGCTACTCCACTATATAAACCTTCATTTTTTTCTTCTATCGTATACGTATTGTAATTCACAGCAGATGGACGGCTCTTCATGAAGCGAGGATCAGTAAATTTTTGTCCAATTAATTTTGATCCTACAATTTCATCATTTACTATGACTAAACTGCCGTTAGCTTGTTTTGGAAAAACAAGTTGGCTCACTCCTGTGATCAGTAGCGGATACGCTAAGCCACAAATAAATAAAAATACAATACTTATCAAAAAAGGTGTTTTTAGTTCTAGTATTATTTTTTTCATGGTTTATTCTCCCTCTTAGTTAACATAATCTTTATTTTTTACTATTCTGTAAGCGCACAATTATCCTTAATTCCTCTACTTTATATAAAAATAGCGACATAACTTGTTCTATTGATCAAAGTCCAATAATGATTAGTATAGGAGCAATAATTAAATCAATCATCTTTATTCCTATAAATGGAACAATCATACCACCTAAACCATAAATCAACATATTATGAATCAACATCTTTTCAGATCGTTGTGGCTTATACTTAACTCCCCTCATTGCTAAAGGAATGAGTAAAGGTATAATAAGTGCATTAAAAATCAATGCCGATAAGATTGCGCTGTAAGAAGTGGATAAGGCCATGATGTTCAATGCACCTAATTGAGGTATGACGTTCATGAACATAGCTGGAATAATCGCGAAATATTTTGCTACATCATTTGCAATACTAAATGTTGTGAGTGATCCCCTAGTAATCAAAAGTTGTTTTCCAATCTCTACAACGTCCAAAATTTTCGTTGGATCTGAATCTAAGTCAATCATATTAGCAGCTTCCTTGGCTGCAGAGGTTCCACTATTCATAGCAATTCCAACATCTGCTTGGGCAAGTGCTGGTGCATCATTAGTACCATCCCCAGTCATTGCAACGACTTTTCCTTCTGCTTGTTCATCTTTGATTACCTTAATTTTATCTTCAGGTTTACATTGAGCAATAAAACTATCTACACCAGCTTCTTGTGCAATAGTTGCAGCAGTTAATGGGTTATCTCCAGTACACATGATTGTTTTGATTCCTATTTCTCTAAGACGAGCAAAACGTTCAACCAAACCTGGTTTTATCGTATCTTTTAAATAAATAACCCCTAAAATTGTCCTGTTTTCACTCACTACTAGTGGTGTACCGCCTAGTGAAGAAATATTCCGTACAATTTCTTCTAAGTCTTTTGGAATATATCCACCCATCAATTGAACATATTCGATTATCGCATCGGAGGCCCCTTTACGAATTTTCGTTCCGTTTTCTATATCTATACCACTCATTCTCGTTTGAGCTGTAAACTCGATAAATATTGTCTGTAAATTCTCACTGAAGTGTTTGCCAGTTTGCTTGATTCCTAAATCGACAATGGATTTACCTTCTGGAGTATCATCTTGAATAGAACTTAGAACGGCCTTTTCAATTAATTCAACTTCACTTACCCCTTTTACAGGAGAAAACTCTGCTGCCATACGATTCCCATAGGTAATTGTTCCAGTTTTATCTAAAATCATGGTGTCTACATCACCACAAGCTTCAACTGCTTTGCCAGACATGGCAATAACATTAAAACGAGTTACTCGATCCATACCTGCAATACCTATTGCCGATAATAGTCCACCAATTGTTGTAGGGATTAAGCACACCGTTAAAGCAATCAATGTGGAGATTTCCAACTTCACTCCAACGTAACTAGCTAATGGATATAAAGTAACAATGACAATCAAAAAAATGATGGTTAAACTAACCAGTAACGTATTCAAAGCAATTTCATTAGGCGTTTTCTTTCTTGAAGCCCCTTCAACAAGTGAAATCATTTTATCTAAAAAAGATTCTCCTGGATTAGATGTAACTCTTATTTTTAGCCAATCACTTACAACCGTTGTTCCACCGGTTACAGAAGCAAAATCACCCCCGCTTTCTTTCACTACAGGAGCAGATTCTCCAGTTATAGCAGACTCATCTACAGAAGCAATTCCCTCAATTACTTCTCCATCAGTAGGAATAAGTTCGCCCGATTTAACAAGGACTAAATCCCCTTTTTTCAATTGATTAGCACTAACCATTTCTTCTAATTTATTTTCTTTTATTATTCTTGCTTTCATATCTTTTTGTGTTTTCTTAAGGCTTTCTGCTTGTGCTTTGCCTCGACCTTCTGCAACTGATTCAGCAAAATTTGCAAACAAAACGGTTATAAATAAAATGAAAGTTACAATGATATTGTATGTCCTTGTATTTGTATTTACACTACCGAATAAATCTGGTACAAAACTTAAAAGCAGTGTAATAAAAAAGCCAATTTCAACTACAAATATCACTGGGTTTTTCATCATATATTTTGGATTTAATTTTATAAATGAGCCTTTTATAGCACTCAATAATATCTTTTTGTCTATCAAAGTTTTCTTCTCTGTTTGATTCATTAAATTTCCACCTCTATTTCCATAAGGTTAACTGTTCGGCAATTGGTCCTAGTACTACTACAGGAAAGAATGTTAACGCCGCAATAATCATAATAACCATGAACAGTGCTACCGTAAATGTTCCTGTATCTGTTTTTAATGTGCCAATAGATTCATTTACTTGTCGTTTCATCATTAATGAACTTGCAATTGCTAGCTGAATGACTATTGTAAGATATCTACCAAAAAACATAGCAAGTCCTGTTGTAATATTCCAGAAATTAGTATTATCAGCCAAGCCTTCAAATCCTGATCCATTATTGGCAGCTGATGATGAAAATTCATATACTACTTGAGTGAGCCCATGAAAGCCTGGGTTCGTAATTCCTTCAACTCCACCTGAAGTTGCTACTGCGAGCGCAGAGAAAGATAAAATAATCAAAGGATGAATAATAATCCCTAATGCAGTTAGTTTCATTTCTCTTCCTTCGATTTTTTTACCCAGATACTCTGGTGTACGACCAATCATTAGACCACAGATAAATACTGCTAAGATACCGTAGAGAACCATATTCATCAAACCAACACCCTTACCACCAAACACAACATTTAACATCATGTTCACTAATGGAACAGCTCCTCCAATTGGTGTTAAAGTATCATGCATATTGTTAATCGAACCTGTAGTGAATGCCGTTGTTACTGTTGTAAAAAGTGCCGACTGTTCTATCCCAAAACGGTTTTCTTTGCCTTCCATACTTCCCATATTTTGATTTAAACCAATACTTTCTAAAATAGGATTACCAGCTTTTTCAGCCCATAAGCAAACACTTAATCCAATAAAAAATAGCGATAACATTACTATAATTAACGGTCTAGCTTGCCTACCAACCCACGGTGCTTTTTCTTTGCCCTTTTCTTTTCTTCGATTGTTGACCATCTGTCCAAATGCTATAACGATAGATCCTGGTAGTAACATCATGGCTAGTATTTCAATCATATTGGTTATTATATTAGGATTCTCAAAAGGTGTTGTTGAGTTTGCTCCAAAAAATCCACCCCCGTTCGTTCCTAAATGTTTGATAATTTCTAATGATGCAACAGGTCCCATAGCAATATCTTGGTATGTACCTTCTATTGTTTGGATTGTCATATTTTGTGTAAAGTTTTGTGGGACGCCTTGAGAAACTAATAATAAGGCTCCAACAATTGAAAACGGCAACAAGACTCTTGTAATAATGCGAGTCAAATCAACATAAAAATTTCCTAATGAAGTAACTTTTCCTGAAAGTCCCCTAATAAAAGCCATTGCTACCGAGAACCCCGTTGCTGCTGAAGTGAACATCATAAAGATAATGACTACTATTTGCCCTAAATAAGACAAGTGAGATTCTCCAGAATAATGTTGAAGATTTGTGTTTGTTATAAAACTGATGATAGTATTGAAAGAAAGAAATGATTCCATACTTGATATTCCATTTGGGTTTAGTAAAGGAATAGACTGTATTCTTAAAACAAAATAGCCCACCATTGTCATAACCGCATTTGTCATTAACATCGAAAGTGCATATTTTTTCCAACTCATATCTTCTTTTCTTATCCCGCTTAATTTATAGATATATTTATCAATTTTATCAAAAAAAGGATCTGCAAAAGTGTGTTGTCCTGTTGCAATGTGGTATAAATAATTGCCTGTTGGAATAATCAACAATAAGAATACGATTATTATTAAACTTATCTGAAGCATATTGAACACCTCCATCATTAAAATTTTTCTGGATTAATTAAAGCATATAAAAGATAGCCTGCTAAAAAAACAAGTACAACACCTAAAAAAATTAACATCTCATCACCCTCATATATTTTTTATTTGACGATCACACCATGAAACCAATATTTTTATCAACCAAAAGCTAATTATAATTATTCCTATTGCAATAGCATCCATCTCATCCATCTCCTCTTATCTGATAGTAGAATCCTACCATCTGTACTATTAAGGTAGTGTAAGGATTTCTTATAATACATTAATATCGTATTAAGATTTCGGATTACTAAAAAAAGTTATTAAAAAACCAATGCTTTATTGGTTTTTTAATAACTTTTTAGTAACTATATTATTCTTTTCTCTCTTCTACACGGACCATTCTATACCCTACACCTATATGAGTTTGTATAATTTGTGGCTTAGCTGGATTTTCTTCTATTTTTTTTCTCAAGGTAGCCATAAATACACGTAAAGCCGATGCATCATTATCATGTATCCCCCACACTTCTTTTAAGATGAAATTATACGTAAGAACTCGGCCACTATTTTTTGCTAATAGACACAAAAGTTTATACTCGATTGGTGTAACATGAATTTCTTGCTCTTGTATTAAAACAGAATGGGATAAATAGTCAACTTTTAAGCGACCGTTAATAAATATACTTTCTTCTTTTATTTTTAAATCATCATCTTTTTGGATACGCCTCAAGCTAACTCGCAATCTTGCTAAAAGTTCATCTACACTAAAAGGTTTTGTTAAGTAGTCATCAGCACCCTCATCCAATGCTTCTATCTTATCTCGATCTTCTCCACGAGCGCTCACTACAATAATAGGAATACTAGACCAACTTCTAACTTTTTTTATGACACCTATTCCATCCATATCAGGTAATCCTAAATCTAAAATAATTATATCTGGCTTATTCGATAAAATTTCAAGAATAGCTTCGCTTCCGTTTTTAGCTGTCAGATAGAGATAGTCATGTGTCTCCAAAGTGATAGAAATGAGTTTGCTAATAGAAGGATCATCTTCCACAACTAAAATGGTTGGCTTATTCATTTAAGTTCACCTCGACTGATTCCAATCTAAATCCGATAACCGTTCCTTTAGGCTTATTATCTTTCACGTATATTTCTCCTCCATGTGCTACAAGTATACTTTGACATAGTGATAGGCCCAAACCTAATCCTCTTCTCGCATCAGCTCCTACTTGATTAGCCGTATAAAACAGCTCGAATATTTTCCCCTTCGCATCATCTGAAATGCCTGGGCCATCATCTGCTATTTCTACTTGAATATAAAAACCCTCTTTTTTTGCTCTTAATTGAATTTCTGAACCTTTTTCTGTATATTTTATAGCATTATCAATGATATTTACAATTACTTGCATGATTAGCTGTGGATCCATTTTAGCAATAAGAATTTCATCACTTAAATCCAGATGAAATTTATGTTCTGAAATGTGTCTATCTATATGCTTAATTGCTTCTATTATTACCTCATTCATGACATCAATTTGAGAATTCAACTTCATATTTTCATTTTCGATTTTAGTAATGGATAATAAATTTTCAACTAAATTTATTAGCCACATTGAGTCATCATAAATAGCAGCATAGGATTCCTCTTTTTGCGTTTTGGTTAAATCAATGCCTTTTTCCATCAATAATTTAGCATTACCCGATATCCCTGTTAAAGGTGTTCTCAGATCATGTGAGACTGATCTGAGTAGATTTGTGCGCAATTGTTCTTTTTCTATTCTTGTTGCAATTTCATGTTGTTTATCCCTAAAGGTTTCCTTTTCTAAAACTATCGAACATGCTCCTAAGATTGCAATTAAAATACTTTTTTCAAAAATTTCTAATGTTTTTCTAGCTCCCATTGATATCCCTATGACGGCAAAAACCTTATTTTTCTTTCTAACGGACATATATAAATACTTAGATGCAGGTAACGTATTTGTTGTTGCTCCAGCACGCTTATTATTCTTTAATACCCACTCAGCTACGCCACTTTCTTTCAGCGCATTATATGTGAATACTGTTTCTTTAGACTGATCAGTAGCCATTAGAATTGGATCAGATAGCATATTTGAAAAAACTGGATAGATTATTATATCCTTATCTAGTAATCTTACAAGCTGATTTCCAGTCTGGTTTAAAATCTCATGAACATCATCTGCCATCTGCAATTTTTGATTGGTTTCTAATAAAATTTCTGTTCTATAAGCCTTTTGCGCTGTTTGTCTCGCTTGTTCTTTGATTCTTTTTGTGAGAGAGCTCGTAATAAGTCCAGCTGCTAACATCACAAGAAAAGTGATAGGGTAACTAGAATTAAAGACCTCAAAAGTAAAACGTGGATTAGTAAAGAAGTAATTGAAAGCTAGTACACTTAATACAGAAGATACTATACTATATAACCTACCTTTTGTAACAACAGCATTTATTTGTACACCCAGGATGTAAATTATAATAATATTGGATACATCAAGTTGCATCCACTCAAATAAAAACCCAACTAATGTACTCAACATAAGTATAATTAGTGTTTTTATTGTATCTTCAAATGAATATTCTGGTGGCTTCATGAGTTTAAACTTTTTTTCTTTTTTTAAAACGGAACTAGAATCTGGAATAATATAAATATCTATTTCAGGAGCTAATTGAGTAAGAGTATCTACAAAATTTGTTTTTACCCATCTTTTAGAATTTACTGTTTTTCCTATAACTATTTTTGAAATATGACTGATTTTAGCATACTCTGCAATTTGACTTGATACATCGTTACCATATAAAGTCGAAATTTGTGCTCCTAATTGTTCAGCCAAACGTAAGTTCTTATTTAATAACGATTGTTCTTCATCATCTATTACTCCATCTTCTGATTCTTCAACATACAGAGCTGTGAAGCTTGCTTTGAAAGCATCTGCTATTCTAGCAGCTGAACGAATCACTTTCAAACTAGATGGTGAAGACGAAACACA
>JAGQHW010000075.1 GCA_020431645.1 Carnobacterium sp. | reverse complement strand
GATGAGTATTGTTTTCTATTATAATATAGCAAAAGTAACTCTACTTTATTAATCAAAAAATTATTAAAATTATATTTAATTAAGAAAGCGAGATAAAACAATGAAAAAAACAATTTATTTATCTACAGCACAAGCGTTAATCAAATTTTTAAATCAACAGTATATATCAATAGATGGGGAGGAAACACCATTTGTTGAAGGCATGTTCCATATTTTTGGTCACGGAAATGTTCTGGGTATAGGTGAAGCTTTAGAAGAAAATCCCGGACATTTAAAAGTCTTTCAAGGGAAAAACGAGCAAGGAATGGCGAATGCAGCTGTTGCTTTTGCAAAACAATCGTTGAGAAAAAAAATATATGCTGTGACAGCTTCAGCTGGTCCTGGTTCAACTAATCTAGTGACATCCGCAGCCGCAGCATTTGCAAATAATATACCGATTTTATTATTACCAGCCGATACATTTGCTTCTCGACAACCGGATCCCGTGTTGCAACAACTTGAACATCCAAATGATGGTACTTTAACAGTGAATGATGCTTTTAAATCCGTTTCTCGTTATTGGGATCGTGTACAAAGACCTGAACAATTAATGAGTGCTCTTATTAAAGGCTTTGAAGTATTAACTAATCCAGATTCTGCAGGTCCTGTTACTATTGCTATTTCTCAAGATGCTGAAGGTGAGGCGTATGAGTACCCTGTAGAGTTCTTTGATAAAAAAGTACATTATATGGATAGACGCATTCCGAGTGAAAGAGAAGTTGTACAAGCTTCTAAAGAGATTAGAAATAGTAAAAGACCTGTTATTATTGTAGGTGGAGGAGCAAAATATTCTGAATCACGCGAAGAACTAATTGAAATTTCAGAAAAATATAATATCCCACTTGTTAGTACACATGCTGGAAAATCTACAGTTGAATCTTCATTTAGAAATGATTTAGGCGGCGTAGGTGTATTAGGAACATCAGCAGCTAATAGAGCTGTAATGGAATCTGATTTAATCATTGGTATTGGTACTCGTTATACAGATTTCGTTACTTCTTCCAAAACTATTTTTAATTTGGAACAAACTAAGTTTTTGAATATTAATGTAAATCGTTTTCAAACGTATAAATTTGATGCAATATCAGTGGTAGGAGATGCTAAAAAATCATTACAAATGATTACACCTCTCTTAAAGAACTATCAAACTGAGTTTGGAAACCTAATTAATGAGTGGAAAAAAGAATGGTACAATGAAAGAGAGCGTCTAGCTAACACTTGCTTTAATAGGAATACTTTTGTTGCTGAAATAAAAGGACAGTTTACCCAAAAAATATTGAATGAGTATTCAGACGCGTTGAACACGGAATTAACACAAACAGAAGCTTTTATAAAATTTAATGAGCTTGCGGATGATAGTGCTATTGTAGTCGCTTCTGCCGGATCACTCCCAGGTGATATGCAAAGACTATGGAACTCTAAATCTACAAACACATATCATTTAGAATACGGATATTCTACTATGGGGTATGAAATTGCAGGAGCTCTAGGGGCTAAATTAGCCGCTCCTAAACAAGAAGTCTATTCGATATTAGGGGATGGGAGTTTCTTAATGTTACATACAGAATTAGTAACTTCTATCCAATATAAGAAAAAAATAAATATAGTCTTATTTGATAATTCGGGTTATGGTTGTATTAATAATCTTCAAATGGGAAATGGTAGTAATAGTTATGGTACAGAACTTAGGGATTGCAATGAAGAAATCATGAAAATAGATTATGCAAAATTAGGTGAAGCATATGGAGCTAAGACTTATAGTATTCGTTCTGTAGAAGAATTAGAAGAAGCAGTGAAAGATGCGAGAAAACAAACAGTTTCCACTTTGTTTGATATCAAAGTTCTACCTAAAACTATGTCAGGTGATTCAGAAGGTAGTTGGTGGAATGTTGGAGTTTCTGAACAATCTGTTAAAAAACAAGTACTCTTAGCAAGTAAAGAAAGAAAAGAAAAATTAGCTAATGCAAAAAAATATTAAAAAATAAAAAAAAGTAAAAGCAACGTAAAAATACGCTGCTTTTACTTTTTTTTATATTATCAATTTAAAATTTATCACTAAACAAGTAAAATGTAGTTATATTCTTAAACTACATAAACAGTAATTTGATGTTCTTCAAAATAATTTAAATATTCTTCTGAAAGACTTTCATTAACAATAATACCCTTTAGAGTGTCTAATGGAGCATATGAATAAAGAGCTGACTTTCCTAATTTGCTAATATCACTTAATAGAAAAACTTGTTGGGCTCTGTTCACGATTTGTTTTTTTATTGCATGTTCCAATGGATCAGCATTAGACATTCCATTATTAATAGAAAAACCTGTCGCAGCCATAAAAGCAATATCGATATTAAGTTTTGAAACAACGAGATTTTCAGTAGTATCTACAAAAGAGCGAGTTAATCTTTTGTAAGTACTCCCTATTAGAATTATCTCAACAAAAGGAAACTCAATTGCTAAATTAATAACATCTAAGTTATTTGTTATTAAAGTAAAGGGTATTTCCCGATTTAAATCTAATAATATATTCTTAGTAGTTGTACCTGAATCAATGAAGATAATATCATTGGGTTTAATTAGCTCTGCCGCTTTATTAGCAATTTTCATTTTATCTTCTTGATGATCAATATTTCTAGTCTCAAAGTTCTTTAAAGAAGGCTCAACAGCTACAACACCACCATACACCTTTTTTAGTACACCTTTTTCTTCTAATTGCTTTATATCTCTTCTAATAGTATTCTTTGATACTTTAAAAATTTCACGAAGCTCATCTATTGAAACAGTTTGGTTTTGATTGATATAATCTTCAATCTGTTGAATACGATTTATTTTCATAATGTTTTACACCTCCATTATTCCTATTGTTTTTGTCATTTTATCATTTTGACAACATATAATCAAATTTTATTACAAATAACATTTAAAAAGACTTTTTCTGGTTACTACTTGGTTATAAGTTGGAGTAAAGCAGCTTCTTATTTCTCTTTATGAAATATAACGTTGACTTAATGGAGCTTTTTGATTATAATATACTCAAAAGGTATTTAAAAAATATTACTAATTTATAGGAGGAATAAAATGACTGAAGTTAGAAAACTAAAAAATTATATTAATGGTGAATGGGTAGAAAGTAAAACAACAAAGTATGAAGATGTTTACAATCCTGCAACAAAAGAAGTAATTGCTCGTGTTCCTTTATCTACAAAAGAGGATGTAGAATTAGCTACCGAATCGGCAAGTGAGGCTTTTAAAAAGTGGAGCAATGTTCCAGTATCGAGAAGATCTAGTATATTATTTAAATATCAACAATTACTTACAGAACAAAAAGAAGAGCTAGCTCGTATTCTTACAATTGAGAATGGAAAAGCTTTATCAGAAGCGAGGGGTGAAGTGCAAAGAGGGATCGAAAACGTAGAATTTGCTTCCGGAGCACCTACATTGATGATGGGGGACTCTTTATCAACAATTGCTACTGATGTAGAAGCTGTTAATTACCGTTATCCTGTTGGTGTTGTTGGTGGTATTACACCCTTTAACTTTCCAATGATGGTTCCTTGTTGGATGTTTCCTATGGCTATAGCAGTTGGAAATAGTTTTGTTTTAAAACCAAGCGAAAAAACTCCATTATTAACTGAAAAACTAGTAGAACTATTTACTGAAGCTGGACTTCCAAAAGGAGTTCTCAATATCGTTTATGGAGCACATGATGTAGTAAATGGTATTTTAGAGCATCCAGAAATTAAAGCGATTTCATTTGTTGGATCTAAAAGTGTTGGTCAATATATCTATAAAAAAGGAAGTGAAAATTTAAAACGTGTACAAGCACTTACAGGCGCAAAAAATCATACAATTATACTGAAAGATGCAAATATTGAAAGTGCAGCTCAGGCCATCGTTGCTGCGGCATTCGGTTCAGCAGGAGAAAGATGTATGGCTGCTGCAGTGGTTGCGATAGAAGAAAGTGTATACGATCAGTTTATGGATGTATTAGTTAAGAAAACAAAAGAAATTAAAATTGGAAACGGTTTAGATGATGGTGTGTTCTTGGGTCCAGTTATTCGCAAAGAAAACTTAGAAAAAACACTAAATTATATTGAAAACGGTGTTAAAAACGGTGCGAGTTTGACTGTAGATGGAAGAGATAATATGTTAGAAGAAGGCTATTTTGTTGGACCAACTATCTTTGAAAATGTTACAACAGATATGGAAATTTGGAAAGATGAAATTTTTGCACCAGTATTATCAATTATGAAAGTAAGAGATCTCAAAGAAGGGATCACAATAACGAATAAATCTCCTTTTGCAAACGGAGCTTGCTTGTTTACAAATAATGCATCTGCTATTCGTTATTTCAGAGAAAATATTGATGCTGGTATGCTAGGAATTAATTTAGGAGTACCGGCACCGATGGCTTTCTTCCCGTTCTCCGGATGGAAAGATTCTTTTTATGGTACTTTACACGCCAATGGTAAAGACGGAGTAGATTTCTACACGCGTAAAAAAGTTGTTACTGCTCGTTATCCAGTATCCGATATCTAATTAAAATTAAAACACTTATTTTTATAGTAAACTCACTATTAAATTAGTAGAAGGAGCTAAGTAATAATGGTTGAAGTTAATTTTGGTATTGTGGGATTAGGAAGGTTAGGGAAGATACATGCAAAAAATTTAGCTAAAAACGTACCTGGAAGTATGTTAGTAGCCGCATGTAGTATAGTTCCAGAAGAATTAGAGCATGCTAAAAATGAATTAGGAGTCGAAGAGGTTTACGCAACATTTGATGAAATGATTAATAGTCCTTCAATTAATGCAGTAGCTATTGTTTCTCCTTCTGGTTTTCATGTTGAACAAATAACGAAGGCTATGAAAAAGGGGCTACATGTCTTTACTGAAAAACCATTAGGTTTGAATGTAGCTGAAATTGAAAGTGTAATAAAAGTAATTAATAATCATCCTAATCAAATTTTTATGCTAGGGTTTATGCGTAGATACGATGAATCATACCAATATGCAAAAAGGTTGGTAGATGATGGAGAAATCGGAGAACTGACAGTGATACGCTGCTATGGTATTGATCCGAGTAAGGGTATGGAAAGTTTTGTTGAATTCGCAAAAAATAACGACAGTGGCGGATTATTTGCAGATATGTCTATCCATGATATTGATTTAGTTCGTTGGTTTACTAACTCAGAAATAAAGAAAGTATGGGCACTTGGGAAAAATGCTGCTTACCCGGAATTAGACAAGCTTGGTGAATTAGAAACTGGTGCGGCTATGATGGAGCTAGAGGATAGAACAATGGCTTTATTAGTGGCTGGTCGTAATGCATCTTATGGATACCATGTAGAGACAGAATTAATTGGTACAAAAGGTTCGGTTCGTATCGCTAACATACCAGAGAAAAATCTAGTGACTATACTAAACGAAAAGGGCTCTGTTAGACCGTTATCACAAGATTTTCCTGAAAGATTCAAAATGGCTTTTATTAATGAAATGAAAGAATTTGTAAGCTGTGTAAATGAAAAAAGGCAACCTGAAGGTAATGCAAATGATGGCTTGCAAGCGACTAAAGTAGCAGATGCGTGTAGTGAGTCATGGGAAAAAAATGAACTAGTAAAAATAAAATAGAAAGAAGGAAAAAATATGAATGAAGATATTCAATTAGGGATAGCTCCTATTGCTTGGACAAATGATGATATGCCAGAGCTAGGAGCAGAAAATACATTTGAACAGACAATTAGTGAAATGTCTTTAGCAGGTTTTAAAGGTACAGAAATCGGGAATAAGTATCCTAAAAATCCTGAGATATTAAAAGGTTACTTAGAATTGAGAGGGTTAGAAGTTGCAAGTGCATGGTTTAGTGCATTTTTAACAACTAAACCATACGAAGAAACACGGCTAGCATTTATCAAACATCGTGACTTTTTATTTGAAATGGGTGCTAAAGTAATCGTTGTTTCTGAACAAGGACATAGTATTCAAGGACAAATGGATATGCCTATTTTTGAAAAAAAACCAGTTTTTATGGATGAGGATTGGAAAAAATTAGTTTCAGGTTTGGAAAAACTAGGAGAATTAGCTAAAGAAAAGGGAATGACGGTTGTTTATCATCATCATATGGGAACTGGAGTACAAACGACAGAAGAAATTGATAAGTTAATGGCAGAAACAGACCCAGAAAAAGTTTCTCTATTATTTGATACAGGACATTTGGTCTTTTCAGGAGAAAACCCAATAGAAATTTATGAAAAACACAAAGATCGTATAAAACATATTCATTTTAAAGATATCCGTGAAGAAGTAGCTAAGACAGTGAAGAGAGATAAATCTAGCTTTCTTGAAGCAGTAAAAATGGGAACTTTTACTGTTCCAGGAGACGGCATGATTGATTTTAGACCAATTATGTCTGCAGTAACTCAATCAGAGTATACTGGTTGGATTGTAGTTGAAGCAGAACAAGATCCAGCTAAAGCAAATCCTTTAGAGTACGCTTTGAAAGCAAGAAAATATATTAAGGAGATAAGTGGAATTTAAGAGGCCACTTTTGTGATAACTATGAATAAAAAAATAATTGTTGGTGTATTAGGTGCAGGTCGAATTGGTAAATTACATGTTGAAAATATGTTGAAATTGCCAAATATAGAAGTAAAAACTATTGCTGACCCGTTTATTGAGAATGCTGAAGAATGGGGGAAAGCATTAAATATACCAAATTTAGTAAAAGAGCCAAAAAAAATCATGAATGATCCTGAAATTGATGTTGTTTTCATCTGTTCTCCAACAGATACCCACATCGAAATGATTGAAGCAGCAGCAAATGCAGGTAAGAATATCTTTTGTGAGAAACCAATCAGTTTTTCAGATGAAGAAACATTACATGCTTATGAAGTAATTAAAAAAAATAACGTTAAAGCACAAATTGGATTCAATCGTCGATTTGATAAAAATTTTGCTCGCGTAGAAGATAATGTATCTTCAGGTAAAATTGGAGACCTTCATATTTTAAGAATTACGTCAAGAGACCCAGAGCCACCAAATTTAGATTATGTTAAAAGTTCTGGAGGTATGTTTATGGATATGACTATTCACGATTTTGATATGGCTAGATTTGTTTCTGGCTCAGAAGTATCAGAAGTATCCGTTATGGGTAATTCTTTAGTAAATCCAGAAATATCTAAATTAGGTGATATAGATACAGCAATCATTACGCTTAAATTTGAAAATGGAGCACTAGGGGTAATAGATAATAGTCGTGAAGCGGTTTATGGTTATGATCAACGTATTGAAGCTTTTGGCTCTAAAGGAGCAACCGAAATTGAAAATGAGTTAGATACGAGAGTTAAACTATCAACTGGTGATTCTGTTTCTGAAGATCAGCCTCTACACTTTTTCTTAGAGCGTTATAATGATGCATATGTTAATGAAGTAGAGCAGTTTTTTTATGCAATTCGTAACAATGAAGAAGTCCCCTGCACTTTTAAAGATGGGATAATGGCACAAAGAATTGCTCAAGCAGCAAAAGAATCATTGATGTCAAATAAACCAGTCAAAGTAAAAAATATTAAAGAATAGTGTAGGTAATTATATGGAATTTATAACATTAAATGGGATATTGCCGTCAGCAGTAAGAGAAAAAAGAGCTATTCCTCAATTTAATATCAACGGGGTTATTTGGCTTCAAGCTGTTCTTGAAGCTGCACAAGAGGAAAATTATCCTATTATTATAGGTGCTACAGATCGAGTTGTTGATAAATTAGGCGGATTCAAATTTATAGTGAGTATGGTAAAAGATGTTGCAAATCAGAAAAAAATAACTATTCCGATAGTATTGCATCTAGATCACGGACAAAGTTTTGAACGTTGTAAAGAAGCTATTGATGCTGGATTCTCTTCTGTTATGTTTGATGGTTCTAAATTGTTTATTGATGAAAATATTGCTATAACTAAAAAAGTTAGTGAATATGCTCGTAAGAAAGGTGTTTCTGTTGAGGGTGAGATAGGGACAGTTGGAGGAAATGAGGACGGAATAGCTGGTGAAATTAAGTATGCCTCTAAAAATGAATGCCTACGCCTTGTTAATGAGGCAAATATTGACGCTTTAGCAGCAGCTTTAGGTTCAGTGCACGGAGAATACAAAGGAGAACCGAACTTAGGGTTCAAAGAAATGAAAGAAATTAGTGACGTAGTTAAAATTCCTTTGGTATTGCATGGAGCTTCTGGACTACCTGATAAACAAATTAGGAAGGCAATAGAGTTAGGCCATTCCAAAATCAATATTAACACAGAGCTAAATCAAGTTTGGGCATATACTTTAAAAGATATATTTCAAAACAATCCTACTATTTCTCTACCACAAGACGTTTTTGATATAGTAAGATCTAAAATTAAACTTTCAGCACAAGAGAAAATTAAACTTTTTAAAAATTAATAGTAAGAAAAATATACTGTTAAAATAGGCTGCTAATTCTTCTTAGCTAGAAAAGAGCGGCATCCTATTTGGTTCTACGTCAACTAACGTTGGTGAAAAATAATAGTCTTTAACTATTCATATTTTTAACCTGTTTTGTAGCTTGTATTAAGCGGCTGCAGAACAGGTATTTTTTTGTTCTTCGTCCTCATTCTTTCTAACCTTCGGTTTCATATTAAAATGTAAAATAATCCGACTCTTGTAATTTGAGAAGTTTCTATATCCATAAGCGACCCGATTTAGTACTTTAATTTTATTATTGATACCTTCTATTTTTCCATTAGAATAAGGGTATGAAAAGGTATTTTTAATATAAGGAAGGTGTTTCTTTAAGGTCTTTAAACTAGTTTTCATGTAAGAAGAAAGATTTTTATCTATCTTTTTATTTAAGATCTCACTTAATCTATCGTAATTATTTTCTTCAACAGCTTTTATAATCGATTGGTAGATTGCGTAAGTAGTACTTAAAATAGAATCATAGTCTAACATTTCGGACACAATAGCAGCCTCAAGTCGCTGTCCAAACATGGAATAGTAAGAATAACTGGTATAAGATAAATTGCTCTCTTTTTTTAAAATTTTCTTCCAGTAACGTTTAAACGGCGGTATTTTTTTTGATCTTCTCCATTTGAAGTATTCAATCGATTCATTACGTTAACTCTGGTTTTATTCATAGAGCGGTTGATTAATTGAATAATGTGAAATCGATCAATAATAATGTTTGCTTTTGGAAAAAGAAGAGGAATAAAACCTGTGTAACTAGCATTCATATCTACTGTGACAGTCTGAACCTTTTTTCGATCACGTAAGCTGTAGTGAGATATAAAATGGCTTTTTACCGTTCTTCCGTCTCTAGAGGGTAAAATATCTAGAATATCCCCAGCTTTTGCGTCAATGTATTCAAAGGCCAATTGACCCTTAGCGTACTTAAATTCATCAAATGATAAATGTGCTGGAAGAATTCGATCATATGATTGATAGTTTTTAGCTTCTTTATTAATTATATAAAGTATATAATATTTCAATTATATTTATAATTGGGGTGTCTATTTATAGTGTACCCATAATCGACAGGGACAACATGTTAACTTTAGCTCCCTCTGTATGTATATTTAGAGTGTCGAATAAGTATACGAAGAAAGAGAAAGATCTGTGCGTGTGTGAACTCGACATACCAGAACGTGGGGAACAGTAATTGGTGGGAATGAAACGATAGGAACCACTCAAGGAGGTTACTGAAGTCACAGGTACAGTCTACTGTATCAAAAGAGATAAAATGAAATAAAAAAATCATTTAAAGATGGTGAAATGTTTTTTATGACAGTAAGGTATTTTTACTTCAAGTGATTTATAATAAAATTTAG
>JAGQHW010000074.1 GCA_020431645.1 Carnobacterium sp. | reverse complement strand
TGCCGGTTCGATTCCGGCCGTCGGTATAAAATAGACATCAAACGTTTTTATGACGTTGAGGTGTTTTTTTTTTGTGAAAAAATATAGAGCAATAAAGTTTTTAGGCTCTATCATTGGTTATGAAATAAAAGAGTATCATTCATTTAAAAATAACGGATAAGCTTGTATTTAACTGATTAAGTACGTTATACTTATCTTGAAAATGGTAGTAAAAAATATGGAATGAGGTATTCAATTGACTAAAATAACAGACCAGTTTGAAACAATATTAAAAGAGAAACAAATCCCTTTAGCTAAAAGAGAAATTGAAAATGGCCAAGTTTCTTATAATGGGAAATTTCAATTAACAAAAGAGAAAGCTTTACCTTTTGGTATTGTATTTGATAAGGAAGATGAAAGATCTGATTATCAAATCGTGTACCATCATCTAGCTTTTGTATCAAACTTTAATAAAAAAGTAGCTGTGTTAGAATTAATAAATGAATTAAATGAGTTGCAATCAGGATATTATCGTATTTGTCTAGGTTCTGATGGCGAGATTTATATGAGACTATTAGGAAGAACTTCAACTGACGTTATGCCTCTTTATGAAATGTTAGTAACCGGTTCGACTATTGCTAAGGCTATTTTACCAAGAATTGAAGAAGTTCTTACTGTATAAGCAAAATAAAAACAATAAAATACGTCTAAAGGAGGTAAAAACATGACAGCTTCCAAAAGTTTATTTCATGCTGAAATGGTTAATGAAAATGGTGTTGATGGGATAGCTTATGTAAAAAATGATGGCTTAAAAGTAAGTTTGTCCAGTCCGACTTCAAATGCTCCTGGTACAAATCCGGAAGAATTATTGGGCCTTTCTTTAAGCACTTGCTTAAACGCTACACTACGGTCCGTATTAAAGGCCAGAGGCAAACAGAATAAGAGTAGAGTCGAAGTTCATGTAGATTTTGTAAAAGAAACAAAAAAACCTGGCTATTATTTTGATGTACTTGCTACAGCACAAATAGATGGATTAGAATTTGAAGAAGTAGAAAAACTTGTAGGAGTAGCAGAGAGACTTTGCCCAGTTTCTAAATTACTAATGGGAAGTGAGACTGTTATTGTTAAGGCTATAGAGGGATACACCAATTAAAAATAAAAAACCTGTTGCTCACATCGAACACTGCTGAGCAACAGGCTTTTTTAACGGTAGTTAGTAAATTGTAATGCGATTGGTAAATTAGCCTCACGTAAAAGAGCCATTACTTTTTGTAAATCATCTCTATTTTTACCAGTAACCCTAATTTGGTCGTCTTGAATTTGTGTTTTTACTTTTAGTTCAGCTTGCTTGATAAGCTGTGTTATTTTTTTTGTGTTTTCTTTGTCAATTCCATTGACCAGATCAGCTGTCTGTCTAACATTTCCACCAAAAGCTTTTTCAATTTTTTCAAAGTGAAGGTTTTTTGAAGAAATGTCTCTTTTGACTAATTTGTTAGTCAAGATATCTTTTACTTGTTCTAATTTGAATTCACTTTCTGAAACAATAACTAATTGATCCTTTTCTAACTTAACTTCACTAATCGTGCCTTTGAAATCAAAGCGCGTATCAATTTCTTTTTTGACCATTTGAATTGCATTTTTTACTTCTTCTAAATTTGTTTCTGAAACAATATCAAAACTCGCTTCTTTTGCCATTATTTTTGCCTCCATTAAATTTATGAAATTGGTTACATTAACTCTATTGTACCATAATTTGAAACGAGGCTGAAGATAACAGAGCAAATAATTAAAGACATAACGTAATTTTTTTCTGCTTTATTAAAATTTTATCAAACCATATAAATAATAATCTCAGGAGGTTACACATTGAAACAATTAAAAACACCAATTTTTTGGAGAGAACAAGCTAAAAAAGTATTTTTTGTTTTATTTGCATCGATTACAAATTCATTTGCCTTAAATAATTTTTTAATTCCTTCTCAAATATATGCTCCAGGAGTAAACGGAATCTCTCAATTGCTCTCGCATCTTTTTAAAAATGGATTTCAAATTACAATCGATACAGGGATATTTATCTTACTTATTAATATTCCCATCGCTTTATTGGGTTGGTTTAAAATTGGTAAAGATTTTACACTTTATAGTTTTATGACATCTGTATTAATTTCTTTTTTCACTATTATTTTACCTGTTTCACCGTTAACAACCGATCCAATTATGAATTCACTTTTTGGAGGAGTAATTGGTGGAGCAGGTATCGGATTTGCATTGAAGTATGGCTTCTCAACCGGAGGATTAGACATTATTTCAATGGTTTTAGCTAAAACAACTGGTCGTTCAGTTGGCAGTTTATTGTTAACTATAAATGGCATGATTGTTATTGCAGCGGGCTTCATTAATGGCTGGCAGTATGCAATGTACACCTTGCTTTCAATCTACGTTATGACTAGAGTAGTTGACATGATTCATACTAGTCATCAAAAAGTAACTGCGATGATTGTTACAAATGATCCAGATGCGTTGGTGAAAGCTATCCATGAAAAGATGATTCGAGGCATTACGATTATTCCTGCTAAAGGTGGTTATACTGGACTTGATCGTTCTGTTTTGATGATTGTTATTAGTAATTATGAAATGTATGATTTAGAGCAAGCCGTTAAAGAGGCTGATGCAGCAGCTTTCGTTAATTTTATGGGAACAAATAAAGTAGTAGGAGAATTTTTAAGTTCAGATCAACAGAAAGCTCGAAGATCAAATCAATAAATAAAACAAAAAGGGTGCTCACAATTTATGAGTACCCTTTTTGTTTTATTTCTAGAGACGAAGAATTTTTTCTAAATAAAGAGCTAAGCCATCATTATCATTTGTCTCTTCGGTCATATCGTTAGCAATATCTTTTAAAGCTTGAATCCCATTTTTCATTACAACACCATTACCAGCGTATTGAATCATTTCATAATCATTATCTTCGTCACCAAAAGCGATAACGTTTTGCTGTTTTATGCCATAGGCGCTAGCCACACGTTCAACACCAAGGGCTTTTTGAACACCGGCAGAAACAACTTCTAAACAAGGAGTTTGACCACCCCATGTTCTGATCTCAACTAAATTACCGTAGCGTTGACTGATTTTATTGATAATTTGTTCTTGGTTTGCTTGTGCTGTGAACACACAAACGGAAGTGGGATTTTGTTTTAAACTAGTTGAAGATAATTTGAGTACATCTTTTTGACCATGCGGAAAAAAATCAGGGTAAGGTAAAAATGATTCATCTGTATAGACAGAATCAAGTAATTCAGCTGCAATAAGTTGAATGTCAAAATCTTTTTTCAAATCGAGCATATCTAAAGCAATATCACGACTAATTGTTTTGTGGTATTGATTAGACCAATCTTTTTCATTAGGCACGTGACACAACGCTCCATTAAAATTAATCATCGGTGTACTCATTTTTAACTGATCGTAATAATGCTTGCTGTTTCGATAAGGTCTACCTGTCGCGATCGAGATGATATGACCAGCTTCTCTAGCCTTTTGGAAAACTTGTTTTGTTTTATCTGAAATGAGAGAGTGTTGATTCAATGTTGTTCCGTCTAAGTCAACGGCAATAAGTTTTTTATCCATTTTTTGCTCCTTCTATTACAAAGTAATGCGTTTTTTATGTTAGAATAATATAGTACCTACATGTTTACATACTGTACCATAAATAGGTGTCTTACGAAAAGAGGGAAATGAATGATTTCAATAAAATCTGTAATAGTTGAAGGAATACCTTTATTAGAGATAAGTCCTAAAGGGAAAGAATTAGATTTATTGCCAACAGTTATTTTTTTTCATGGTTGGATGAGTAATAAAGAAAGTTCTTTGGTTAATGGGTATGAGTTAGCGAAAAAAGGGTTTCGTGCACTATTACCTGATGCTTATCTACATGGAGAAAGAAAAGAAAAAGATCTATCAAGTCAAGGACTTGAATTTTGGAATGTTGTTACAAGAAATTTAATTGAACTGCCTTTGATGAGAGAGTATTATGTAAATAAGGGATTGAGTGATTCTGATCGTTTTGGTGTATCCGGTCTTTCGATGGGTGGTTTTACAACGTGTGCTGCTTTAACGCAATTTCCTTGGATTAAAACGGCAGTTGTTTTAATGGGAAGTCCAGATCCAGTTAATTTCACGAAATGGTTGTTATCATCTAAATGGACAGAAGGAATGGATTTACCAATTAGTAAAGAAGTTTTGACTGGCTCACTGACCGCCCTAACGCCTATTTCTTTAGCTAATCACCCAGAAAAGATTGCTAATCGTTTCGTTCATTTTTGGCATGGAACTCAGGACGATTTAGTTCCTTATCAACCAACATTTGATTTTTATGAGAAAGTAAAAAATCAATCTTATGGATCAAATGTAAGTTTTTCAACTAGCAAAGGTATAGGTCATAAGGTTCCACATGCGAAATCTGTAGAAATGGCTACTTTCTTTTCAACTCATTTGTAATCAATTTAATAGGATAGATTTACTTTTAAACTTAAACCAAGTAAAATAGCCCTACTAATTGGAGGTGTTCACAGTATGGAAAAAGATAGTACATTATGGAAAGAAGAAGAAGCAAAAGAAATAAAAGAGCGGATCATTGCTGCTTTAGAACAAGTGATAGATCCAGAACTGGGAATTGATATTGTTAATCTAGGTTTGGTGTATAATGTTCATTTGTATGGAAATGGCTTTTGCCAGATTGATTTGACTTTAACAACAATGGGTTGTCCTCTGGTTGATGTCATCACAGACGATATTATAAATGCCTTGAAAACGATATCAGAAGTCACTTCTTCAGAAGTAAAACTTGTCTGGTATCCTGCATGGGATACGACAAAAATGAGTCGTTATGCTCGAATTGCATTAGGAATAAGATAAAAAAGTTCTGACATTTTGTCAGAGCTTTTTTATTGAAAAATAATTTTATAACGGCTATTTTTTTAAAAAAGTAAGCATAAAATATTTGACCAATTCTAACCAAAGATTTATAATAAAGTCATAAAATAAATGAATAGATTGTAGTCAAGGAGGAATTAGAAATGGATAGTGAAAAAATGACTTCGACGATGCAAGAATCATTAGCACAAGCGCAAAATGTCGCAATAAACAGACACCATCAGGAAATAGATATTGTCCATCTATGGAAAATATTTATGACTCCATCTAACTTTGCGCGTGGTTTTTATCAAAGTATAGGTTTAGATGTGGATAAATTTGACGAATTTATTGACCAAAAATTAGAGCGAATGCCAACAGTAGAAGGCAGTTCCGTAAACTATGGTCAAAATTTAAGTCAAAATCTGTTTCACCTATTGTCTGAAGCAGATACTTTACGTGAAAAGTTTGAGGATGACTATTTAGCAACCGAGATTGTTTTGTTGGCCTTAATGAAATTAAAAAATCATGTATTAACAACCTATCTAGTATCAAATGGATTAACTGAAAAACAAATAAGAGGACAAATAGAAGAATTACGAGGAGGCGATCGTGTGACTTCAAAAAATCAAGAAGAGAGTTATCAAGCTCTTGAAAAATATGGCATTGATTTAGTGAAAGCAGTAAAAAGTGGCCAACAAGATCCGGTAATTGGACGAGATGAAGAAATCAGAAACGTTATTCGTATTTTATCAAGAAAAACTAAAAATAATCCTATTTTGATAGGTGAGCCCGGTGTTGGTAAAACAGCTATCATCGAAGGATTAGCTCAAAGAATTGTTCGTAAAGATGTCCCAGAAAATTTGAAAGATAAAACTATCTTTTCATTAGATATGGGATCTTTAATTGCAGGAGCAAAATACCGTGGTGAGTTTGAAGAGCGTTTGAAGGCTGTTTTAAAAGAAGTGAAAAAGAGTGATGGAAAAATTATTCTCTTTATCGATGAAATTCATACTATCGTTGGTGCTGGTAAAACAGAAGGAAGTATGGATGCAGGAAACTTATTGAAACCAATGTTAGCTCGTGGAGAATTACATTGTATTGGTGCAACAACTTTAAATGAGTATCAACTCTACATGGAAAAAGATAAAGCATTAGAGAGACGTTTCCAAAGAGTTATGGTTGAAGAACCAAACGTAGAAGACACGATCAGTATTTTACGCGGTTTAAAAGAACGATTCGAAATTCATCACAGTGTAAATATTCATGATAATGCACTGGTAGCTGCGGCAAACCTTTCTAATCGCTACATTACTGATCGGTTTATGCCAGATAAAGCAATTGACTTAGTTGATGAGGCTTGTGCAACCATTAGAGTTGAAATGAACTCTATGCCAACAGAACTAGATCAAGTGACACGCCGATTAATGCAATTAGAAATAGAAGAGGCTGCGCTGAAAAAAGAAAAAGACGAAGCAAGTAAACGTAGATTAGAGATTCTACGCGAAGAATTAGCTAATTTACGTGAAGAAGCCAATTCTTTAAAAATGAAATGGGAAACAGAAAAAGAAGAAGTTGCTAAGTTGCGTGATAAACGTTCTGAAATAGAACAAGCCCGTCGCGAATTAGAAGAGGCTGAAGGCAATTATGATTTAGAGCGAGCAGCTGTCTTGCGTCATGGCCAAATTCCAGCTTTAGAAAATGAATTAAAAGAATTAGAATCTAAAAATTTAGAAGACCAAGAAGACAAGCAAAGACTAGTTCAAGAATCTGTAACAGAAAATGAGATTGCAGTAGTTGTAGGCCGTATGACAGGTATTCCAGTTACAAGATTGGTTAAAGGTGAAAGAGAAAAACTCCTATATCTAGCTGATACATTGCATGAACGTGTTATTGGACAAGATGAAGCGGTTGAAAGTGTCACTGATGCGGTTATTCGTGCAAGAGCAGGATTACAAGATCCTAATCGTCCAATTGGTTCATTTTTATTCCTTGGCCCAACAGGTGTTGGTAAAACAGAGCTAGCTAAAGCTCTCGCTGAAAACTTATTTGACTCACAAGACCGTATGGTGCGTATTGATATGAGTGAGTATATGGAAAAACACTCTGTTTCTCGTCTAGTTGGAGCGCCTCCAGGGTATGTTGGATATGAAGAAGGAGGACAACTGACAGAAGCTGTTAGACGTCATCCTTATAGTATTATCTTGTTAGATGAAATTGAAAAAGCTCATCCAGACGTCTTTAATGTTTTGTTACAAGTGTTAGACGATGGGCGCTTAACTGATGGAAAAGGTCGTTTAGTCGATTTTAAAAATACAGTTTTGATTATGACAAGTAATATAGGTTCGACTATCTTATTAGATGGAACAAATGAGAAGGGTCAAATCGATAAAGCAGCAAAAGAAGAAGTCTTTACTTTGTTGAATGCCCATTTTAAACCTGAATTTTTGAATCGTATTGACGATACAGTACTCTTTGCGCCTTTAACAATTGAAGTGGTAAAACAAATTGTGCTTAAATTAACGAATGATTTAGCTAAACGATTAGTTGAGCAAGAAATTGAATTAACCATCTCAAAAGAGGCTCAAACTTGGATTGCTGAGAATGCTTATGATCCGACGTACGGTGCTCGACCATTGAAACGTTATTTAACAAGGAGCATAGAAACTCCTCTTGCTAAGGAGATTATTAGTGGAAAGATATTACCCAAGTCTAAAGTAACAATTACACTTAAAGATGGAAATCTTGCTTTTGAAACAGTTGAATTAACAGATTAAACACAAAAAGATAAAAAAACTATATAAAAATCCGCCTAGCTACATGTTTGACATGTTGCTAGGCGGATTTATTTTTTGACACAACTGATTCAGTTAATTATTTGATTTCACCAGTATGGATTGTTTTGGGAATAACTTGTCCGATCAGCAAAATAACTCCTGCTGAAATAAGTCCTATCAAAGTGGCTATTACGAAATTATATGAACCGCCAGTTAAAGAACTCCCAATGTAATTAATTGCTTGGCCGATACAAAAGCCCCAAAATAATGTTACGATAATTTTCATACTACAACACCTCTCTTATACAAGGTAATTTTATCACGTTTAGGAAAATTGTAAAGGAAACTGTGAAAAGACTGCTTTCCAACTATTTGCGCATCTTTGTAAATTAAGGGTATAATATGGTAGATGAAGTAAGAATGGAGTGACTAAAATGCCCTTTGTACAGTTGCAAGTTATCAGTGCTTATAGTTTATTAAAAAGTACCTTATCGATTGAAAAACTTGTCGTTTCTGCGAAAGAGCGAGGATACAAAGCACTAGCTTTGACAGATCATAATGTTATGTATGGTATAGTCGATTTTTATAAGATTTGTATGAAGCACAATATCAAACCAATTATCGGAATAACGTTAGACATCCAAGGTACGATAGATACGCAAAAGGAATACCCCATAATTTTATTAGCTAAAAATAAAATCGGCTATCATAATTTAATGAAGTTATCTAGTAAAAAAATGTTAATGGAACACGATGAAACATTAAATCCTGAAGTAATAAAAGAATTTAGTGAAGGATTAATTGCTATTACACCAGGAAAAGATAGTGAATTTGAGTTTTTTTTGCTTAGTGAAGAACAAGAGTCCGCTAAAAAGGTCTTAAACACACAACAAAAACTCTTTACTAGTGACAGTTATTTCATAGGACTGCAATTACATGAAAAAACTGGAGAGATTCAAGCGAAATTAAAAGCGTTACAAAGTCCGTTGCTCATTAAAACTGTTGCACTAGGCGATGTGCACTATTTAGATCCTTCCGATCACTTTAGCAACGAAGTTTTAAAGGCTATCGGTTCAGGAGAAAAAGTCTCCCTAGCTGATGTAACGACAACAACTGGACCATATTCTTTACTAGAAGAAAAGCAGCAAATTGAAAAATTTGTCTCTGTTGGTCTAAAAATAGCCAGTGAGCAAACGAATTTGATTGCTGAGACAATCAATGTTGAGATTGAATTAAATCAGCATTTATTGCCTCGTTTTGATGTGCCAGAACAAATAGATACAAGCACGTATTTAAAAGAGCTTTGTTTCAAAGGGCTAAGTCGAAGAAAACCTGATTACACAATTGACTACCAAGAACGATTGGAGTATGAATTGGCGATTATTCATAAAATGGGATTTGAAGATTACTTTTTAATCGTTTGGGACTTAATGGCTTATGCTCATAAAGTGGGTATTGTTACTGGAGCAGGTAGAGGCTCTGCAGCAGGTTCTTTAGTTTCTTACGTTTTAAGCATCACAGATGTTGATCCAATTCAATACAATTTGTTGTTCGAGCGATTTTTAAATGAGGAACGCTACACTATGCCTGATATTGATTTAGATTTTCCAGATAATCGTCGAGAAGAAATGTTAGAATACACAAAGAATAAATATGGCCAAGAGCACGTTGCTCAAATTGCAACGTTTGGCACATTAGCGGCAAAAATGGCTCTACGTGACGTTGCTCGCGTATTTGAACTTAGCCAGATTGAAGCAAATGAGTGGTCTAACACCATCCCGAAGACACTTGGAATAACATTAAAAGTGGCTTACGAACAATCAAAATCTTTAAGAGAACTTGTTCAAAAAAACGAGAAAAATACCTTGCTTTTTGATACTGCTAAAAAAATAGAAGGATTACCAAGACACGTATCCACCCATGCAGCAGGGGTAGTTATCAGTGATGAACCGTTAAATAAGTATCTTCCTCTTCAAAAAGGTAGCAGCTCAATTCATTTAACTCAATATCCAATGGGAAATGTAGAAGAAATTGGTCTGTTAAAAATGGATTTCTTAGGGTTGAAAAATTTGTCCATTATCGATAACACCCTTAAACTAATTAAAAAGCAAACACAAGAAGACGTTAACTTATTATCTATTCCAATGAACGATTCACAAACACTGGAACTATTTGCTAAAGCAGATACGGTTGGTATTTTTCAATTTGAATCTAGTGGCATTAAA
>JAGQHW010000073.1 GCA_020431645.1 Carnobacterium sp. | reverse complement strand
GAATAAATTGAATTGCGTCTAAAATGTGAACAACTTCTATAACTGAATCATACCTTATTTTTAAAAAAAATCAAACAATAAGCTTTTTTAGACTAAATTAGTTTAACAGCTTTTATGTTGCTACCTAGATTAAAAGAGATAGACTTGGAAAAGCTAATTTGTTTGAAAGGAGACGAGTAGAGTAATTTGTTTTTTCACTTGTCCATTTTGTTTTGAAAACAGACAAGTGAAGGTCGTTGTTTGTTTGATTTGTCTAAAATAGGATACAAGTGGACGATTCAGGTCTGTAAAGTGCCTGACTGGTCCATATAACCACAATTGAATCTCAGTTCGAAATAATGCGTGCTGACTTATCTCTTTAGAACAATCGCTATTTTTCTACGATTGAAAAATAGCCTACGGTAGTCTTCCTTTCGAGGCCACTTAATTTATTTTACTATTTGTGCTAAAATAAAGGAATACATTTAGGCAGATGAAATAGAAAAAGAACGGAGTCGTTTAGAGATGAAATTATTAGCCATTGACGCTTCCAATCAAGCGATGAGCGTCGCTGTTTTAGAGAATCAAAAAGTTATTGGAGAACGAACAACAAACATAAAAGGCAATCATAGCCAACGTTTAATGCCTGCTATTGCTGGATTAATAGCGGAAGTGGGCTGGCAACCGGCTGATTTAGATCGCATAGCCGTTGCGCAAGGTCCTGGTTCTTATACAGGATTGCGCATTGGTGTAACAATCGCTAAAACATTAGCCTGGACATTAGGAAAAGACATTACAGGTGTCTCAAGTTTAGCTATTTTAGCAGGCAACTGCGAGGAATCAACTCATTATTTAGTCCCTTTATTTGACGCAAGACGGGGCAATATTTATACAGGTTTATATAGATGGGAAGCTGGCGAATTGGTTCAAATTGAGCCAGATACACACGTTTCGGCAAAAAAATGGGCAAGTCATTTAAAAACACTACCTGGTACGATTGAATTGATTGGAGAAGACCGAGTGTTACACCAACAAACTTTTGAGCAAGAATTAGGCGATCGAGTAGTAGCGGCCTCTTTAAAAAATCATTTACCAAAGGGAAGTGTCGTTGGTTTACTTGGGTTAAAAGAAAAACCTGTAGATGTTCATACACTAGTGCCTCATTACTTGAAACTAGCAGAGGCGGAGGAAAATTGGCGTAAAGAACACCCAGATCAGCTGGAGGAATCTTATATTGAAAAGATTTAAAAAGTGGCTCGAGACACAAAAAGTTAGTATCAAAGAAAGTAAGAGGCTTCAAACAAGTACCCTGGCTGAAAAAGTGCAGTTTCCAAAGTCAATGGTTGAACTAGATAATGGACAGTTTGCTGAATTAAGTATTGCGATAGAAGAGGATATTGTTGATATTTTACGTATTCAAACATTGAGTTACAACGGAACAACACCTTGGGGTGAAGGAGCTTTAAGAAGAGAGATAACGCATAATAAAAGAGCCTTATACTTGATTGTTAGAGATGAAAAAGAAGCTGTAGCGTTTATTGGAACGTGGTTTGTTGATGGCGAATCACACATCACAAATATTGCTGTTGTTCCAGAAAAACGTAGAAATGGACTAGCGTATTTGTTAATAAAAAAAGTCATTTATTTAGCCGTACAACAAAAGATGGAAAAAGTCAGTTTAGAAGTAAGAGTTTCAAATAAACAAGCACAAAAACTGTATCTAAAAATAGGGTTTAAAAAAGTTGGAATAAAAAAAGGGTACTATGCTGGCGATCATGAGGATGCGTTAGAGATGAGTTTACCACTTTTAAGAATGTGAGGAAGATATGAGTCCATGTAATAGTATAAAGAGAAAAATTGAGATTGCTTTTCCAGAAAGCGCAACAATAACGAGTCAAGAACTTTATGATAGTGCAGAAAATAGTTACCCTAATGGCTCACCTTGGACAGTTGAGAGCTTTCAAACAGATTTGGAAACACCTCTAGCAGGATATGCTTTAGCTATGAAAGAGGAAGAAATTATTGGATTTATCGGCTATAGACATTTTTTAGGAGAAGCAGAAATCACTAATTTTGGTGTACGAAAAGAATATCAGCAACAAGGGATTGCAACAGATTTACTGTTTGCCTGTTTAGCTTATTTAAAAGAGCAAGGAATGAGACAACTCTTTTTAGAAGTTCGCTCGTCTAATCAAGCAGCGCGACGACTTTATCAAAAAATTGGTTTAGTTGAAGTCGATGTTCGCAAAAATTATTACCATAATCCGGTTGAAGACGCGATTGTGATGCAATACATGGAACAAGTAGAAGAATAAAAATGTAAAAGAGAAAGAGTGAAGGCATGGAGTCTAAACGAAAGTTAATTTTAGCGATTGAAACAAGTTGCGATGAGACCAGTGTTGCTATTGTCCAAGATGGGCATTTACTGTTATCTAATATCATCGCATCACAGATTAAAAGCCACATGCGCTTTGGTGGAGTTGTCCCTGAGATTGCTAGTCGTCATCATGTGGAACAAATAACACAATGCATAGAAGAAGCAATGACCGAAGCAGAAGTTACGTACAGTGATTTAGCAGCTATTGCCGTGACTAATGGTCCAGGTTTAGTTGGCGCTTTATTGATTGGGGTTAATGCGGCTAAAGCATTGGCTTTTGCACACGATTTACCGTTGATTGCGGTTAACCATATGGCGGGTCATATTTATGCGAATCGATTGGTCCAGCCGCTAGTTTTTCCGTTATTGGCACTAGTCGTTAGTGGTGGACATACGGAATTGGTTTACATGCAAGAAGACGGCGATTTCAAAATCATTGGTGAAACACGTGATGATGCAGCTGGAGAAGCTTACGATAAAGTGGGTCGTGTATTAGGTTTGCCCTATCCTGGGGGGAAACGAATCGATGAGATGGCGCATGAGGGTGAAGATACGTATCATTTCCCACGTGCTATGCTAAAAGATGATACCTATGATTTTAGTTTCAGTGGATTAAAAAGTTCGTTTATCAATCTCGTTCACAATGCAGATCAAAAAGGGGAGCAATTGAACCCTGAAAATCTAGCAGCTAGTTTCCAAGCAAGTGTGATAGACGTATTGGTCAGTAAAACGCTTCGCGCAGCTAAAGAATTAGAGATCAAACAAGTAGTGATGGCTGGTGGTGTTGCAGCTAATAAAGGATTAAGAAGTGCTTTGACTAAAGCAGTCAAAGAAGAACTGACCGATGTAGCCTTATTGATTCCACCATTAGCTTTATGTGGCGACAATGCGGCGATGATTGGTGCAGCTGCTTACATTAAGTTTAAGCAAAAAGAATTCAGTGGATACGATTTAAATGCACAACCAGGACTTTCCTTCGATTATTATGACGAAAACTAAAAAAACACGACTGGATGTTTTAAACAGCCAGTCGTGTTTTTTAGTTTTCTAGTTCTTCTAAGGCGAGACTTTTTTCTTCCCATTCTGTTGCTAATGCATCATTTTCTGTAGTTAACTTGGTTAGCAGTCCATTTATTTCTTGCACTTTTACATGATCACCAAATACTTCAGGATCAACTAGTTGGACTTCGATTTCCTCGATTTGTTCTTCAATTTCAGCCATCTTTGTTTCTAACCCTTCAATTTGACGCGAGAGCTGCCTAACTTTCTTTTGTGCTTCCTTGTCTATTTCACGGTGATTTTTACTCGTTGCAACAGATTCAAGAGTAGGCCTATCTTTTTCTTGTTCTTCTAAGGCTAATAATTTTAATTCTTCTTGTTCCGCTTTTTTTTGAACATAATAATCGTAATCGCCAAGATAGAGTGTGCTGCCTTCAGGTGATAATTCAACGATGGAAGTAGCTAAACGATTGATGAAATAGCGATCATGTGAAACAAACAAGAGTGTTCCATCAAAATCAATTAAAGCATTTTCTAACACTTCCTTACTATCGATGTCTAAATGGTTAGTAGGTTCATCAAGGACTAAGAAATTGTCACGATTCATAGATAATTTTGCTAACGCCAATCGAGCTTTTTCTCCACCACTTAAATTAGTAACAGATTTTTCAACATCATCGCCAGAAAATAAAAAGCTACCCAAAATACTGCGAATATCTTTTTCAGGAGTCGTTGGATGATTGTCCCATAATTCGCTCAAGACGGTTTTTCTAGAGTTCAAATTGGCTTGTTCTTGATCGTAATAGCCTAAATCAACATTGGTCCCAATTTGTTTTTCTCCTTGGATTAAAGGTAAATCATCAATCAATGATTTTAACAAAGTAGATTTTCCAATACCATTTGGCCCGACTAAGGCAATAGAGTCATATTTACGAATATCCAATTCAATAGGCGAAGATAAAATCTCATCTTCGTAACCAATTGCTGCGTTTCTTAAGGATAAAACCGCATGACCACTTTCTTTTTCGGTTTGAAAGCGAAAGTGCGCCGACTTTTCATCACCTTGAGGGCGATCCATTCGATCCATTTTTTCTAGCTGCTTACGCCGACTTTGTGCACGCTTAGTAGTGGAAGCTCGTACTAAATTTCGATTAACAAAATCTTCTAGTTTTGAAATCTCTGTTTGTTGTTTTTCATATTCTTTCCATTCTTGTTCAAGGTTAGCGGCTTTTAAGTCAAGATATTTAGAATAGTTGCCTTTGTAATGCACCATTTTTTGGCGGCTAATTTCGTGCACTTCATTCACGACTTTATCTAAAAAATAACGGTCATGCGAAACAATGAGTAACGCTCCTTGGTAAGCTTGCAGATAGTTTTCTAACCAGTTAAGTGTCTCGATGTCTAAATGATTAGTTGGCTCATCTAGAATGAGCAAGTCTCTTTTTTCTAACAATAATTTGGCTAAAGCTAGTCGTGTTTTTTGGCCACCAGATAATTGATGGATATTTTTCTGGTAATCCTCTTCATAAAAACGAAAACCATGTAAAACAGAACGGATTTCTGCTTCATAACCAAAACCGTTAGCTAGCTTAAAATCATGTTGCAACTGGTCGTAGCGTTCTAACGTTTTTTGATACAAGTCTTCATCGGATAAGAGTTCAGGATCGCCAAGTTGCCATTCAATTTTTCGCATCTCTTTTTCTAGTTGAATAACAGGTTCAAAAACCGTTAACATTTCATTCCAGATAGAATCATTCGAATGCAAACCAGTATTTTGTGCAAGATAGCCAATGGTCACTTGTTTGCTTTTAATGATTTGTCCAGCATCAGGTTGCTCTATTCCGGCAATCATTTTTAACAAAGTAGATTTGCCAGCACCGTTTCGACCGACCAAAGCTATTCTTGAATTTTCTTGAATTTCTAAATAAGTGTTTTCAAATAAGACATCTGCTCCAAAATATCGAGCGACGTGTTGGACTTGTAATAAAATCATTTTATTTCCTCATTTCATTATTCTCTTCTCTAGTTTATCATATAACTGTAAATTCTGATATTGCTCTAGTAAATAAAAAAAGCTTACTTCACAAGCTACTTTTTTTAATGATTGATACCAAGATATAGTGAGAGAAAGAGCAAAGTCAGTTAAGGAATTGGGCTATCTTTATCTATAAATGATGCTATAATAAAGACGTTGAGTAAAAAAGTTTGTGAAATCCAAGTTGATAGGATATACTTGTGAAAATATTAATGGAAAAGTTAATGAAAAAATATAATGGAGGAACAAAATGACTAAACCAAAAGTACCAAAAGCAACAGCAAAGCGCTTGCCGATTTATTATCGTTATTTGCGTTTTTTGCATGATGCAGGTAAAGACCGTATTTCTTCAACAGAGTTAAGTGAAGCAGTAAAGGTCGATAGTGCAACGATTCGACGTGACTTTTCTTATTTCGGAGCTTTAGGAAAAAGAGGATACGGCTATGATGTAGAAAATTTGATGAATTTTTTTAGCAAAACATTGAAACAAGATCGACTAACTAATGTCGCTTTGGTTGGAGTAGGTAACTTGGGACATGCCTTATTGAACTATAATTTCCATCAAAGCAACAATATGAGAATCAGTGCAGCTTTTGATATCAATGAAGAGCTGATTGGTAAAATATTAAGTGGTGTACCGGTTTACCCAATGAGCGATATGGTAGAACAGCTTAAAATTCAACAAATCGAAATTGTTATTTTAACAGTACCGACTGAAGTTGCTCAAGAGACAGCCAATGAATTACAAAAAGCTGGCGTCAAAGGAATCATGAACTTTACGCCGATTCGCATCACTGTGCCAGATGATATGCGCGTGCAAAATGTTGATTTAACAAACGAATTGCAGACGTTGATTTATTTCTTAGATCATTATAAAAAAGAACAGCCAGAATTAGAGGAAGAATGAAAAAAGCGATAAACCTATTTAGGTTTATCGCCTTTTTTTATTTGTAAATAAATTTCTAATAATCTAGATGCACGCACGAAATCACTCGTAGCAAATAAAACAAATAAAATAGGGAAAAGTCCCCAGCCTTCGGTGCCTACAGAGTTGATCGTGAACCAAATAAAAATGATGGACATGATGTAATTAAAAACAATTTGCAAGATAAAATTTTTGCTATTCATAGACAGTTGAAATTCCTTTCTCTACTAACCTTGTTTATTACTGGAATAAATTGAGTAAAACGACGCTGGTATTCATTAAAACGTGTGCAATAATCGGTGTAGCAATGTTCTTTGTTTTGACATAAAGATAGGAGAAAACAAATCCCATTGATGAATAAAGTAAGATATGGCTATCAGCATGGATGAAGGCAAACAGTAAAGAACTGATTACAGCTGCGCCTACAACACCTGTTAGGTCATAGAAAAAGCCGAAAATAACTTTTCTAAAAACAAATTCTTCCATTATAGGTGCCATAATAGAAACAATAATCAGGTAATAAGGGTATTTGCTGATTGTTGCTAACAAATTTTGTGTATTAGCAGATTCCATTGTCAAACCTAGTAATTGTGATTCAATAAGTGTTGCAATAAATTGAGAAGCAAAAGCCATCAGTGTTCCAATCAATCCCCACATTACAACTTCTTTCCAAGGTGCTGAAGGGCTTAACGTTAGGCTGTTTTTGATGGTTGACTTTCGATTTAGTACCAGCATAACTAGCGCACCCAAAGTAAAAGAGAAAATGGAGCCATAAATTAAGGCCTCTGTTTGGTAGGTTCTAGGAGCTACAGCTAAAATTAAAACAGGTAAGAATTGAGCTGCGATGTAAGTTAATATAATAGCAATAGATGTTTGTTTCATTCGTTTTTTCATAACTGACGTTAGACCTTCTTTTTTAGAAGCAATAAACTTCTTTATTTAAATCCTTTGTATTGGCTTATTTAGTGAGAAAAAAACTAATGTTTCTCGACAATCAAATAAGTTTCATTTGTCAGTATAACATAAGATACATCTAAAAAGGTAAAATATTGCTTGGTTTTACGTCTAGAAAATGAGGAAGTTGAACAAATAATAAAGAAAAAATTGGTTTCAAAGAGTTAAAAGGCTTGCAATTAAGAGTGAAGTTGCTTATTATAAAAGAGTGGTTTAGCACTCTTCTTAGAAGAGTGCTAAACGGGAAATCAGATAAGAAAAATGGAGGGATTTACGTGTTAAAACCATTAGGAGAGCGTGTCATTATTGAAGTCGCTAAAGAGGAAGAAAAAACTGTCAGCGGGATTGTTTTGCCAGGTTCAGCGCAAGAAAAACCTCAGACAGGTTCAATCATTGCAGTAGGTGAAGGACGCATACTAGAAAACGGCTCAAAAATCGACTTATCAGTAAAAGTTGGCGATACCATTTTATTTGAAAAATACACAGGTACAGAAGTTAAATACGATGGCAAAGAATTTCTTGTCTTAAATGAACGCGATATTATCGCCATTGTTGAATAGACTAAACGAATAAGGCTTTACCTGTTAAAGCAATAGAGATAGCGAGTTAATTCAGTGTAGTTTAAATAATAGTGAACAAGTTTAAACTAGTTGTCTCTGACTTGGATAAATGAATAAAAACGGACAAGAATAGAATTGTTTGTATGCTACTTGTCTAAAAAGAATAAAAATGGACCAGTAGCAACCAAATAAGATCAGACTTGTTCGTCTAGACTGATTAGTGGACAAACAGCCTGCTTTCATTCTTTAACTTGTTCACTTTTTTAGAGCTCTAATTGAAACAGGCTGATAAAAAAGCTAGCTCATATGAATCTATCAAAAAAATGAAGAGAAACAACGAAAAGAAACACAATTATATGAATGAGGTGAAGTAGAAATGGCAAAAGATATTAAATTTTCAGAAGACGCTCGTGCAGCCATGTTACGTGGTGTGGATATTTTAGCAGATACTGTCAAAGTAACATTAGGACCCAAAGGAAGAAACGTCGTACTTGAAAAAGCATACGGCTCACCATTAATTACAAACGATGGCGTAACCATCGCAAAAGAAATCGAACTAGAAGATCATTTTGAAAATATGGGAGCTAAATTAGTTGTTGAAGTGGCTTCAAAAACAAACGATATTGCGGGTGATGGAACGACAACAGCGACTGTTTTAACACAAGCGATTGTTCGTGAAGGATTAAAAAACGTCACTGCTGGAGCTAATCCTGTTGGCATTCGTCGTGGGATTGAATTAGCAACTAAAGTAGCGGTAGAAGAATTGATGGCTATTTCTAAAAAAGTTGAAACCAAAGAATCTATCGCACAAATTGCGGCAATCTCATCTGGAGACAGCGAAGTTGGACAATTGGTTGCAGATGCAATGGAAAAAGTTGGCAAAGATGGCGTAATTACAATTGAAGAGTCTAAAGGGATTGAAACTGAATTAGACGTTGTTGAAGGAATGCAATTTGATCGTGGTTACTTGTCACAATACATGGTAACTGACAACGATAAAATGGAAGCTGTTTTAGAGAATCCATATATCTTAATTACGGATAAAAAAGTCTCAAACATCCAAGATGTCTTGCCTTTACTAGAACAAATCTTACAACAAGGTCGTCCACTTTTAATTATTGCAGACGATGTTGATGGTGAAGCACTGCCAACGCTAGTATTAAATAAATTACGTGGTACGTTCAACGTTGTAGCTGTAAAAGCGCCAGGATTTGGTGATCGCCGTAAAGCAATGCTAGAAGATTTAGCTATTTTAACCGGTGGAACAGTTATTACAGAAGATTTGGGACTTGAATTGAAAGACACAAGCATCAATGAATTAGGACATGCAGCAAAAATTGTTGTGACAAAAGATTCAACAACAATTGTTGAAGGAGCAGGTTCTTCAGAGACTATCATGCAACGTGTTTCTTTATTGAAATCTCAAGCTGCTGAAACAACATCTGATTTTGATCGCGAAAAGTTACAAGAACGTCTTGCTAAACTTTCAGGCGGAGTAGCCGTTATTAAAGTTGGAGCAGCAACAGAAACAGAATTAAGAGAGCGTAAACTTAGAATTGAAGATGCCTTAAATGCAGCTCGTGCAGCAGTAGAAGAAGGAATCGTATCTGGCGGAGGAACAGCCTTCATCAATGTTCAAGCAAAAGTTGCCGAGCTTGAAGAAGAAGGAGACGTCGCTACTGGTATAAAAATCGTATTGCGCGCTCTAGAAGAGCCTATCCGTCAAATCGTGACAAACGCTGGTTTGGAAGGCGCTGTTGTCGTTGAAAAAATGAAACAAGTTGAAATGGGTATTGGGTTCAATGCCGCAACAAATGAATGGGTCAATATGATTGAAGCTGGAATTGTTGATCCAACCAAAGTTACTCGCTCAGCGTTACAAAACGCAGCAAGTATCGCAGCACTGTTGTTAACAACAGAAGCTGTTGTCGCTAACCAACCAATGCCAGACATGCCAGCTGGTGGCGGAATGGGAATGGATCCAGGAATGGGCGGTATGATGTAAGAAATAGTAATTATAAAAAGCCTATCATGAGTTAAGTGAACTTATGATAGGCTTTTTTTGATATATTTTAGTTATATATCACTGTATTTTATGAGATTCTACAAAAAAATTAGGCTGCTACTAAAACAGAATTAAAACAATAATTAACTAGTGTGTCTTAATTATTCTTTATTGCCATAATA
>JAGQHW010000072.1 GCA_020431645.1 Carnobacterium sp. | reverse complement strand
AAGTTCGAACAACTCGTAATACAACTGAACTAATTTTCGATTTAGACTCAACACATTCAGATACATTTGGTTACCAAGAAAACACAAATTATAATGCACACTATCAAACGAATGGTTATCATCCGCTAGTTGCTTTTGATGGCTTAACAGGCGATTTTTTGAAAGCAGAACTGCGTTCTGGTAATGTTTATACCTCTAATGGTGTGGGAGATTTTGTTCGTCCTCTTTTTGAACATTATCAAGAAACAACACCTGTAAATACAATTTTAGTTCGAGCAGATAGTGGTTTTGCAACTCCTGAGCTTTATGAAGTATGTGAAGAATTTCAAAGTTTTTATGTTATTCGTTTAAAATCCAATCGTAACTTAGGAAAGATTGCTGAGCAATTTGTATTTATAGATGATAACCTTGACTGGACTAAAAAAGAAGTTCGTTATATTTCTACAATCTATCAAGCAAAGAGCTGGAAAAAGCCAAGAAGACTTTGTATCAAATCGACACGTGAAGCTAATGAACTGATCGCTCGACATGAGTTCGTCCTAACGAATCTATCAGAGACCAACTCTGTAGAGATGGTCTTTGGAACTTACTCTAAAAGAGGAACGATGGAGAACTACATCAAAGAAGCTAAGAATGGATTCTATTTCGATAAAACGGATAGTCCGAGATTTTTAGAAAATCATGCTCATATGATGCTAAGCTTACTAGCTTATACTATTATTAATTTCATGCGAACACTCTGTTTTAAAAAAGAAACCAAAGGTTTCCAAGTTTCAACTATTCGGTTGTTCTTATTTAAAATAGCAGGTAAATTTGTTCGTTCAGGAAGAAAAACAATCATAAAACTTAGTTCGTATCCTATTCACCAAGAACTCTTTTATAAAATTCTAAAAAATAGTCACTATTTGAGGTGGCGATAATAGGGAAACCAGTGTAATTTTTTAAATATAGATACATTTTACGGGATTAGTCTGTCCAAAAAGCTATATTTTTTAATTAAAAGATACTCATTTATAAAACGAGAAGTAAAGAACGAAAAATAGCGAGATAATTTTGAAAGAAATAACAAAGCACAAAATATACTAAGCTTTTGAATAGTATGAATCATTCAGGTTTATTCTTCTATTATTAATATACCGTTTTTTTATTACTTACTCTGCTTTTTAATTCTTTCTCGATTTCTCTTTGCAGTCTTTATCGCTTACATAAAATCAGAATAACTAATATTCCAAATTTTATCGTTTAGTTCTTATCGAATTTCTATTTGGAATGATATCTTCCTACTTACTCTATTTCTATAATTTAGTGAATAATACAAGTAATTAAGGTACTGAATAACTTGCGTTCATATAGATAATTTTGGAATTACAACTGATACAATTCTTTATTCCTATCCAAGAAAGGTTATACCTAATTTTAAAGAATCTATCGTCTTATAAAATAGTCTTTTTTTATATTTATTAGTGTACTATTTTCAATCGTATATTCACTTTTGGAAAGAACGGAAAACTCACCATTTGCTTCCAGGACAATGCCTAAAATATCATCCATTGAAACAAATCCAGATGAGCGTGCTGCTTGATAAAGTTCTTCTTTTAAAACTCGCTCTTTTTTCATCGCTTGTTCATCGTATTCTCCTTTGAAATATAGCAATGTGGGCTCTGACTTAGCTAACTTATCTATAAAATTAACATGTAAAATTAGTTTTGATAAAACAAATTGTAAGAATACCAATAGTGTTAGTGCAGCCATTCCATCGACTAAAGTTAGTTTATTATTTGTTAGAATGGTTGCTAAAATAGAACCAAAGGCAACAGTTACAACAAAGTCAAAAGCACTCATTTTTGCTAATATTCGTTTTCCAAAAATCCGAAGAACAAAAATCAACAATAAGTAAGCTAACGTTCCTACAATCACTGTTCTGTAGACCATTGTCCAGTCTTTAAATAAGAAATCCATTTTAATCCTTCTCCCTTTTAATATAGTTGGTCTTTATTTTTTACATTATTAACTAACAAAAAATAAATCCTTCCTTGAGTCTTTGTCTTTCCAATTAGCTAAGATCATTGACCTTCAAGTCTTTTTCTTTTCAGCTTTAATTAAACCTTTCGTAGCAATCGTTAACGTTTAGAATACCTTGTTTACGATGATAAAAGAATAAGAAATAAATCAACTCAATAATATCGGTTTCTTTTTTTTATGTAAAGTTAAATGGTCTTTAGTAAAAAATACAAAAAAAACTCTTTAGTACATTTCTGCACCAAAGAGCTTTCATTAACGTGATAATAATCACTTTTATTAAGTTCTTTTTTTAAAATAATCTTTTGATTGCAATCAAGTTGAAGCTAAAACAGCTTTTTTTAAAACTTGTTCAACGTCCTTAGCAACCTCTGTTAATTCCGAATCATCAAATAAACTAATAAGCTTTTCAGGACTTGTCATTCCTATATATGTTTGGCCATTTTCTGTTCTTACTACCATTTTACACGGCAATACATAGCCAATCTGGCTATTTTTTTCTAATACCTCTTTCGCTTGCTTAGGATTACATACTTCTAGCACGACAAAATCATCTTTTAAATCTAATCCTTTTTCGGCAAGCTTATCTTTAAAATTAAGTTGCCATAATATTCCAAAGCTATTTTCTTTTAAATTTTTTTCTACTGACTCAATAGCTTCAACTAGGCTTTTATCTGTTCTTTTTTCATATATGATATTCATTTCTTTGCCTCCCAAAGTTTATTTAGATACAAATAGATGACTCTCTATACACTAATTTTTTATCTACTGCTTCAATGCTTTTTTCTTCTTAAGGTACTCTTCTTCATCTATTTCACTATTTGCGTATCTCTTATCTAAAATATCTAACGCAGATTCTTTGCTTCCTCTATTTTCATTATTATTCTTATTTATCGTATAAATAGAAAATCCAATCACTGATAAGATAACTAACGGTATCAGCCACATTAAGAACATATTGGGACCCATGTAATCAAATTGATTATGCATATCGTACTCCTTTCGTCTTATAGACATCTTAATGATAACTCTCATACTTTTTGATGTAAATGAAAACGACTTAACTAAAACAAGGTACTTTTTGCTGTTTTGTTCAACTAATAATTTCTGTTGCACGACTTACCCTAGATTCATTAATACCAGGATTACTTATTTTAATTTCGTATTTTTATTATCAATTGGATTACTCAACACTCAACTTATTTAAATCCGTTCTTCACATTGAGCTAGTCGTTAAAAAATTATGGTACACTAACTAGTGAATCTAGACATTGATTACTCGCTATTTATACAATGGAGGTATCCTTTTGAAACTGACTTTAAATAAAAAAACAATCATTTTATCTAGTCTCGTTTTATTTTTCATATTCATTTCACTATTATTTGTTCACAATAATTTTAATTTATACAAACAACCAATTGTTGAAATAACACAAGCAATTCCGAAAGATAAAAAAGAGTCTATTGGTTTAGCAAACAACGAAGGAACTATTTCCCATCAAAGATTAGTTGGTAAAATAAAAAATGGCCCATATAAAGATGCCATTATTTTGTTAGAAAATACTTATTCCTCTTCTGGAGCTTATGATCATAAATATCAAGTAGGTGACCAGCTATTTATCACTATTCAAAATGACAAAGGAATAGAACTAACAGGTAACATTGATTATCCCAAAAGAGATACGTTTGTCGTTGTAACTGCTTGGTTATTTATGATCATTGTTTTTCTAATCGGTAAAAAAAGCGGATTATTTTCAATTATCAGTCTAATAATCAATATTTTTATATTATTATTCGCATTAAATCGTTATACAGAATTAGAGGGAGCCAGCTTATTGCTTATTTGTAGCGGATTGGTTGTATTCTTTACTGTAACCTCTTTACTATTGGTTAGTGGCAATAATGAAAAAACATATGCCGCTATTTTAGCAACCATTATTGGAACATTTTCTGCTTTACTTATCGCTTATGTCGTTATGAAAATCACAGCTGAAAGAGGATTGCGATATGAGGAAATGGCCTTTGTAACTCGGTCTCCTCAAAAAATATTTTTAGCTAGTATTCTTATTGGTTCTTTAGGCGCTGTAATGGATATCGCTATCACCATCACTTCCTCTCTTTATGAACTATACGATAAAAATAACTTTATTTCCCTAAAAGATTTAAAAGAATCAGGGACACAGATAGGCAAAGATATTATGGGCAGTATGACCAATGTTTTATTTTTTGCGTATATTAGTGGCAGCATTCCTATGCTCTTACTTTATTTAAAGAATGGTGCTCCTTTAAGTTACGCTTTATCTATGAATTTATCTTTAGAATTAACTAGAGCTCTTGTTGGCGGTATTGGAATCGTATTGACTATTCCTATCAGTATTTATACAACGACTTATTTTATTCATAAAAGGAGACTGTCCAAATGAATGTGCTCGTTTACTTAACCATTATTTTATTTCTCCTGATGAAACTTGTCGGCGGTGAAAAAGGAACTCGATCATTTATAGCTCTTTTCTTAAACGCTATTGTTTTATTTGTGACTGTATTTTTTATGACTGTCCAAGCGATTAATCCAATTTTAATCACATTATTAGCGTCCATAGTTATCAGTTGTATTAACCTTTTTTATATCAATCACATTAATCTCAAATCTATTACAGCCTTTTTCGCTACTATCATTACGTTACTTTTCTTGATTACCCTTATTTTTGTGATTGTTCCTCGTTCAATGATCCAAGGATTTGGTATAGAAGAGATAGAAGAACTTACCTCTTTCACTTTATATGTAGGCGTAAATTTTACTACACTTGCTATTTGTACTATTATTATGGGCGCGATAGGAGCGATTACAGATACAGCTATTTCGATTTCTTCTGCTATGAATGAAATCTATCTACGTAATCCGTTATTGACTTGTTCTAGTTTATTTAAATCTGGTATGAATGTCGGTAGAGATATTTTGGGAACAACGACAAATACGCTATTTTTTGCTTTTACCGGGGGATACCTAGCTTTAATACTCTGGTTCAAAGATTTAGCTTATAGCTTTGGTGAGGTTGTTAATTCGAAAGTATTTAGTTCAGAAATCATTTCCATTCTTTGTATAGGTACTGGTGCGATTCTCGTTATCCCTATTACTGCTTGGCTTTCAGCCTATCTGTTAACAAAGTACAAAATAAATCTTGTGACAAATCAATAACTGTATTCAAGAAAAAAAACCACGAAAGTACGGTGGCTTTTTTTTGATACTGACGACCCTATTTTATTTTGTTAACCCTTCAAATTCTTCAATTGTTTGACTAAAAGTCGATTGTGTTTGGATTACGGTTTTTTTCAAATCAGCCGTTATTTCACTAACTTTTTCTACTTCTTTGGTAATATTCTCTACACTCGAATTCACATTTTTCATAGCAGCATCTACATCTCCAGCTAATTTTCTGACTTCATCAGCTACGACTTTGAAGCCTCGACCTTGTTCTCCTACACGGGCTGCTTCAATGGCTGCATTGAGTGCTAACATATTCGTTTGCGAAGAAATATGTTGGATTGTTTTAGATACATCACTAATTGAATCGGTTTCTTCTTTTAAGGACTCCACAGCTTTTGAATTTTCACTGGAATTCAAAAGGACAATCTCTGCTAATTCAGTTGGCATTTCTTTGAGTTTAGAGATAATTGTTGCTGTATTATTCTCACGCTCTGTAATGTCGGTTGCGATTTTAAGAACGGCCTCTACTTTTTCTTCTTCATTTAACACTGGAATATATGTAGCTTCAAGCCAAATTTGTTCCCCGTTTTTTCCTATTCGTAAAATTTTTTCTTGAAACTTATCGCCTCTAGCTAAATTATTCCATAACTTTTCATACTCTTTACTGTTACTAAACTCTTTTGTACAAAGCTGCTTGTGTTGCATATTTTCCATTTCACCAACCGTGTAGTTTAGTGTTTTCGCAAAATTTTTATTTGTCCAAATAACCTTTTTATTTAAATCAAACTCGATCATTGCTAAATTTGATTCTAATGCCGCTAATACATTTGTTTCTTTTAAAACTTGAGTACTACTATTTATATTTGAGGCAACGCTCATATGAAGGATCTCCTTTAATAAAACTAATTTGATACCTATTTTAACATGTATCTTTACCTTTACTATAGTTATCTGCTCAAAAATTTATGAATAAAAAAGTTATTTTAAAAAATTATTAGCATTGAACTGTCATTTTTCTAGTAAATTTATTTTATCTAGTAAATAGTTTAAATTGTATCTGTTTGACGTAGACAATATGCTTAAGTGAATTAAAAGCAACTATTTTTTTAATGAAAAATAAAACCTAAATAGTTAAGTGCATTTATTGTATAGCTAATATTTTTTTGAAATTAATTGCCTGAAACTAATAGAAAAGAAAAAACCTTTCACAAAATACATGAAAGGTTTCTCTAAAATATAAAAATTAAAGATGATTTATCTTATCTTCTTAACTAGTTACTATTTTATTCGCTTATATTTTCAGACTTTATTTCATCTGTTTTTTCTTCATTTTCTTTATTCCCTTTTATATCTTCAGATTGATTTAATAATGTACGGGCATTTTGATAATTTACTATCGGGCCAACTTCTCTTGATGAAGTTACATAAACTTTGTTCAACACCTTAAAAGTATCCTCAGTAATATTATATTCAAATACATCCCATGCATTACCATCTAAATTAGGAACATAAAAGACGAATGGCGTAATTTGCTCAGAGAAATAGACTTTTACCATTGCTCCTGAATTTTTTAGTTCTTGATTGGTATTATTTGTATAGTTGAAAACTGAGAAAGTATATTTACCACCTACAGGTGAACTTAACGTTGTTGTTTCTGGTCCAAATTGATTTGTATCATCTACATCTAGTTTATAATAGGCATTTTCATTAATTTTTTTATTCTTATCTCTATAACTAATCTGGAACTGTTCTTGACTATCTAACTCAGCTGTTAAATGTGAATCTAAATCATTAGGTGTTTCACCCCAGGTTAATACTACTCGAATTTGATCTTTTTCTAAAACTGGCGTTACTTTCCCATTTTGTTCTTCAATAGTCTTATTCCCTAAAACTTTGACAAAGAACGTATCTGCTTGATAATTAATTTCATTTGATGATAATGGTGTTACATAGACTGTATAGATTCCAGCGGGTAAATCTACTGCATATTTCCCTGAAACAGTAGTTATTTCTTTTATAGTTTCTGCATTTTTATAATTATATCCTTCATGAAATGCTAGTCTAAAATCTCCCAGAGCTTGTCCACCTGTAAAAGTATCTATAAGTTTCCCACTTATAGTTCCAGTTCCAGCATCATTAATAGAAATAGCTTCCATAATATGATTAGATACTTCGGTTGTTTCTGTAAGCCCTACAACTACCATACTTTTTGTTTCAAGAAAACCTTCTTTATTCATTTTTATTTCATAAACACCTGGTGTTAAGTTTGAGAATAAGTACTGTCCATTCTCATTTGTTTTAACAGTTATATTTTTATTATCAGAAGGGAATTTTTTTTGTAAAGATACATCCACATTTGTGAGCGGAACGTTATTTTCATTATTTAAATCTGCATCTGCTATCGTTATTCTTCCTTCTAGCTTGATAGGATTTGATTCTTTATCTAGATAATAATCCTCTACCACATTATTTTTAAAGTCAAATTCTTCTATTACATACTGCTTGTGGTTTGCATGTTGAATCGTTAGTTTGTATTTACCTATTGGAAGATTCTCGAATATAAACTCACCTTGCTCATTTGTTACTACCTCATACCTTGGTTTAGCAAAATTATCATATGCTTCTAAAGTTAATTTTGCACCTGAAAGTGTTTGATTATTTGATATATCTTGATCAAAATCTTTTGTGTAAATAGTTCCTTCAAAATTTCCAGATTCTTCGCTACTCAAAATAGTTTTTGACCATAATTTTTGTTCGAAAGGTCCAATAGTTGCTTTGACACCTAGCGCAATATCAAATCTTTCCTCTGCATAAATACCCATTTCTAAAGATCCAGTTCCTGTATGATCAACATTCATATGTGATAATGAAAGCTTCCCTTGATATTCACCTTTAATTCTTGTATCAATTCCCGCCCTTAAAGCTATTGGCAATGTTCCCGATACAGTAACCCCTAATCCAGCTGATACTTTTACTCCTATCTCACCTTCACCATCTATAGATATAATTTTTTCAAGAGAAGGAGGTTGATCTTTTTCAGCACTTGATTTTGCTTCAATATTACTTGTTTGAACCCAATACTCACCTTGTTGACTATTTTTTGTTCCTTTATTTTCTTTCACTGTACCATGACTGCCTACGAATCCATCTTTTTGAACGTTAACCCCTTTTTCAATATATGAATTCTCATTTTCTTGAAGTGAAATAGATACTTTCATTTCTCCATTAATATCTAATAAAAATAAAGCTACAGCATTTGCATCAAGTATGCTATTAAATACTCCATCTTGAGTTGTTACCACACCTGTGATAAGATTTAACCCAATCGCTCCCAGTACGATAGTATTATCCATATCTAATCCCATCGAAGAAAAATTACCAAATTTAATTTGTTTAGGATTCAAACTATATTTTTTTGCTATTTCTTTCATGTAGTCATCATTGTCTAAAGAAATCTCTGGCAATTTCAGTGTATGATTTTTACTATAAACATGGCTGGTTCCAGATTTGACTTGATCTGGTAAACCAATAAATAGTTTTCTTTCAACATTAAAATCAACATTGTAATTGGAATAAGAGAGTTCTCCAGAATAGGATACCTGATCTTTCTTTGTTTCTTCGTCACCATCTTCATCAGCTAAGATAAAATCTTCTATTTTCATCGATATGTTTAAGTTGCCATTATCATTTTCATCTAGAGCAAATTGAGGATTAAAAACTGAACTTAAACTATCTTCTGAATGGCTATTTTTGGATAAAACACTTCTACTATTGGCATCCTCTGATGGAATAACCATGGAGTCATTTCCTATTTTAACTACTGCATTTTCAGGAGCAATAATATAATCTACTGGATCGCTATAGTCAATAGAATCAGCTGAAATACTAATTTCTCCTTCTATCAAGTCGGATAGCGTTGCTTGGTACATGTGAATTACTTCAGTATCTTCAGGATTATACCCATACGCATTGTCTTCATCATCATGAGACTCATACAATAAACTTAGCCCACTAAAAAAATATTCATTTGCTGGTATATAAAGTATATCTCCTACTTTAATTGTGTTGCTCGTTATATCTTTCAAAATTGGACTTTCATTTTTCACAAGTAAATTTAGCATATCATCTGAAGTATCTTCAGGAGTTCCATTATCTGAAGTCCAATACTCTAAAATATTACTACTGATACTCTCAATTTTTTTCAATCCTTGTTCAGTTTTTGGATCAACTGGTACAACATTATCTGCTAACTCAAGAGTTGTACTTAGTCGATTAATCAATACTTCTTTTTGATTAAAACTGCCAGTCTTCGTGTATGCAGTTAAAGTGATAAAGTTAGTTCCTATTTCTAGAGGGATATCATTAATCGACCAGTTAGAAAGACCGGTTACTTTAATGTTCTTTACTTTTTCATCTACATTAGAATAATAAGTCGCTATTACTTTGTCTATGTTATCGTTCGAATTAACAAGTCCTGACAACGATGTTTTTACTGTTCTTACTTCTATGACTTCGTCATTAGTTGATTCGTTAACTTGTATGATAATAGCTGAATCTAACTCTCCTTCAGGCTGTTCTTTAGGTTTATCGTATTCAATTTTAAACCCTATTTTATGTTTTATATTTTCAATAGATACTTCTTTATAGCTATTAAAGGATTTTTTTTCATTCTCAACTGCTTTTACTGTAAGTATGCCCGTTTGAGCTAGGGCAGTTGACGTAGCTAATAATACAATAATAACTTTTCGCGTTTTTTTGTTATAAACGAGGTAAACAATTCCCCCCGTAAGAACAATAAAGGAAACAAATACAATGACTACTTTACTTAATTTGTTTTTATTTTCTTCATTAGCATTCTCTGACTGGACCTCACTTTTACTAGCCGTTTCTTTTACATTTTCATCAGTATCTACACTTTTAGAAATTGATTTGGAAGGGACTTCTGTAGGAAGATCCAATTTTGATGATGTATTTTCTCTATCATTAGTACTATTTAAATTGATTAACTTATCGGTATCTTGATATGCTAATAAGTCCGATTGTTTCTTTTTTGTATGTATTAATTGATTATTTCTTTCAGATAAATCTGTTACGATATTAGTAAGATTTGTTTTATCTTTTGAATCATTTTCTGGTTTGACTACTACCGAATCTTTCCCGATAGTACTACT
>JAGQHW010000071.1 GCA_020431645.1 Carnobacterium sp. | reverse complement strand
ACAGATATAAATGAAAAAGCTTATTTTATTCAAAAAGATGGTGTAACATATAAGTTGTCAAAAGATGAGTCAACAAATTATGAATTAGGAGACACAGTAGAAGGCTTTGCTTATGTATCTTTAAATAAAGAAACTATCTTAACACAAGATATTCCTACCATTCGAATTGGAACATTTGCTTGGGCTACAGTTATAGATACACGTAAAGATTTAGGAGTCTTTATGGATGTTGGCTTACCAGATAAAGAATTAGTTGTTTCTTTAGACGAACTACCTGTATTGAAACACCTTTGGCCTAAAAAAGGTGATCAGTTAATGATTACGATAAAAGTAGATGAAAAAGATCGTATGTGGGGAACTTTGGTGCCTGAAACGGTTTTTGACTCTCTTTCCAAAAAAGCGAGTCCAGAATTAAATAATCAAAATATTACAGCGACTGCCTATCGTCTTAAAATGGTTGGAACTTTTGTAATTACCTCAGATAATTATTTAGGATTTATTCACCCTTCTGAAAGAAAAGATGAACCACGTATGGGTGAAGTTGTATCAGGTCGTGTTATCGGCGTTAGACCAGATGGTGTTTTAAATATTTCATTGATGCCTCGTGCACATGAAGCAATAGGTGATGATGCTGGAATGTTGCTAGCTATTTTGGAACGCACAGCAGAAGGTAGCTTTCCTTACACAGATAAAAGTGACGCCAATGAAATCAGAGAGCGTTTTGGCATAAGTAAATCTCAATTTAAACGAGCTCTTGGCAATTTGATGAAACAAAGAATGATTATTCAAGAAGATGGCGAAACAAAATTAGTTGAACAAGTGATTGAATCAGAACCAGAAGGTGAAGTTGAAACAACTGATGCTGTTTCAAAAACAGAAGAATAGAGAAAAATGGTTGAGTCAGATGAGGGATTGCTAATGGAGACGACTAAGTCCATGTTGACAAAAATAATTGAAAAGTTGCATAATGCTGGATATAAACTTACTCCACAACGAGAAGCAACAATAAAAATTGTGCTTGAAAAAGAAACAGAACACATGAGTGCAGAAGAAATCTATTTAGCGGTTAAAAAAAGAAATTCAGATATTGGGTTAGCAACTGTTTATCGAACATTAGAAATTTTATCGGATATTAAAGTCGTCAATAAAATTAGTTTTGATGACGGCTTAGCCCGATATGATTTAAAGCAAGAAGGCGATAAACATTTTCACCATCATCTTTTATGCTTGAAATGTGGTGGAATAGAAGAAGTCTTTGAAGACTTATTAGAGGATATCGAAAAAGATATTGAAAAAAGATTTGATTTTCAAGTTAAAGACCATCGTTTAACGTTTCATGGTACTTGTAAAAATTGCCAATAAACCTATTTCAAATAAAAAAGAGCAGATCACGTAATGTGTTTCATGCTCTTTTTTCAATCATATGAAGGAGAGAAAGAAATGGAAGAAGATTTAGCTGAGTATATCCGCTTTTTAACAATTGAACGTGGACTTTCTAAAAACACAATTGAGAGTTATATGCGAGATATTAAAACCTATTTAATTTTTTTGGAAAAAAACCAATTAACGACTTGGGATACAATTGATCGTTACGCTATTTTATCTTTTTTGCAGCAATTGAAAGAGGAACAAAAATCTGCAGGTTCAATTATAAGGATGGTTTCAAGTCTAAGACAATTTCATCAATTTTTAAGACAAGAAAAAATAGCAACGGTTGATCCGATGACTCATATTGACACACCTAAAAAAGCCCAAACGTTGCCTAAAGTGTTGTCTATTAAAGAAGTAGAAAATTTAATTGAAACACCTGATACTAGTCATACGTTAGGGATTAGAGATCGTGCAATGCTAGAAGTGATGTATGCAACTGGACTGCGCGTTTCGGAATTAACTGAGTTAAAACTTGATGACTTACATTTATCTTTAGGATTGATTCAAACAATAGGAAAAGGAGAAAAAGAGCGCATTCTTCCATTAGGCGACTTAGCTGTCCAATGGACTCAGACCTATTTAGATCATAGTCGTAATCGGTTAGAACGACCAAGTCAACGTTCAAAGTACGTCTTTTTAAATCATCACGGGCGTAAACTTACTAGACAAGGTGTTTGGAAGAATTTGAAAATACTTGTTAAAAAATCAGGGATTGAAAAAGAAGTCACACCCCATACTTTGAGGCATTCTTTTGCTACTCATTTATTAGAAAATGGAGCAGATTTAAGGACGGTTCAAGAATTATTGGGTCACTCAGATATTTCGACTACACAAATTTATACTCATATCAGCACTCATCGTATGTCGATGGTTTATAAAACCTATCATCCACGGGCGTAACCGTTTTATATTTTTACCTTTTCTCTCGCAATACAGCCGTTTATTGATTATAATGAAAAGTGTAGAAGATAAGAATGAGGAGGAAAAGAGAGTATGTCTTATAAAAGAGTACATTTAATTGTGATGGATTCAGTTGGAATTGGTGAAGCACCAGATGCCGCAAAATTTAATGACATTGGTAGTGATACGCTAGGTCATATTGCTCAAGAAGCGGGATTGTCTATCCCCCATTTAGAAGAATTAGGCTTAGGAAATATTCGTCCATTAAAAGACGTCCGACATGTACCGGACAATGTTGGTTATTACACTAAACTAGAAGAAGTTTCAGTTGGGAAAGATACGATGACCGGTCATTGGGAAATCATGGGATTAAATATTCAAACTCCATTTAGAGTTTTTCCAAATGGATTCCCAGATGCATTGCTCAAAAAAATTGAAGATTTCTCTGGTCGTAAAATTGTAGCAAATAAACCAGCTAGTGGAACAAAAATTCTTGATGAGTACGGCGAACACCAAATGAAGACGGGAGATTTAATTGTCTATACGTCTGCAGATCCAGTATTACAAATTGCTGCACACGAAGAGATTATCCCGCTAGAAGAGTTATATAAAATTTGTCAATACGTAAGAGACATCACGAAAGATGACCCTTATATGATTGGCCGTATTATTGCTCGTCCATATGTGGGAACACCAGGCAACTTTACTCGGACAAGTGGCCGCCATGATTATGCATTAAATCCTTTTGGCAAAACAGTCTTAAATCATTTAAGCGATGCAGGCAAAGATGTTATTGCTATTGGTAAAATAAATGATATTTACAATGGTGAAGGCATTACAGAAGCCATTCGTACTACTAGCAACATGGATGGTGTCGACCAATTACTGAAAGTTATGACACAAGATTTTGAAGGAATAAGTTTTTTAAACCTAGTTGATTTTGATGCTTTATTTGGTCACCGTCGAGATGTAGACGGATATGCACGGGCTATTGAGGAATTTGATAACCGTTTAGAAGAAATTGTGGGACAATTAAGAGAAGATGATTTATTAGTGATTACAGCAGATCATGGAAACGATCCCACTGCTCCAGGTACCGATCATACACGTGAATATGTTCCATTGTTGGCTTATTCGCCTTCTATGAAAAAATTTGGCAGTATTCCACAAGGCCATTTTGCGGACATCGGCGCAACAATTGCAGATAACTTTAGTGTAAAAGACACTGGTTTTGGTGAAAGTTTTTTGACTCATTTAGTGTAAAAAATAACAGGCTATAAGAAGGAGAACACTCATGACTTTAACATTACAAGAAAAAATTAAAAGTGCAGCAGAATACATTAACAAAAAAGGGGTTAATCAACTTGAGGTTGGCTTAATTTTAGGTTCAGGACTAGGCGAATTGGCAGACGAAATTGAAAATCCAGTAATCATTGCTTACAATGATATTCCCCATTTTCCAGTATCTACTGTTGTAGGTCACGCTGGTCAATTGGTTTATGGTACATTAGGTGGAAAACTAGTTTTAGCAATGCAAGGTCGTTTTCATTACTACGAAGGGTATAGCTTAGAAGAAGTAACCTTTCCTGTTAGAGTGATGAAAGCATTAGGTGTACATTCTCTAATTGTCACAAATGCTGCTGGTGGAGTAAACAAAACCTTCACACAAGGGGAATTAATGATGATTACCGATCAGATTAACTATACGGGTGCTAATCCATTAATGGGACCAAACGATGAAGCATTAGGCGTTCGTTTTACTGATATGAGTGAGCCTTACGATAAAGATTATCAAAAAATAGTTAAGCAAGTTGCATCAAATATGAGTTTAGATTTAAAAGAAGGGGTTTATATGGGATTCTCTGGCCCAACTTATGAAACACCTGCTGAAATTAGAATGGCTCGTTTATTAGGAGCAGATGCCGTTGGGATGTCTACCGTTCCTGAAATTATTGTTGCTAAACATGCATCATTGAAAACAATTGGCATTTCTTGTATTACAAATCTTGCAGCTGGAATGCAAGAATCTCTTAACCATGAAGAAGTTGTAGAAACAACCCAACGTGTTAAAAAGACTTTTAAATTATTTATTAAAACTATTTTAGAAGCGATTTAATATAGATCAATTCTTAAGTAGAAAATCGTTTGTTTGCTTGAAGTAATGTTCAAGCAAACAAACGATCTTTTTTTTTTTGAAAATAAAAAAGAGAAATCATTGACAAGAAGACTCTGGGTAATTTTCTTTCTAAAACACTAAAAACCCTGTTCAGAGATTGATCTCAGTCAGTAGCGGGCATTAAATTAAGCTTAAAAGAGTAAAGACACATTACCGTGATGAAACAGTAAAAATTTCGTCCAGTAGAAAGAAAGAACATGAATTCTTGATTACTATTCATTAGATAAATACACAAACTGCAACATTCGTTTAAGACTCCGTTAGCTATCATAAAATAAGAAGACTTCTTTTTATGATGAACGAAGCACTATTTTTTTTGGAGATCATTTTTTTAAAATGTATGTAAAGGCTGCTGTATTGAGTCGTTGGTACTTTTGTTACGTTGAGAAAAAGCTTTTTTTATGTTATGGTAGGGAAAGAAAAAATCGGATAAAGTTGAAATGAGGACCTTTAATGGACGAGCGCTTACTAACAGGCACAATGAAAATAAATGAAAAAAATCACCTTGAAGTTGGTGGAATAGATACAATCGAGTTGGTTAATAAATACGGTACACCATCCTATATTTATGATATAGAAGCGGTGAAGCAAAAAGCCAGAGCGTTCAAAGCTGTTTTTGCAAAAAGACAAGTAAAAGCTCAGGTTGCTTACGCAAGTAAAGCTTTTTCTTGTCTTGCAATCTATCAATTAATGGCAAAAGAAGGTTTATCGTTAGATGTTGTTTCAGGTGGTGAATTGTACACGGCTATTAAAGCGGAGTACCCTAGCGAAAAAATCCATTTTCATGGCAATAATAAATCAGATGATGAAATGATAGCTGGATTGGATTATCAAGTGGGTTGCTTTGTAGTAGATAATTTTTATGAATTAGATCGACTAAACCAGTTCACTTCGGAACGCAAACAACGAATGAAAATTTTGATTCGAGTGACACCTGGTGTAGAAGCACATACACACGATTATATTTCTACTGGGCAAAATGATTCTAAATTTGGCTTTGATCTTGAAAATGGTCAAGCTAAACAAGCGGCTTCTTTAGCAAGTCAAATGCCTTACATTGATGTAATCGGTTTGCATAGCCATATTGGTTCACAAATTTTTGAATTAGAGGGATTTAATCTGGCTATCAATAAAATGCTGACCTATTCAAAAAATTGGAAAGATGAATTCGGTTTTGATTTAAGTGTCTTAAACGTTGGTGGAGGTTTTGGTATTCAATATACCGTTGAAGATAAACCTTTATCGATTGCTGAGTATATCGAATCGATTATTACAGAAGTTGAAAATGTAACGCATGCATTGGGGCTAACAATGCCTGAAATCTGGATTGAGCCTGGTCGTAGTCTTGTTGGTGATGCAGGAATAACTCTTTATGAAACAGGTTCAAAAAAATTAATACCTGATGTCCGAAACTATCTAGCAATTGATGGAGGAATGTCAGATAATATAAGACCAGCATTGTATCATGCGAAGTATACAGGCATTCTCGCTAACCGCGCAACGGATCAAGCAAGTGAATTGTATTCAATAGCTGGTAAATGTTGTGAGTCTGGAGACATGTTAATTTGGGATTTACCGTTACCTGAACCACAAAAAAAAGATATTTTAGCTGTTTTTAGTACAGGAGCTTACGGATATGCAATGGCTAGTAATTATAACAGGATTCCACGCCCTCCAGTAATATTTGTTGAAAAAGGTATTGATTTCTTAGCTATTCAAAGAGAAACGTACAATGACTTAATGAGACTAGAGCATTCAATGTTATCAAATAACTAAGCAAAAGCTTGTTACATGAATAAAATCTTTATGGGGGGTAAACAAAAGATGTTACTCGATTATAAAAATAATTATGAGAAAATTACAATGGGTCTATTGTCATTTATACCTGATTTTAAAGAAGTTGAGCGACTTAAATTTGAATTAGACTGGTATCAACAAGAAGAAAATCGCAAACTTTTTTTATGGCGTGGAGAAGAAACACAAGATATGATAGCCGTAATAGGTGTTGAGTTGGGTGACGAATTCGTTTTATTGCGTCATATTTCTATTAATCCCTCTTTTCGTAATGAAGGCATCAGTTATAAAATATTAGAGGCACTTGATCATCATTTCTCTAATCAAAAAATTATCGGGACACTAGAAACAACTCAGTTAATTATTAAGTGGGAGCAAGAAAAAAATAAAAAACTCGACTTAATAGCTACTGATACTAGCCAGGAAGAAGAGTAAGCAATGTCTGAAATTAATGTAAAAATAGATGCTTTTGAAGGTCCATTAGATTTGTTGCTTCATTTAATTCAGCGAATGGAATTGGATATTTATGATATTCCAATTGCTGAAGTAACTGCACAATACCTTGTTTATATCAAAACGATGAAGGTCTTAAAATTAGATAGTGCTGGAGATTATTTAGTCATGGCCGCAACTTTAATGGCGATTAAAAGCAAACTACTTTTACCCAAACAAGAAATGATTATAGGTGATGAAGCGCTAGTTTTTTTTGAAGAGGGACAAGATCCACGTGATGCACTAGTTGAGCAATTATTAGAATACCAAAAATATAAAAAAGCTGCAGTTGTCTTAAAAGACAAAGAAGAAGAAAGAAACCATTATTACACAAGGGAACCACAAAATCTTGAATTTCTTCAACAAAATATTCCCTTAGAACCAATGGAATTGACAACCGATGATTTAGTTGTTGCTTTCAATAAATTGTTATCAAAACGCTTAAGTAAATTGCCCCTCCAAACTCGAGTGATGGCAGAAGAAACAACCATTACCGAGAAAATGGCCTTTATTTTAAGTCAACTTTCTCTTGTACCTCAAAAAGAAGGGCTATTATTTTCGAGTCTATTTATTGAGCCAACAAAAAAAGAGATGGTTGCAACCTTTATGGCGATGCTTGAATTAATTAAAGAGAAAGCTATTATTTTTAAACAGCCTAAAAAATATGGAGAAATTTTTGTGTACTCAACAAAAAGTAAGAATGAGAGGGATTAACGGATGAATGAAACAGCAGCCATTGAAACTCTGCTTTTTGTAGCAGGATATGAGGGGCTAGCGTTAAATGAACTAGCTGATCTTTTGACTTGTTCGACGCAGCATGTTTATCGTTTATTAATGGAATTAAAAAAAGAATGTGAACAGTCTGAAAATCGTGGCTTAACGTTGTTAGAAGCGGGTGAACAGTATCAACTAGTGACTAAAAAAGAATACGCTGATATCATAAGAAGATATGCTATTTCACCACTATCAACTAATTTATCACAAGCGGCCCTCGAAACGCTAGCTATTATCGCTTATAAGCAACCATTAACACGGATGGAAATTGATGAAATACGCGGAGTTCAAACAAGTGGTTCACTACAAAAACTAGTTATTAGAGGACTTATTGAAGAAAAAGGTCGTGTAGAAGGCCCAGGACGTGCTATATTGTATGGAACCGCTCATTATTTTTTGGATTATTTTGGCTTGAAAAAAATAACGGAATTGCCAAAATTACCTGAAATAGCAGAAATGGAACAAAATTATTCAGAGAAAGAATCCGATTTATTCTTTGAACGATTCAACGAACAGTTTTCATAGGACACAAAATAAAAAAATTGAAACGTTAAGGGGTAGTTAAAGACAATGGAAAGATTGCAAAAAGTAATGGCACATGCGGGAATAGCTTCTAGAAGAAAATCTGAAGAATTAATTGTTAAGGGCCATGTAAGAGTGAACGGAAAACTTGTTACAGAATTAGGTGTTCAAGTAGGAAACTCAGATAAAGTAGAAGTTGATGGTGTACCGATTGATCGAGAAGAACCAATTTATTTTTTGTTAAATAAACCAAGAGGAATGATCTCGGCTGTTTCAGATGACAAAGATAGACGAGTAGTAACGGACTTATTTACTCATGTTGAACAGCGAATTTATCCGGTCGGTCGTTTAGACTATGATACAACTGGCGCTATTATTTTAACGAATGATGGAGAACTTTCACAAATGTTAATGCATCCTAAGTTTCATATTGACAAAACGTATGTGGCTAAAGTTGAAGGAATGGTAGACAGACGTTCATTAAATAAGCTTGAGAATGGTATTACAATTGAAGGTAAGAAAACATCTCCAGCGAAAGCAAAAATTCTTTCAGCAGACAATGATAAAAAAATGTCTATGGTTGAATTGACTATCCATGAAGGTAAGAACCAACAAGTTAAAAAAATGTTCAGAGCGATTGGATATCCTGTGCAAAAACTTAAAAGAGAAACTTATGGAACATTAAACTTAAATGGTTTACGTCCAGGAGAATGGCGTGAGCTTAAATCTTTTGAAGTTAATCAACTTCGTAACTTGGCAAATGAAAATAAAAAAGAATTGAATTAAACTGTAAACTTCAGACGACACTCTAGTTGTTATCTGAAGTTTACTTATGTATATTCAAATCCATATCTCTGTATACAGACTAGAAAATGTGTATAATATAATAGATAGAGAACAATTTTTTAAAAAAATAGGAGGTGCAGTGTCGTTGGAAAATGAGAGACTTAATTTATTGGTTGTTGATGACGAAGAACGGATTCGACGCTTATTAAAGATGTATCTTGAAAAAGAAAATTACCTGATCACTGAAGCAGATGACGGAGAAAAAGCATTAAATTTAGCAATAGAAAATGACTATGATTTAATTCTTTTAGATCTCATGTTGCCTAAGATGGATGGCCTTGAAGTGGCTGAAAAATTGCGGGAACTTAAAAATACTCCGATTATGATGTTGACAGCAAAAGGGGAAGAAATGAATCGGATTCAAGGATTTGAAGCTGGTGCAGATGACTATATCGTGAAACCTTTCAGTCCCAGAGAAGTTGTTTTACGAGTATCTGCGGTATTAAAAAGAACTCATGTTGAAAAAGAACAAGAACAATTAAATCCAGAATTAATCGTTACGACTAATATTGAAATTGATAATCAATCGCACCGTGTACTAGCTGAAGGCAGTCCTGTTAATCTTACTCCAAAAGAATACGATCTTTTATTGTATCTCGTTCAGTCTCCAAATCAAATTTTTGGAAGAGAACAATTGCTAAGAGAAGTTTGGAAGTACGAATTTTTTGGGGACTTGAGAACGGTAGATACGCACATCAAACGGTTGCGAGAAAAATTAACCAAACAATCGGAAGCAGCTGCAAAAATGATTGTGACAGTCTGGGGATTAGGTTATAAATTTAATTCTTATTCTGAAGGGAAAAAGTAGGTTGAACGATGGATAAATCAAACAACTTAACTATTCGGATTTGGCTAATGACAGTATTAATTTTAGGTTTTTGTTTTATTGCTACAACAGAACTATATGGTCACGTTTACCAAAAAAATATGCAACTAAATTATATTTCTGATTATGAAAAAATGATTGAAAATATTGAAAAACAACTATCAAATGATCAAGACATCACTATCGCAAGTATGGATAATTTTAAAGCGTACGATTCTCATTTATTTATGTCTCTTCACATAGAAGGAGAACCTGTCTTAGATTTTTCTAAAGAATCACAGACGTTTTTTTCAGGTTATAAAGATAAATTGTTAGCTGATAAAAATATCGAAAAGGCCTTTGTCAATAAAAAAGACGCACAAGTTATTAGCGATAAAATACGCTCTGAAAATAAAAATAGTTTGTTTATTTTCAGAGTCAAGAACATGATGATTGAGGAGAAAGAAGCTATTCTTTATTCGGTTGTAGACTTATCTTTTTTGAATAAGGCCGAACAAAAAATGAATAGTTGGATTTTAGGTATCTTTGCTATTTATGGATTGTTAGCTGTTTTATTCTTTTATTTTTTACAAAAATTTTTAGGTGAGCCGTTGAATCAATTGAGAGATATTGCTTTTGACTACGCAAAAAATGATTTTAACCAAAAAGCATCAGTAAATTACAAAGATGAGTTATCGCAGTTAGCCTTAGCGATGAATAAAATGAAAAAATCATTTGAAACAACAGG
>JAGQHW010000070.1 GCA_020431645.1 Carnobacterium sp. | reverse complement strand
CATATTTTTTCCTCCTATTTAAATCTCTATTTTTTACTTATTTCAAACTTTAGAATACAAAAAAAGCCCTAATTTGATTTACAAATAAATCAAAAAAGAGACGAGGTTGAGCCCGCGGTACCACTCTTGTTGTTTTGTCTAAGGAACAAAACCACTTGTTTTTAGATAACGGCAAACAAAACCGAATAATTTTACTAGTTTCAAATTATTTTCTCAAAAGTGCGGTTCCTGATTTTTTTGTTATTGGCTTACACCATCCCAATTCGCTTTAAACAAACTAAATCAGTACTCTCTTCATCATTGAATCGTTATTTTATTCTATTTATTAAGTATAGCAAAGTATTTAGATAAATTCCATTCATTTTAAAAAAGAATTTTTATTCATTATTTTGTAGATAGTTTGATAAATCTAAGCGTATTTATACTTTGTTTGGTATAATACCAGTAGATAGTGTAATTATGAGGAGGTCTTGTAGTATGAAAAAATCTAATAGACAACTAGCCATAAAACAAATTATTAATAACTACGATGTTGGAACACAAGAAGAGCTATTGCACTACTTAAAGGAAGAAGGAGTAGAAGCAACACAAGCAACGATTTCACGTGATATTAAAGAGATGCATCTAGTGAAAACAACGACTTCAAGCGGGAATGTAAAGTACGCTCTATTCCAAAACAATAAAATGTCAACGGAAGAAAAATTGCAGTCTACACTAGGTGAAGTTACTATAAAATTAACTCGTGTTCAATTTCTAACAATCTTAATGACTATTCCAGGTAACGCTCATGTTATTGGAGCATTAATGGACGCAATTGATTTTCCTGAAAAAGTAGGAACCATTGCTGGGAATGATACGTGCATTATTATTTCTAAAAATGAAGAAGATGCAGTTAAAATGTATGATTATTTACACAAGTGGATAAATGCATAAAATGGAGGTTCTTTATGACAAAACTACCTGAGTTTCATTTAGCAGATTTACAAAATGGATCTGATATTAGAGGAATTGCTATTCAAACAAAAAATAACGAATTAACTTTAACAAATGACAGAATTGAAAAAATTAGTTATGGCTTAATGGCGTGGTTAAAAGAATACAAAAAACTGACTAACTCACTAACAACTATTAAAGTTGCCATTGGATACGATAGTCGATTATCTGCTAAAAGAATTCAAGAAGTCATTATAAAAACGCTAATAAATCTGGGTGTCGATATTATTGACGTTGGCTTAGCTACAACACCTGCCATGTTTATGTCGACCCAATACCAAGAATTTGACTGTGATGCTGCGATTATGATTACAGCAAGTCACTTACCTTATCAATACAACGGCTTGAAGTTCTTCACAAAAGACGGTGGGGCAGAGCATGAGGACATTGAATTTATCTTAGCCAATACAGATGTGAAAAAACAACCTTATCCCAAAGATAAGGGAGAAGTAAAAAAGGCTGATTTATTAAAGGTTTATGCAGCTGATTTAAGGAGTAAAATAAAAAAAGAAATTGATGATGTAGAAAATCATGAGAAACCTTTAGCCGGTAGACACATTATTGTAGATGCTGGAAATGGTGCTGGAGGATTTTTTGCAAAAGAAGTCTTAGAAAAATTAGGTGCCAACATTACAGGTAGTCAGTTTCTGGATCCAGACGGAACGTTTCCAAACCACATTCCAAATCCAGATAATAAAGAAGCGATGGCTAGCATCAAAAAAGCAGTTTTAGAAAATAAAGCTGATTTAGGTATTATTTTTGATACAGACGTAGACAGATCAGCATTAGTTGATCATAAAGGTGTAACGTTGAATCGGAATAACTTGATTGCGGTTATTTCTGCTATCGTGATAGCTGAAAATCCTGGTACAACGATTGTAACAAATTCCGCAACATCAGAGCACTTAAAAACATTTATAGAAGAACAAGGAGGTCATCAAAATCGTTATTTAACTGGATACCGTAATGTCATTAACCAAGCATTGAAATTAAACAAAGAAGGAATTCATACCTCATTAGCTATAGAAACAAGTGGGCATGCAGCACTTAAAGAAAATTATTTTTTAGATGATGGTGCTTACTTAGTTGCTAAAATATTAATGGCCGATGCACGGTTGCGTAAAGAAAATAAAAAAATTGGCAGTTTAATAGAAACATTAAAACAACCAATAGAAACAGATGAAGTTCGTTTTAAGATTTTGACTAAGCCGATTAGAGAAAACGGGCTAGATACGATGGGGAAATTCAGAGAATTTATAGAACAGGTGCCTGATTTAGTGATTGAACCCAATAATTTAGAAGGTATAAGAGTAAATACAAAAGATATTTACGGTTCAGGCTGGCTATTATTGAGAATGAGTTTACACGAGCCTTTACTAGTTCTAACTTTTGAAAGCGATCAAACGGGTACAATCAAACAGTTGCGCCAAAAGTTAAAAGAATTTTTTATTTCACAAGAATGTTTAGATTCATCTGACTTGTAATAAAAGATTTCATTCTGCTATGACGAGTGGGCAAGCATAATCAAAGGAGCTGGTAAAAAATGAATCAGGGACTACTAGATAGTTACACATGCTACAATGGAGTTGAAATTCCCAAATTAGGACTGGGCGTCTTTTTAATGAAAGATGAGAGTGAGCTAATTGACGCAATTAAGTCAGCTGTTGAATTTGGTTACCGTCATTTTGATACAGCTAAAATATATGAGAACGAAGAGTATGTGGCTAGAGGATTAAAAGAATCAGGTCTGTCACGTGAAGAAGTTTTTTTAACATCAAAAGTTTGGAATTATGATCAAGGATATGAAGAAACAAAAAGAGCTTTTCAAGAATCGCTAGATAAATTAGAGACAGATTATTTAGACTTATACCTAATTCATTGGCCTGCAGAAAAATTTATAGATACATGGCGGGCAATGATTGAATTATATGAAGCTGGAAAAATTAAAGTTATTGGTGTTTCAAATTTTCAAATTCATCATTTAGAAGAATTAAAAAATGCAGGATTAGTGCAACCAATGGTTAATCAAATAGAAACTCATCCGGAGTTTCCACAAAATGAATTACATGATTATATGAAAGAAAATGGGATCATCCATGAAGCTTGGGGACCATTAGGCCAAGGGAAATCTGACTTATTGAATCACTCTATTTTAGCTAAAATAGGGCAAAAATATTTTAAAACACCAGCACAAGTCGTTTTACGTTGGCATCTAGAACGTGGTGAGGTGATTATCCCTAAATCGATTCATAGAAATCGAATTAAAGAAAATAGTGAACTCTTTGATTTTTCTTTGACTCAAGAAGACATGAATGAAATTGCTTTATTAAATACAGAAACTCGTTATGGTGGAGATCCAGACAATCAAGAACGCCTTAGAGCAACTTCAATTAAACCAACGAAATAAAAAAAGATTCGGCATTTATGCCAAATCTTTTTTTATTTTTTTGCTTCATTTTTTGAAAGTGACTAAACCTATTGATTCTTATTTATTGGGACACCAATGCCATTTGAATCCATCTTTCATTAATAATTTTTCACTATCAGTTGGTCCCATAGAACCACTGGCATAATTAGGGAAATCAACTGTTTTATTGTCCCAGTGTTCTCGAATAACATCAACGAATTTCCAAGATGTTGCTACTTCATCCCAATGAGTGAAGTTAGTTGAATCACCATTTAAACAATCTAGAATAAGTTTTTCATAAGCTTCAGGACTATTCGCAGTTGTTTCAGCAGAATGTTTGTGTTCTAATTTTAAGGTCTCAGTTTCTAATCCTAATCCTATTTTTTTAGTATTCAATTCTAAAGAAAAACCTTCTGTTGGCTGAATGTAAATAGTAAGAATATTAGCAGGTAAAGGCTTATCGTTGTTATCAAATAAATTTAGCGGAACATTTTTAAATTCAATATCAATTTGAGTTCCTTTTTCAGCTAGACGTTTTCCAGTTCTAAAATAAAAAGGAACACCAGCCCATCTAAAGTTATCAATCAAAATTTTTCCAGCAACAAACGTTTCTGTTTGAGAATCAGGTGCCACATTTATTTCTTCACGGTAGCCATTTAAATTTTCATGACTACTATCAAGACTAGGACCATATTGGCCTCTAACCATATAATCTGTAACTTCATTTGGTTCAAATAGTCGAACAGCTCTTAAAGCTTTAATTTTTTCAGTTCGTATTTCTTTATCTTCTAAGCGAGTAGGAGGCTCCATGGCTAACAAAGAGATAATCTGCAAAATATGGTTTTGTAGCATATCTCTTAAGGCACCACTTGTATCGTAATAACCACCTCGTTCTTCAACACCAAGAGATTCACTTAATGTAATTTGGATATTATCAATGTAACGACTATTCCACATAGATTCAATCATATAATTTCCAAATCTTACAGCCGAAATATTTTGAACCATTTCTTTTCCTAGATAATGATCAATCCGATAAATTTGATCTTCCTCAAAAGAAGCTCTAATTTTATTATTTAGTTCTAGTGCGCTTTTAAAATCATGTCCAAATGGTTTTTCAATAATTAGATGATTAAAGCCGTTCGTTGTTATTAGTTCTCGATCTTTTAGATTTTGTGAGATAATACCAAAAAAATTAGGAGACATAGCCAAGTAAAACAAGCGATTGCCATCTAATTGATAGTCTTCGTCTAATTTACTAGAAAGCTTCTTTAATGTATCGTAATGATCTACATCAGTCACATTGTGAGATTGATAGTAAAAATGACTTGCAAATTTTAGTGCATGCTCAGGTGAGTCAGTAATATCTTGAATAGAATCAATAACAACCTCACGGTAGAACTCATCTGTCCATTCTCTCCTAGCTGTGCCAATAACTGCAAATTGTTCTTTAAGATACCCTTTTTTATATAATCGATAAAGAGAAGGATATAATTTCCTTTTTGCTAAATCTCCTGTTCCACCAAATATGGTGAAGAGAGCTTTCTTTTCTGTATTCATTTGCTGTGACCACTCCTTCAATCGATAGATACTAGTCTTTAATATTTTCCTTAAAAAGGATTATCTACTGTATTATACAAGTATATGATAGAGGAATCAATTTATCTTGTTTATTTATTTAAAGGAAGAAAGGAAGATACGAAAAGAAAAGTAAAAAGATTTAGAAAATGAGTGAACGAATAACAAAGTGAATACAGCAATTTTTTTCAATAATGGGACTTATTAAAAAATCAACAATTCATTAACGGAGCAAGTAGAATTATGTTATAATGTAACAGATGCAAAAGAGTATCGATAGAAAAGAGGCGTACGAATAGATGGAACATACATTTGAGAGATTTAATATTCAACCATTTTTAATAGAAGCAATTAACGAAATAGGTTTTACACAACCTACAGAAGTGCAAGAAAAACTTATTCCAGCCATAAAAAAAGGGAAAAGTGTTATTGGACAATCCCAAACGGGTTCAGGTAAAACACATACCTTTTTGTTGCCTTTAATTGACGGCATCGATCCTGCTAAAAAAGAAGTTCAAGTTGTTATTACTACACCAAGTAGAGAATTAGCTGAGCAAATATCTAAAGCAGCTTTACAATTAGTGGAAAATGCACCAGAAAAAATTACCGTTCAAACATATGTTGGTGGTACAGATAAAAAGCGTCAAATAGCTAAATTAGCAGGGACACAACCACATATTGTTATTGGAACACCAGGTAGAATTTTAGATTTGATGAATGAGAAAGCATTATTGATTTATACTGCACCGGTCTTAGTAATAGATGAGGCAGATATGACATTAGATATGGGATTCTTGGAAGATATTGATAAAATTGCTAGTAAATTACCAACAGAATTACAGATGCTAATTTTCTCAGCAACTATCCCAAATAAACTAAAACCTTTCTTGAAGAAGTATATGGAAAACCCTCTATATGAGCAAATCCAACCGAAAGATATTATATCTACAAATATTGAAAACTGGCTTATATCTACTAAAGGCCGCGAAAGAATCGATGTTATTTATGAATTACTAACAATTGGACAACCGTATTTAGTTATGATATTCGCTAATACGAAAGTAAAAGTAGATGAGATAGCTGATGGATTAAAATCAAGAGGAATTAAAGTAGCTAAAATTCATGGAGATATCCCACCACGTGAAAGAAGACGTGTGATGAAACAAGTCCAAAACTTAGAGTACCAATTTGTTGTTGCAACAGATTTAGCTGCTCGTGGTATTGATATTGAAGGTGTTTCTCACGTTATCAATGCTGAAATCCCTCGCGATTTAGACTTTTTTATTCATAGAGTCGGTCGTACAGGTCGAAAAGATTTAAAAGGAACAGCGATTACTTTGTATTCGCCAAGTGAAGAAAATTTAGTTATTGACATTGAAAAAATGGGCATTACATTTGAGCCTAAAAGTATTAAACATGGAGAAATCGTAGATACTTTCGATCGCAAGCGCCGTGCTCAGCGTGAAAAGAAAAAAACAGAATCTCTTGATGGTGAAACAAGAGGAATGTTGAAAAAAGCTAAGAAGACGATTAAACCTGGATATAAGAAAAAAATGGGCCGAGTTATTAAAGCCAGTAATGTAAAAAAACGTCGTACAGAACGTCGTACACAAGCTAATACTATAAAAAAAGCAAATAAGGCAAGCAATAAAACGAAATAAAATTAAAAAAGCAGGTCACATTTTTATGATGTGACCTGCTTTTTAGTTATTTTTTAATTATTTTTTCTTTAGGTATCTTCTTGATAGCTAAATAGTAAAAATAAATCGTGATAGCTAGTGTTGCTTCTAGTTGCAGATAAGGAGTTAGTTGAAAACTATTTAATACAGCAAAGAACACAGTCGGTAAAGTTGAAGCAAATAAAACGATTTTCCAATTATCAGAAAAACGAAGAGAGCGACGACTGAAGGTAGAAACTAAATTAGCAAAAACGGTATAAAGTAAATTATAAATAACAACAATTAATAAATTAACAAGCCAAATTAAGATAAAGGATAAGATAAAAATTACACTACTTACTCTTTCCATTCCTAAGAATAAATCTGCAAAGAAAGTGTTATCTAAACCATTCATTTTAGTGTAAGAAATATCACCAGGATAACCTGGTGCACTAAGATAAAGGCCATCTTTAAGTAAGGCTAGTCCTATTGTCGTTCCAATCGTATTTTTTTTGACGTCTTCAGGTGTTTGTTCTCCTGTAGGATCAAAAGTAAAAATAATTGAATCTGTTTGATAAATAAAACTTTTAGTACTTTCTTCCGTTACCAATTGATCATCTTCTATTTTAAAAGAGGGCAATTGTTCAGCAATTTTTTGACCATCTCTTTTAAAATCAGCAATTAATTTATTTCCTTGAATCCAAGTAGGAACAGCTGTTATGAAGGAAAGAAAGATCAGGTACAGTATTATTTTTTTCTTATTCAAGCTACGTGCGGCACTTAACTTCTCCGGATTAAGAAAAGAGGCTTTCATTAGATTAAAAAGTTGAATATCAATCACTCCTATTACTATGATAAAATCGTTCTTTGTTATTGTAAGCTTTTCTAGTAGAAAACTCAATGTTTGGTCTAACTATCTGTTATTGAAAGGGAAAAATAACTTTTTATGTTGAATATATAGGCAAAGATTTTGAGTTTTATTATGAAAGGTGTTACATTTAGAAGGTAGAAGATACAAAAAAATAATAAAAACATGTGGAGGAATTTAATTATGGCTTATGAATTACCAGAACTACCTTATGCTTATGATGCACTAGTACCAACTATCGATGAGGAAACAATGCACTTGCACCATGATAAGCATCATAACGCTTACTTAACAAACTTAAATAAAGCAATTGAGAATTATCCTGAACTAGCAGGAAAAACAATTGAAGAATTAATTTCAAATTTAGATGCTGTACCTGAAGCTATTCGTACAGCTGTTCGAAACAATGGTGGTGGACATGTTAACCATAGTTTTTTCTGGACTATCCTTACTCCAAATGGTAGCAATGAGCCAACTGGTAATCTAAAAGAAGCAATTGAAACAACTTTTGGTAGTTTAGATAAATTCAAAGAAGAATTTGCCGCTTCAGGTGCAGGACGTTTTGGTTCTGGTTGGGCATGGTTAGTATTAGATGGAGATAAGTTAGCTATTATGTCTACACCTAATCAAGATTCACCATTAACCGAAGGAAAAACACCTATTTTAGGATTGGATGTATGGGAGCATGCTTACTACCTAAATTATAAAAACGTTCGTCCAGATTATATCAAAGCTTTTTGGAATGTAGTTAACTGGGACGAAGCAGCAAAAAATTACGCAGCAGCAAAATAAATAAAATAAAAAACTCAAGAAATGACTAGTCATTTCTTGAGTTTTTTATTTTATTTTGATACCTAAAGCATTTGCTATAACTAAAGCTTGTACATTACTTAGCGTAAGCCCTTTTAATAAATCAAGGGAAATTCCTATCCTTTCGAAGGTAGAAGAACTTAAATCCAATGCATTTAAATTTGTTTGTAGTAAGTTAATTCCATCTAATTCACAACGATTAAAATCAAGATTCTTCCATTTTAATTCGTAAAAATCACTTTCTACTAAACTAGTCTTTTCAAAACGTACTTGTTTCAAAGAACCGTAACTAAAAGAACTATAGTTGGCAAAACATCCTAAAAATAACACATCCATCAATGAGGATTCGGCAAAATTTGTTCCAACTAGCTTAGTATTCGAAAAATGAGTACGTTGAATAATGGACTCAATCATTTCTGTATTGCTAATATCACAATTATCAAAGTGGACATCAATCAATTCAATTTGGTGAAAAATACATTGTTTAAAATGAACATTTATAAAAGATACATTTTTAAAACAAATTTTTTCAAAAGAACTACCGGTAAGTGTACAATTTTTAAAAACCACTCCAGTATAATAGCTTTCATCTTCTAAGGATTCAAAGTCACTGGGGGATAATTTAGAAGATAATTTAGGTGATTTAATTGTGTGTTTATTAATCATTATAACTCCCTTTATCTTTACTTTTATTCGAAAATTTCATTTCTATTAAATATGAAATAGTTAGTATACCCGCTGCAATACTGGTTAAAATAATACCTTCTTTTAACCAAGGAGTTCGGTATTTCAAGCTTACTGAATGTACTCCTGGTTTTATTGGTACGACTAAGAGACTATTTAAAGCTTTTTTAGTCTCAACAGGTACTCCATCTATGAAAGCAGACCAGCCTTTGCTATAAGGAATAGAAGTAAAAAGAAGTTCTTGATCCGATTGAATTTCAATTGCACCTTCTATCAGCGTGTTGCTTTGATTTTTAATCGTCAAACTATTTTTTTGAAGTTTTTTAATGGTAGAAGAAAAAACATCTTGATCTAGCCGGTATAAATCAAAACTATCTAAAGAAAGTCTTGATTTTTTCAGAGCAATTTTAAAGGTAATGGTATCTTCCTTATTGAGATGTGCTAAGTTTAAAACTAAAACATTACGGTAAGTAGGGTATTGAGTAAAGGGTATCCCATTTAAATAAAATGTTACATCCTCTTCCTTGACATCTGGATCTAGCGTCAAATAGTAAGAATCGTTTGTCTCGGGTTTAAATTGAAAAGTAACAGATGCCTCTTTATTAAAAATTTGTTTTACATAAGACTGATTTTTAAAAGATTGAGTTACTGAAACATTTTGGTAAACAGTTGTATCGAAATCAGTTGGAATAAAGAGACCGGTCTTATTAGGTAGTCCAGCCAACGACCGTATAACTGTTTCTTGAAATCGAATAGGCCTATTGTCAGGTGATTCGACAGTCAAGATACTTCTATCACTACCAAATAAAAGTGGAAAGGCATAAGGATTTTCATATATAACCGTTTTACTAGACTCTTTAAAAGGTAGATAGCTACGTAAATCAGGTTTAGTCTGGATTAAAGAAAGTTGGAAATCTGGATTAAATAGTTTGTTTTGCTTTTTTTCTTCTTCTAACAAGAGTGGTTTATCTAATACGTTATTTTCACTTAAAGAATAACGATACAGTTCATTTTGTTCGCTAATGTAGTATTTGATTCCTAATAGTGAATCCGTAATCAAAGTTCCATTTGAATAGGACACAAAACCATCACCAACAGGTAATCCTAGTTGGCCAAAAAGTGTAGGCAGTTCTTTTTCAAAAGTAGAACTAAAATGAGAAACACTTGGGTAGTTAGCTTGAAAGCTATCATTTTTAGATCTAGAAAATGTTTTTTCAATTCTATAAAAACCAGTATCTTTATCTTTGATAGTTTCAATATCAGCATTTAATAAATGTTGATACGTTGAAAAAGAATTTTGTTTAACGTAACTTAAACGAGATAAATCTATTTGAGTATTTGTTCCCATTTCAATAATAGTTATTAAAAAAAATAAAAAAGGAAGCCATTTATAATTTTTTGGTTTGATAATGAGCATAAAAATAATAAGAAGGCTAAATACAATGGTCACTATAATTTGAATGGGTTCGATAAAATCATACTCATTTTGATAAACATTTATTCCAACTAGTGCAAGTAAAATTAGACTGAAAAAAGTTTCAAGAGGTCTTAGTCCGTCCATTTTCATAAAACTTCTAAATCCGTTTAGAATCATAAAAAAACAAACAACAAAAGAAAAGCGGTAAGGATACCAAATTGGATATTGCAAAGCATGCCAGACGATATTAAAGGCTTTTAAGTTCATTGAAACAATGAAAAAGAGTGTGAGAACTAAACCGAAAAGTCTTTCACGTAAAGGAAAAGATCGATTAAAAAAATAAAAACAAAAAGACAATAAGGCTAAGCTACCTATAAAAATATTTGGATACCCTGAAGGCATTTGTTCGAAGTTAAATGCTCCAATCATTAATTTAGATAACATTTCATGAAAAGGAAAGGACGTTTCC
>JAGQHW010000006.1 GCA_020431645.1 Carnobacterium sp. | reverse complement strand
TTTATAAAAAAATGAATTTTCACATACGTTTCCACTATCTATTTTACCATAGATTAGCTCAAATCGAGAAATGAATAGAGAGTTTAATTAAAAAATAGACTCTTTTATTATAAAAAATCAGACAAGAAACTAGATTCACTTTTTTAAAGTTCACCTTGCTTCTTATCTGATTAAGTTACGTCATACTATCCGTTATGAATAATATTAAGTGTGAGTTGATTAGCTAAGATACGAACTTGTTTACGAGCTAAGGGGTAGTCTCCTACTCTTAAATACTCTACTATTTTTTCATAGTGGGTTAATTTTACATTACGGTTTTTTTTCATTAGCGAGAGGTACTCTGGATTGTTTTGAGTTTGTATTTCGCGGATAGTATCCATCATTAATCTGACAAAATAGCTGTTTTTGCTATAAGAAAACAATTTATAAATAAACTGAGCTTCTAAATTTAAGAATTCTTTTTCTGGCTCGTTGTGGTGTTTTTTTAGACAGTCTAATTTTTCTTCAACTTGAGAACAGTCAAAGCTAATCTCTTTTATTTGAAGATAATGAAAGTAGTTAATCAAAGTCATCTCGATAAACTCTAACCTCTCTTGTGAGCCACGAAACTCAATTTTTTGTTCTTTGACGCGTGCACCTTTATACATCTCTACGTCTAAATAGCCCTCTTTTTGGAGTTGCTGAAAAGCTTGACGAATGGGCGTACGACTAATGCTCAATTCCTTAGATAAATCTAACTCAGTAATACGAGTTTGAGGCATCCATTGCCTCGTATCGATTTTTTCTTTTATGTATTGATAAGCCAATTCATCTAATTTTTTGGTTTTAGCCATAATTTCATCCACCTATCATCAGTTTCTTTAATTGATCTCTTTGCTTCAATAGTAAAGATTTAATCTTGTACATACAAGTATATTATCTTTTTATAAAGATTTTCCAATCAATTATTCAACGAACGAGTGGTCTTGTACCTTTCTATTACTCCACTTTCACTTAAAAAGGCTGCTGTTAGGATAAAGAAACCACCAATCAGTTGGATGGATGTCATACGTTCATTTAAAAATACTGTTGATAAAATGACAGCTGAAATAGGATCAATGTAACTTAAAATAGCCATTGTCTGACCTTTTATAACTTGCATTGCTGAAAAGTATAAAGCATAAGCTACCCCAGTGTGAACGATACCTAAAAATAATAAATAAATTAAAGATGTAGTAGAGACGGTTGCAATATTGAACCCTTCTTTAAAGAAAACATAAGGTGCTAGTACTAAAGAAGCCGTCATCAGCTGAACGATTGTTGTTTCTAAACTAGCAATATTTTCCAAGAACTTAGTCGCTAAAATTACACTCGCATACAGTAAAGCTGCACCAATACCATAGGCAATTCCTAAAGAGTGGTTGTAGCCTAATCCACTTGATGTGCTTTTTTCTACAATAAAATACATGCCTATTAACGCTAAAAAAATGGTACCAATTTTCAATTTAGTCAGTTTTTCATTTAAAATAAAAGGAGATGCTAAAACAACAAATAGGGGTGCCATATAATAACTTAATGTTGCATTTGAAATGGTCGTATAGCGGTAAGCCTCAAATAATAAAATCCAATTTAATCCAATGGCTGTCCCTGAATAAAAAAGAATTTTAGCATTCTCCTTAATTCCCCCCCAGGATAAGGTCTTTTTGTTTAAAAATAAGACAAGCAAAAGGAAAGTACTTCCAAAAAACCCACGGTAGAGAGCTATTTCACTTGACGTTAGATCAATATTTTTAACAAACAGTCCAATTGTTCCAAAAATCAACATAGCTGTTACGACTTTTATTTTGGCTTTCGTCATTTCTTCCCCCCTTATTGTAGCTTAATGAGACAAAATAGAAATAGCCTAGGCGCCGCTTATTAACAGCTTATCCATACCATTTCTATTCCCTCTCTTATTCTTTTTTATTTTTTAAAGTCCAACTCTATCGAAGAGGACATCTACATTTTTCAAATGATACCGGTAATCAAATGCATCATCTAGTTCAGCTAGTGTTAAAAGAGACATGATTTCAGCATCAGCTTCGATTAAATTGCGGAAGGGAATCTGGCTTTCCCAAGAAATAGCCGTTTTAGGTTGAACAAGATCATACGCTTTTTCACGACTCATTCCCTTATCGATTAACTTCAATAAAACACGCTGGCTATAAATTAAACCATAGGTAGCTTCCATATTGCGCTGCATGTTTTCGGGGTAAACAGTCAAATTCTTTATAATACCGCCAAAACGATTAAGAATGTAATCTAATAAAATAGTAGAGTCTGGTAAAATAATGCGTTCCGCTGAAGAATGTGAAATGTCTCGTTCGTGCCATAAGACCACGTTATCGTATGCTGTAACCATATGTCCTCTAATCACTCGTGCTAATCCCGTCACGTTTTCAGAACCAATTGGATTACGTTTATGTGGCATAGCAGAAGAACCTTTTTGACCTTTGGCAAAGAACTCTTCTACTTCCCGTGTTTCTGATTTTTGTAGACCGCGAATTTCGGTTGCGAATTTTTCAATGCTCGTTGCTATCAAAGCCAATGTTGCCATGTATTCAGCATGTAAATCACGTGGTAAAATTTGTGTAGAAATCTCTTGTGGTCGAAGGCCTAACTTTTCACAAACGTATTTTTCAACAGCGGGTGGTGTGTGAGCAAAGGTCCCAACAGCTCCACTAATTTTCCCTGCTTCTATTCCGTTTGCTGCATGATTAAAGCGCTCAATATTGCGTTTCATTTCTGAATACCATAGTGCTAGCTTCAAACCAAAAGTGGTTGGTTCGGCATGGACACCGTGTGTTCTGCCCATCATAACCGTATACTTGTGCTCCTTTGCCTTCTCAGCAAGAATAGCTAAAAAGTCTGTTAAGTCTTTTCGTAATAAAGTATTTACTTGTTTTAACTGGTAACCATAGGCGGTATCTACAACATCGGTACTCGTTAGTCCATAATGAATCCATTTGCGTTCTTCGCCAAGAGATTCAGATACTGCTCGAGTAAATGCAACGACATCATGACGCGTTTCTTCTTCTATTTCTAAAATCCGTTCTACATTGAAACTTGCATTCGCTCTTATTTTTTCAGCTTCTTTAGTTGGAATGTCGCCACTTTCAGCCCAAGCTTCTACGGCTAATATTTCTACTTCTAACCAGGTATTGTAGCGATTGTCATCTGTCCATAATTGGCCCATCTCAGGCCTTGTATACCGTTCAATCATCTCATTTATACTCCCTTTTTAAATCCAAATTCCTGTATCGTTTATATTTTCAAGTGTCTTATCAATATTTTTTGTCAAGATAGTAACATGGCCCATGATTCGTCCTATTCTTGCTTCATTTTTTCCATAGTAATGAAAATGCCAACTTGGTTTCAAATGAATTTGTTTTTCTACGCTTTCCATTTGTTCTCCAAAAATAGTGACAGAGACAGCATCTGAGAGCAAAGTAATTTCTGGTAAAGGCCAACCACAAATCGCTCTAATATGTGTCTCAAATTGAGACATTGAACAAGCATCAATACTATAATTCGCTGAACTGTGAGGACGTGAGACCAACTCACTCACGTATAACGCACCCGATGGCGTCAAAAATAATTCTATCCCTATCGTACCTACTAAATCCAAACCCTCCGCTATGGTCTGACTAATACGCATGATTTCTTGATTTACCTCGTCTGAAACTCTTGCTGGTGCAACTGTTTCTTCTAAAAGATTGTCACGATGAATGATTTCAGTCGTTGGAAATATAGACAAATCGCCTACAGCATTTCTTGAAATGACTATCGCTAATTCTCTTTCAAATTGAATCCATGCTTCTAAAATACAAGTACCTTTTTTTAGAAGGGATTCACATTTTGGAATATCTTCTTCTCCATAGAGAATGTGTTGACCTTTTTCTTCATTTTCATCATGAATTGTTTTTAGTACACATGGAAAGCCGATTGAACTGGTGGCTATCTCAATATCTTCTAGTGTTAAAATCATCTCATAAGGAGCTAAGTTTACTTTATTCATTTCTAAATAGGCTTTTTCTAATATTCGATCTTGGGCAATAGCTAACAGTGTGCTCCCCTGTGGTACAGAAACTGTTTTATTTAGTTCTTCCATTTTGTCTGCATCAATATTTTCAAATTCATACGTGATTACATCGCACTTCATTGCAAAATCTAGTAATGCCTCTTGATTATCGGGAGCAGCTACAATTTGCCAGTCCGCTATTTGTGCAGCTGGGCAATTTTTCTCCGGGTGCAAGACACCAACTCTATACCCCATTTGTTTTGCCGCTAATGCCATCATCCTTCCTAATTGGCCTCCGCCAATAATACCAATTGTTTTTCCAGGAATAATTATATTCGGCAATTGCCTCACTACCTTTTCGCTCATTTTTTTCTTTACTAGTTTATCAGTTAAATCGAAAACTGTCATGATTTATTAACATATCATTATTCTTTTTTAAAGTTCTCCACGTTGTTTTAATGCACGCCTTCTTTTCTTGACTTTTTTAGTCCAGAAACCACCACTAATATATTTTGGTTCATAAGAAATAACGAAAGCTTTGGATTCAATTTCACTAATTTGTTTGTAAAGTTTTCGTTCTGATTTACGAGTAGTTAATATTTCTAACACTAATCGATCGCCTTCTTTACCCAAAGCATAACTCGTTGTGACGCCATAGCCTAAGTCTCGTAAAGCTTCAGCAATATCACTTTTTATATCGGGTACGATAGCCGTTACCATAATATGTCCTAGTGCCAAGTATTCCTCAATCTGGATACCCACGGCGATTCCAACACCATAGCCGAGTGCATAAGCTACAATATTCCAAAAGTTATCTAATCGATCAAGAACTAAGCCCAGTCCAACAACATAAATCGTAATTTCTACCATTGAAACAAAGGGGGCAATTACTCGATACCCTTTCATAGTCAGCATAAATCGTATCGTATTTAAAGCTACATAGGCTAAATTAATGATAAATATAAGGCCTAGAAATTGAAAACTTGTATCCATTTTTAAAAATCTCCGATCTGTTAGTGTAATAGTTTATTTCTTTATAAGCCTATCAAACATTCCAAAAATAGCAAGTAAAAATGGTCCATTTTTTTGTAAAAAAAATTCTCAGCCCATTGACACTTGGCTAAGAATTTCATTTTTGAAGAAACCATTCATCCGATTAAAAGAATAACTTAAATAGTTTCTGGTAAATCTATTAGATTTCCTTCTTCTACCGCCATTTCAACTGCTTGTTTTTTACGACCATGATGAGAAAGAATATTCAGCGTGATCGCTGTAACACTCGTCATGACGATGCCGTTTCCTGTAAAGGTTTGAACGGCTGCTGGTAAGTTAGCAAATAGTTCTGGTACAACCGTTACGCCTAAGCCAAGTCCTAGCGATAAGGCGACAATCATTAAGTTGCCATCTTCATTTAAATCCACTTGACTCAACATTTTAACTCCTTGAGTCGCAACCATTCCAAATAGAATCATCATGGCTCCACCTAAAACAGGTTCGGGAATGATTGTGGCAAATGCACCAATTTTAGGAACAAGTCCTAAAACCATTAAAAAGCCTGCTGCAAAATAAATAGGTTTACGTGTGCGAATGCCAGACATTTGAACCAAACCAACATTTTGTGAAAAAGCGGTATAAGGGAATGTATTAAAAATCCCTCCTAAAATGATAGCCAATCCTTCTGCGCGATAGCCTTTTTTCAAGTGTTCTTCTTCGATTGTTTGACCTGTTACTTCTCCTAGTGCAAAATAAACACCAGTAGATTCAACCATACTAACAATTGAAATTAAAATCATCGTTAAAATAGAAGACCACTCAAATATAGGTGCCCCGAAGTAAAACGGTTGTGGAAAATGAAACCATGTTGCTTCTACTACCGGAGCTAAAGTGACGAGTCCCATAAATGACCCAACAATTGTTCCTGTAATTAAACCGATAATAATAGCTAATGAATGAATAAAGCCTTTTGCAAACAACTGAATGCCTAAAATAATCGCAACAGTTAAGAAAGCTAAGAATAAGTACTTACCTGAACCAAAATCAGCAGCGGATTTCATTCCACCGCCCATCTTCTCAATACCAACTGGGATTAGAGTCAAACCAATCACTGTAATGACCGTTCCCGTTACAACCGGTGGAAAAAAACGTTTGATTTTTGAAAATAATCCAGCAATCAGGATAATAAAGATTCCTGAAGCAATAATTGAGCCATACATAGCTCCGATACTCTTAGTTGTACCAATTAATATTAAAGGAGAAACAGCCTGCATTGCACACCCCAACACAACGGGCAGCCCTATTCCAAAATAACGGTTAACAACTAATTGCAATACTGTTGCAACACCACACATGAAAATATCGATGGACACAAGATAAGTCATTTGTTCTGAATTGAATCCAATTGCACTTCCAATTAATAAAGGAACTAAAATCGCTCCCGCATACATAGCTAACACATGTTGCAATCCTAAAACCGCTGCTTTTGAGTTTGTTAACATTTTATTTATTCTCCTCTTCTTCTACAAATTTAACGACACCTTTTTCAAATGCACGAATACGAGCCAAAGACAAAATATCATACCCTAATTCTTCTAAATCTTTGCGGCCAGGTTGAAATGATTTTTCTATCACCATTCCAATCCCAGCAATAGATGCTTCAGCTTGATGGCATATCTCAATTAGCCCTTTTGCTGCTTGTCCATTTGCTAAAAAGTCATCAATTAGTAAAACATGATCGGTTGCATCTAAAAAATTTCTTGAAACGGTGATTTTGTTTGTTACCCCTTTTGTGAATGAATGAACACTTGTAGTATATAAATTATCAATTAATGTCAGACTTTTATGCTTACGAGCAAAGATGACTGGAATGCCTAATTTTAGTCCTGCAAAAACAGCTGGTGCTATCCCTGAAGTTTCAATTGTTAGAATTTTTGTGATGCCTTTATTTGTAAAATAGTTAGCAAATTCGTTCCCCATGGCCTGCATTAAAACTGGATCAATTTGATGGTTTAGAAAATTATCTACTTTCAAAACATCTTCTCCTAATACCACACCGTCCTTTAAAATACGTTCTTCTAATAATTTCATTATCATCCTACCCTTCTTTTAGATACATGATTTATTTCTTTTGAAAACAAAAAGAGGCCTTTTAATTTTTGCTTTGTTTCATACCAAAGCAAAGTTAAAAAAGGCCTCTAAATTCAATTGAATTCAGCTCATTTTTAGTTCTTTACTTATAGTCCAGTATTTACGGTACTGGGTAGAAACTTGCCGACCATATTTCGGCATTATATAAGTTGATGTCGTATTGAATATACTTTTTTTCTCTTCAAACGTCAATAGTTTTTTTAATCTTCTCACTAAACTATCAGTATTAATGAACTTTATTATATGAAACAAGATAATCGTTCGGTTATAAAAAAGAGTTCAAAAATGTAGTTGCCCATCTTTGAACTCTTTTTCTGCTTACTAACTAGCTACTTTAAAAACAGTAAGTTGGTTAATCATTTGTTGATTCTGTTGAAATAGTATCGACGTATAAGTTAACTAATCTAGAACCTTCTATGTCGTTAGCCGTAAAGAGGTAATCTGCATATTCCACTGTCGCTTCTTCACCTAGTTGAGGAATACTACCATGTTGCATGATGAAAAAACCCGCTATTGAGTCAACATCATTGGATTCTATATTTGTATTAAAAAATTCATTGAATTTAGAAAGAGGTGCAGATCCATCTACTAAGTAGCGTGTTTCGCTTATTGTCTGAATCATGCTGTACGTTTCATCGTACTCATCGTCAATATCGCCAACAATCTCTTCTAATAAATCCTCTAAGGTTGCTATCCCAACTACTCCACCATACTCGTCGTTTAAAATAGCCATTTGGTTACGTGTGCGTTTCAGCTCATACAATAAATCATCCATAAAGATTGTCTCTGGCACGTACAACGTTGGATTTAAGATGTCTTTGATGTCAATATCATCTAACTGAGTCGTTCTTGAAGCTTTTAGCAAGTTTTTTACATGGACAATGCCGATAATGTTATCTTTATCGGATACATAAACCGGTACACGTGAAAATCTACAATCTAATAATAAAGGAATATTTTCTTTTGTTCCATCCTCATAATCAATCATAAAAGTATCGGTTCGAGGAACCATAATCTCACGGGCCATTTTTGTATCCATTGATAAAACACCTTTTAACATAGTAAATTGATCAACATCAATCGCACCTTTTGCTTGGCTGTTTTCTAAATAAGATCGAAACTCATCACGAGTCATTTTCTCTTCTTTTTTAGAGAAATCGATTGGTGTTACTTTTTTCAATAAACTCGTTGATAATGAGAGTAATTTTACAAAAGGTGTAAAAATAATTTGTGCTACTCTAATCGGTCCAGCAGTGAAGCGAGCGACTTCTTCTGCTTTTTGCAAAGCAACTTGCTTGGGATATAACTCACCAAAAACAAGCGTAACGTAGGATAAAATGACTGTTACCAATACAACTGCTAGTTGTTTCCCACCTGGAATGTTTGTTAACAAAGGTTCCAAGCGTGAAGCAAAGCTTGTCGCAGCTGAGGCACTCGAGATAAATCCTGCTAATGTGATGGCTACTTGAATGGTTGCAAGAAAATTATCTGAGTTTGCTAATAAGTTCAATACTGCAGCTGACTTTTTATCGCCTTGGGCAGCTTTCTCTCTTACTTTGCTTTGGTTTAACGATACAAATGCCATTTCTGCTGAAGCAAAGAAAGCATTGATACCTGTTAGAACAATGATAAATAAAATTTGTCCTAACATCGACTGACTGTCGGGGTCTGGATTCATAAATAGTGGTCTCCTTTTTAATAGTTGCATTTTTTCGATTAAAAAAAACATACCATAATTTAAAGCTCATAGCAAATTAGTTTTCTTCTCTTACTTTATGATGAGAACTTTAAATAGTCGTTTTTTATCTTATTCATTGAATTGTGCACTCTGATTATTTCTAAAAGAAAAAATAGCTGAGAGGGTAAAGATCACCCTCTTTACTATTTTACTCAATGCCTAGAGATCAAAGCACGTAATATCCTTTAGTTCAGTAGATCTTCTATTTTTCCCAAGAGAGGTTTCATCGTTGTAGTAACGTCTCCACTTGATTTATCTTCAATCGTTGCTACCATTAGATAGCTCCTATTTTCTGCATCAAAAGTTAAAAGAAATCCATTTGTATTCGCATCTTCACCTTCTACTTCTGATGAAGTTGTTTCAGCTGTTCCTGTTTTTGCTGCTAGATTTTTTTTATTCAATGATGCAAGGCTATGCGCCGTTCCTTCAAGTCTTTCAATGACTTTAATTAAATTATCTTTTACTATATCAGCAGATTCTGCAGTCACAGCCATTTTGGGTTTAGCTGTTTTTTGATCAACCGTTAATTTAGGATAAATCAACTGACCTTGATTAGCAAAAACTGAAAACGATACAGCTTGTTGGATAGGATTTAGTAAGAGTTGACCTTGTCCGTAAGCTGTATCCGCTAATAACTTTTCATCAGCCAATGTTCCATCATTTGATAGCTGAGCTGGATTCATTGCTATTGGTAAGTCTAGCTTTTCTTCGAAAATAAACTTAGATAATCCTTCTTCGTATTTTTTTTGTCCCATTTCTAAAGCTTCTTTAGCGAAATAGATATTATCAGAATAAACTAAGGCTGACTCTAAATTTACTTGTGGTGTATCTGATACACGGACGATAAAGTGATCACCCCATGATGAATCTTTTTGCCATTTTAGGCCATCAATTTTGTGGGTTTTATCGATTGTCGTCACTCCAGCATCTAATCCAATCGCTGCTGTAATTGTCTTAAACGTTGAACCAGGAGTATACCCTGATGCAAAGCGTGATAAGAAAGGGTTATTTACATCATCTGTATACTTTTTGTAGTCTTTTGTACTGATGCCCATCGTCAGTTGATTCGCATCATATGATGGTGCGCTCACTAATGACAACAGGCTGCCGTCTTTAGGATCCATAAAAACAGCTGAGCCTTTTTCAGCTTTTAATTGTTCGTAAGCTGCTTTTTGAAGTTTCGCATTGATGGTTAATGTAATGTCTTCGCCATTTTTTAATTCCATTTCTTGAATAACTTTCTTTAACTGACCTTCTTCGTTGTTAATAACGATTCTTCCACCTTTTTGACCACTTAAGCGCTCATTAAAAGCTGTTTCTAGTCCAGCTTTTCCGATAATATCTCCAGCTTGTAGGTTTGGATTTTTTTCAATATCTTCTGCTGTTGCTTCTCCAACATACCCAATCAGATGTGCTGCGGCCTCGTTCAGTGGATACGTGCGAAGTGTTTTTTCTTGGTAAAGTACTCCTGGTACTTCGGGAGTTTCTCCATCTTTTACAACTTTAAAAGGCACGAAGCTTTCTGGTAAAACCCATTCAGCAGCTAGCTTGTTTTCTAGTTGTTCTACTGGGATACTGTATTTTTCACTAATAACAGCTAATTTTTCGCTTTTTTCTATTCCTTCGCCTAAAACCTCAGGGTATAACCCAGCATCCCAGAACTTTCCTTCTGTTGCTAAGGGAGAACCATCTTTTGAAAGAATATCACCACGCTCACCAATTGTTGTCGTTAAACTAACTTTGTCTTTTAACTCAAGATTGGGGAAAATAAGTTTTGTATTCCAATTCACTCGATAGTTTTCTTTTTCTTTACTCATAGTCGTGGCATATGACTGTGTTTCTAGTTTCCCTAAAGAAGTCGTCATTTGCATATTATAGGTAACATCATATCGATTTTTCTCTTCGTTTAAGGTAGACTCCACATCAGAAATAGTTACCTCTGAAACACCCACTCCACCATAAATCGCTTCATAGCGCTCCTTTAGTGCTTCTTTAGTGTACTTTATTTTTTCTAATGACTTTTGTGAGACTAACTGACTTAATTTTGAGTAATCTTGCTTTTCTAAAGCATTAACATACGAGTCAACGGTTTGTTGTGCTGCTTTTTCATCCTTTTGTTTTGACCAAAAATAGTATCCTGCTCCTGCACCAATAAGTGTTACGAGAATTAGACTCAGTGCAACAATTATTTTCCATGTTGGTTGCTTTTTCTTTTTATTGTATCTTATTGTTTCCACTCGTTTGCCTCCTTTTTTATTTTTTTAGAATGAAGCCAGTAGACTTTTTACGTTATTTTTATGCATGATGATCTGAATCTTCAGCCTTTTCTTCTTCTTGTATACGGTATTTCTTCATTTTTTTGCTAAATAGTTCTCCATTACTTGGCGGTGTATACGTAATCGCATTAGCTCCTGCTTCTATTGTTCTTTGGATACTTTCTAAAGTTGGTCCACCTGTTGCTATAATCGGTAGTTCTGGGAATGCTTGACGGACTTCTCTGACGATATTAGCGGTATTCGCTGCGCCACTGATATTCACAATATCGACTCCAGCATCTATTTTTTCTTGGATGTCTGTAAATTCTGAAACGACTGTTAGAATAATTGGAATATCAACTATACCGTTTACTTCACTTATCGTACTTAAAGGTGTCGGTGAATTTAAAACAACACCGATACAGCCATGTGCTTCAGCAAATAGAGCAATATTAGACGATCTAGGGCCGTGAGTTAATCCTCCACCAACTCCTGCAACGACAGGCATATTCGCTACCGTTGTGATGCCGTTAACAACTGCTGGATGAGGCGTAAACGGGTAGACAGCTATTATTGCATCTGCATTATTATTCATAATAATAGCAATATCTGTTGTGAAAATAAACGAGCGAATTCGTTTGCCATTAATGACAATCCCACTCGCTTTGCGAATAATCTCAGGTACTTTAATGTAATCTCTTCTCAAATCTGTTGTAATTTTTGGAACTTTCTTTTTAATGCGCTCTTCCATTTATTTAACCTCCTGGTATCTTTAACCCTTTTTTACTCGTTTATTATTTTTTTAAAGCTTGACGTTTTATTTATGAATTCTATTCGTGAGTTTGAACAAGTGTTTCATTACTTATTCTCTACTTGTCTATTTTTCCATATAAATAGACAAGTATAAACTCTTTTTAAGCTTACTCGACTTAAACTTCCTCTTAACAGACAAATTGAGTCGTTTTTCTTCTAAACTCGGCTAACTATCGGATAATAATAGAAAAACCGTCGTTACTCAATCATACTGGTTTAAGTTGTATTGTTCAATTAAAGCAATTAGCTTTACCGGGTATTCTGGATCAGTGGCATACCCACTTTTTTGCAAAGCAAACGCTGCTTCTTTATAGTTTATTGCTGCTACGACTGTTGCGTATTGATTGGTATTCCAAGTGGTTCCAAAAACGAGAAGTCTAGCATGTTCCTCCATCGACTCTTGCCAACTCTCGTATACTTTAAAAGGTGCCTTTATTTCAATCCATTCTCCATTAACAAATTCTTTCGTATTCATGACCGTTGTTTGATCAGGATTACTGCCTTTAATACCATAAAAATTATTGTATTTTACTGAAAGTTCGCTTTTGCCCCAATCAGATTCTAAAATAGCCTGCGCAATGCTAATACTTGGAAGAATACCATATGTTTCTTTTAATTGTTTGGCATATTCAGCTGTTTGGCTAATAAATTGTTCTTCACTCGTATTGTCTATCGCTAAGGACGAATCTAAGCTTCCGGTTGGATTTTTTGACCCTAACAAAGCGATTGCACTAAAAAAAATTAGACAAACTGCAAATAAACTAACCAATACAAAACTAGGAGATGACCAAAAAATAAAAAGACGATTCTTTTTATTTTTTGAAGAAGCATACTTTTTTACTGGTTTCTTTTTACCCAACTTATCACGTCTTTCCTTTTGATTTATTTTCCAGCTTCTTTTAGTAATTCAATGTACTCTTCCAAAGATAGGTCATATTTTTCGATGTATTTAGCATTTTCAATGCCAACATAACGAAAATGCCATGACTCATAATTAATTCCCGTCTCTGCTTCTTTTCCTTTTGGAAAACGCAAAATGAAGCCATAATCAGTCATGTTGTCTACTAACCAATGCTGAGAAGCTTGTGTGTCGTATTCAGGTATTAATCCTTGTCCAGTTTCTGACCATTCTGAATCCAGAATATCAACAGCTAAGCCAGTGTGGTGTTCGCTGCCCCCTGGAATAGCAATATATTTTTCAGTTTCTTTAACAGCATCTTCTTGAGTATAATTTTGCCCTATATAACGTTGAATGCTGCTGTCATAATTTTTTTGTTGCAAATCAACTGAACGGTAACTAGAAACTAAAACAATTTCAAAGCCAGCCTCAGAAGCTTTCTTTAACCAATTTTCGTATTCTTGTTCTATACGTTCATCAATCATGTATCCATTTGGTAAAATAGTTAAAGGCAAGTCAAGGTTAGGATCAATCAACTGAGAGTTATTAACCAATAGTAAATTCCAATCAGAAACGGCTACATTAGGTAACTCTTCTAACATCATTTGGCGTTCTTCTTTTTCTTTTAGCTGTTGTTCTTCTTCTGGTGTTAAGGCTTCAACAGAAGAATCTGCAGCTATCGATTGATTGTCTATTGATGTTTCAGATTTACTGGATTCATCAGAGGTATTATAAAAAGTTTCTTCTATTAATCCGCAACCTGTAATCGTTGTTAAAATCAAAAGACTGCCTGCTATTTTTTTATAGTTCATTTTAGTCATGCTCCGTTCTTTTTACTAGTAGCAAAAAATAAAATCCTGTTTTTTCTTAATTAAAACAAGAATTTTTTTGTTCTCTCCTATAATAACATTTATTGATAAAATCGTCATAAAAAACAGGTCTTCTTTTATTTTCAACTCATTATTTAAAACAAATCGGACAAAAAAAGATGGAGCTTTTGCCCCACCTTTTTCAAGCCCTTTATTGCCTTTATTCTTGAACTACGTAGTGATCTTCAATATTTTCTTTAAACCACTCTAATAAATCTTGTTTTTCAGTTTCAATTTGCTGTTGGATAATACCTGGTAGACTCAATTCAATCCGGTCTTTGTAACTCCAAAAATCATAGTTCATGTCAATTTTAAGAACCGTACTATTTTTTTTACGGTGTTGACTGATTGTTTCTTTTTCATTCTCTTGTTGAAACGCTAGCTCAGCCGTACCACTGTTCACCCATTTTTTAGCTACGTGGAATTTTATTCCTAAGTATTCTTCGACGGGATGCGTTTCTACCTCTGGAAAGAACGTTGCGTTTCGGATAACCTTTTGGACCAACATCCATTCATAATCTGTAAATAAACTTATGATAGCCTGTTCATCTTTTGGTTTCAGACTAATTTCACCCTCTTTCCATCGTTGCCAATTTTCTTGGCTAATGGATAATTGACTAGAGTAAAAGTCTTTCTCAGTATGATAATTTTCCTTTATGGTATATAAAACAATCTGGATAAGTGCTTCTTGCATGATGCATTCCCCTCTCATTGTCATGGTCCTTCATTGATAGAATAAGTGCTACTTCTATTTTACACGTAACAGCTTTAAAACAAAAGTGTAAGGCTTCTCATTGCGTCCACTTCTTTGGCTTGCTACAATGAAAGAAGATAAAGAAGTTCCTATCTAAGGATGAAGGAGGAATAAAAATGAAAAAATTGTATTGGAGTATTTTAGGATTAGGGTCTATTGCTACAAGTTTCGCTGCAACTTTTGCAGCTGATGATGCACAACTTTATGCAGTTGGGTCTCGCTCAATCGAAAAAGCTGAACAATTCGCAACGACCTTTGGGATTGAAAAAGCTTATGGCAGTTATGATGAACTACTGAATGATCCTGCTATCGATGTGGTTTATATTGCGACTCCTCATAGTCATCACGCAGATCTTATTATGAAGAGCCTAGAACATGGTAAGCATGTCCTTTGTGAAAAAGCCATTGTTATGAATACCAAGCAACTAGATGCTGCTATGAATCTTGCTAAAGAAAAAGACTTGATTTTAGCGGAGGCTATGACCATTTATCATATGCCACTTTATCAAGAACTGAAGAAAAGAATGGCTGATGGCTCACTTGGTAAATTAAACATGATTCAAGTCTCTTTTGGCAGTCTAAAAGAAGCGGATCCAACGAATCGTTTCTTTAATAAAGCCATTGCTGGTGGTGCTTTATTAGATATTGGAACTTATGCTTTATCATTCGCTCGTTTCTTTTTATCCAGTCAGCCCAATGAAGTTCTAACAACCGTTAACTTTTTTGAAACCGGAGTAGATGAGCAGGCTGGAATCATCTTAAAAAACGCTGAAAACGAACTCGCCACTATTGCTATTGCGTTTAGAGCTAAGATGCCTAAACAAGGGATTGTTGCTTTTGAACATGGTTATCTTACGGTGCCTGATTTCCCGAGGGCTGATGAAGCTACCCTAACTTATTCTGATGGGTCTGTCGAGCGCATTCAAGCCGGTTACACTACTCAAGCTTTGAATTACGAAATTTCTCATTTTAACGAAAATGTTCGCACTAAAAAAGACACCAGCTCATTAACGTTGACCCATGATGTGATGGACATAATGGATACTCTTAGAAAAAAATGGGGATTAACGTTTGATTTTGAATAAAAACATTCCGACCCACTTATTTTATTAGGTCGGAATGTTTTTCTATAGTAATTCTTGTAATTCTTGAATGTTGTTTATCCTTATATCAGATTGTTGCATTTCTGCTTTTGTGCCAAAGCCATAAGTGCAGCCTATTGTAATCAATTGATGGTAATGCCCGATTTCTAAATCATGAATACGATCACCAATCACAAGGTACTCTTCTTGCCATTCACTCTTAATCAACGTAACGATTTCGTGTTTAGGTATAAAATTAAATTGTTCACTGCAGTACATCTCATCGAAGTAACAATCTAATTGAAATATTTCTTGATGTGCTTGCATATAGGCTTCGCTACAGTTACTCAAAAAAATTAAGTTGTATCCCTTACTTTTTAGATTATCCAATGTTTCTAATGCTTCTGGATACAGTTTCGCTTCTTTTAAAAGGACCTTTTCTAGTAACGTTTCGCCTATTAATTTTGAAGCAGCTAGTTGATACTCTTTAGCTAAATCGGGCATAAAGTTCTCCCACATTTCTTTGCTACTATAACCTAGCCACTTCGTTATCTCATCATCTTGCCATTCTCTTGGTTTAGCTTTTTGGTGTGCTACCAAATAACGATAGGCCCGTTTAAAAGCAGCAATATAGTTCTGCCTACTATCGTGGAGCGTCCCATCGTAATCAAAAATGAGTGTTCGTATAGCTTTTAATCTCGCTTTATCCATGATTAAACCTTACATTTCTTTCAATAAGTTCGCCATCTCAATAGCTGAAACAGCTGCTTCATAGCCTTTATTACCAGACTTAGTACCGGCACGCTCAATAGCTTGCTCAATACTATCTGTCGTTAAGACACCAAATATTATTGGTAAACCAGTATTCATTGAGGCTGTAGCAACTCCTTTTGTGACTTCTGAGCAGACAAGCTCATAGTGTAACGTAGCGCCTTTGATTACTGCTCCTAACGTAATAATCGCATCATACTTACCTGAAGTTGCCATTTTTTGTGCAACTAATGGAATTTCATAAGCTCCTGGTACCCAAGCAATTGCAATCTCCTCTTCTGACATGCCATGTCTTTTCAAGCCGTCTAGTGCTCCACTTAATAATCTTGACCCTATAAATTCATTAAAACGTGCAATTACAATCCCTATTTTTAAATCTTTCGCGATTAATTGTCCTTCGAATACGTTCATTATAATTCCTCCATTTTTTAATCGTTATTTTTTATTACACTTGGTAATTTAGATAATGATTCATTTCTTCTTGCTTGGTTTTTAGATAGGCCTTATTTTCTAGTTGCGCTTCTACTTGCAGCGACACTCTTTCAACAATTGTTAGTCCGTATTTTTCCATACCTTCTACTTTTAATGGGTTATTCGTCATCAAGCGCAAGTGTGAAACGGATAAATCATCAAAGATTTGTTTAGACTCATAATACTCTCTCAAATCAGCAGGGAAACCAAGTGCTACATTAGCTTCAATCGTATTGTGCCCTTGGTCTTGAAGAGCATATGCTCTAATTTTATTCACTAGGCCGATACCACGACCTTCTTGGCGCATGTACACTAAAATACCACGACCCTCTGTTGCAATTTGTTCCATTGCCGCATCTAGCTGTTGGCCACAGTCACATTTTTTAGATCCAAATACATCACCTGTTAAACATTCAGAATGAATACGACACAAAACTGGCTTGCCATCACTAACATCCCCCATTACTAAAGCAACATGGTGTTCACCTGTAACAGCGTGCTCATAAGCATAGATTTCGAACTCACCATGTTTTGTTGGCAGTTGTGCTTTAGATTGCCTAAAGATAACTTGTTCTTTATTTTTACGGTACTCAATTAAGTCAGCAATCGTTCCTATTTTTAACTCGTGTTCTTTCGCTAAGGCCATTAAATCATTTCTTCTAGCCATTGTGCCATCTTCTTTAAGAATCTCACAACACAATCCGACTGGTTTCAAACCTGCTAATTGCATCAAATCAACCGTTGCTTCTGTGTGTCCATTTCTAGCTAACACGCCCCCATCAACTGCTTCCAACGGAAACATGTGGCCTGGTCTTCTGAAATCAGTTGGTTTTGCCTCATCCGAAACTAGTTTCATCGCCGTTAGTGAGCGCTCAGCTGCTGAGATGCCCGTGGTTGTATCTAGATGATCTACTGAAACAGTAAACGCTGTTTGGTGGTTATCCGTATTGTCTTGAATCATTTGTGGCAATGCTAATTTCTTAGTGTAGGCTTTGCTCATTGGCATGCAAATAAGTCCTTTAGCATAGCGAGCCATAAAATTCACATTTTCTGTAGTCGCAAATTCAGCTGCACAAATAATATCCCCTTCATTTTCTCGTTCTTCATCGTCTACTAATAAAATATTTTTTCCTGCTTTTAACTCATTTAGTAATTCATCAATAGTATTAAACATTCTGTCCTCCATCCTGGCCTAATAGAACCCATTTTCTTTTAAAAATCCATGTGTTACGTTAGTTTCTTTAATCGGTTCTTTTGAGCTAAGTCCTAACAACTTTTCAACATACTTTCCAATCATGTCGCATTCGAGATTCACTTTATCACCTGGTTGCTTGGTCAATAGCACCGTTTCTTCGCTTGTATGCGGTATAATGGAAACTTGAAACGACTGATCATCTACTAATACGACAGTTAGACTAACGCCATCAATAGCTATCGAACCTTTTTCAATAATGTATCTTAATACATCCGTACTTGCTTCAACCGTAACCCATACGGCATTATCATCCTGCCTGAAAGCTTTTATCTTTCCAGTTCCATCGATATGGCCACTAACCATGTGTCCTCCTAGTCTTGTCTCTAGACTTAGCGCTCGTTCTAAATTGACAGAGCTACCAGAAGTTAATTCGCCAATAGTTGTCCTTTTTAAAGACTCAGACATCACGTCCGTCTCAAAAGAATCATTTTCTATTTTTGTCACCGTTAAGCAGACACCATTAGTTGAAATACTATCTCCAATCCGAGTCCCTTGTACCACTTTTGGGCCTTTGATAGTCAGTACTGAACTTTTTTCACCTTTTTTAATTGATTTAATCGTTCCAATTTCTTCAATAATCCCAGTAAACATCTGCTTTCCTCCCATTTAATTTCTTTTTTGGTTATCTAGATAACCTTCTATTAGTAAATCTTCTCCAACCATGACAGGATTTAATCGCTTTAATTGAAACGCATTTTCCAATGAGCTAATTCCTTCGCCTTCAACAACGGTCTTCGCATCTTTTCCACCAATGATTTTTGGCGAAAGATAAACGTGGACTTTATCAACAATTCCTTCTTTTAGAGCTGAAAAGTTTAATGTCGCTCCACCTTCTAATAAGATACTGTCAATATTCTTGGCTCCTAATTTTTTCATCAATTCACGTAAATCAACTCTGTTATCCCGCTGAGAAAGTACAATCACTTCAATACCTTTTTTTGTTAAGGTTGCTATTTTTTCACTACTTGCTCTACTAGTTGTTGCAATAATTGTTTTAGCTTTATCTTGCTGAGACAAAACAATAGCAGCTAACGGAATTCTTAGTTGGCTATCTACGACAATTCTTAGTGGATGTTTGCCATTAGGAATTCTAGTTGTTAATTGCGGGTCATCTTTGATAATCGTATCAACGCCTACCATGATGCCGGATAATTCGTGGCGTAAATTGTGGACTCGTTTTCTCGCTGCTTCGCCAGAAATCCATTGAGACTCTCCAGTTGTTGTAGCTGTTTTTCCATCTAGAGACATGGCACTTTTCATCACGACAAAAGGTTCTTTCGTGACAATGTACTTAATAAAAATCTCATTTAATTGAGCTATCTCTTTTTCTAATACTCCAACACCAACAAGAATCCCCTTATTACGAAGCCTTTCAATCCCTTTTCCTGCAACCAATGGGTTAGGATCAATCAATCCAATGACCACTCGTTTTATTTTTTTATCCACTATTAAATCAGAACAAGGAGGTGTTTTCCCAAAGTGTGAGCAAGGTTCTAGCGTAACGTATAGCGTTGCACCAGATACAGACTCACTTGCTGATGTAATTGCATTTACTTCTGCATGTGGTTGCCCGTACTCTTCGTGATACCCTTCTCCAATCACTTTTCCATTCTTAACAAGTACAGCACCAACTAACGGATTAGGTGCTGTAAAACCTTTGCCTTTTTTGGCTAATTCTAATGCCATTTCCATATAAAATTCATCCATTTTTTTCACTCCCATCTGTATAAAAACAAAAATAAAAACCCAAAAGATTGTCTCTTCAGGGTTTTAGCGCGCTTTGAATAGAGAGTGCAACAAATAACACCGCATACTGAGTAGTCGGCTACCTTTGAACCCTTTAAACGCTGTCTTCTTTCATCCAGACTTTAACTGTCGGCTTCGGAATTTAACCGAATCTGCTTTGCAGCTCGTGGGCTTTACCACCGGTAGGGACTTACACCCTGCCCTGAAGACTATTCAATTTTTTGAAAATAGGATACAAAAAAAGCCCTAGCTAGTAAATCCAGGGCTTTTTCCATAGTCAAATAAGACTAATGTAGCATTGCTTTTTAAAAACAGACTGTTTTTATCCATCTCAAATAAGACTTCTCTCATAATCGTTTTTTTCTGCAATTACTTTGTCTTCTTTCATCCAGACTTTAACTGTCGGCTTCGGAATTTAATCGAATCTGCTTTGCGGCTCGTGGGCTTTACCACCGGTAGGGACTTACACCCTGCCCTGAAGACTATTTTGTTTTTATGCTATTAGACTATCTGGAAACAATAAGAATGTCAATCTTTTTTTAACCGTTAGTTATTTCGAGATTGTATCCGCTACTTTATTTTTTTAAAACTGCGACAACTTCTATTTCACATAAACCTTTTAGTGGAAGTTCTTGAACAGCAAAACAAGTACGAGCAGGTTTATGTCCATTAAACTGTTTTCCATAAGCTTCGTTGAACGCTTGAAAATTTTCCATTGTTGATAAATAACAAGTTGTTTTAACAACGTGTTGCAAAGAAGAACCCGCAGCTTCTAAGACAGCTGAAAGATTTTTAAAAGCTTGTTCCGTTTGTTCTGTGATACTTTCTCCGACCAATTTACCTGATACAGCATCTACGCCAATTTGACCAGCTGGAAAAATAAAATCTCCAGCTTTGATAACTTGTGAGTATGGACCAATTGGTTCTGGTGCATTTTTTGTGTGAATAATTTCTAACATATTTATTCCTCCTAGTTTCTTAAAAATTAGTTGTCCACAATTTAGTTGTTTATCTGAGTGTATCTATTGCGTTCGTTATTGCTTACCTTGTTCGTAAAAAATAGCCATATCTTCTTCAGGAACCATGCTTCCACCTGTTGCCCATGAAATATGCGTGGCATTATCCATCTTATCAACCAAATTATTGGCCTTTAAATACTCTTGTCCGGCTTTTGATTGCAGCATCCGAATCGAGCCTGGCAAGCCCGCAACTGCCGCTGGCTCTAAATAAATGTTTTCCTGATCGATTAAAGCCGTTAGTAATTTATGTGTTTGGCTGTCTTCTAGAGTATACGACCCACTAAAGAAATCTTCTAGTACTTTGGCAACAAAGCCAGATGTTCGAGGAACAGCTAAGCCATCTGCAACCGTTAGGCCATCTAAACCGATGTCTTTAACGGATATCTCGTTGTACTTACCAGTAATCAATCCAACGAGCATGGAAGGCACATGTGTTGGCTCAACAAAGAAACAATGGACATCGTCGCCATATATCTGTTTTAAGCCAAATGTAACGCCTCCCGGAGACCCACCAATGCCACAAGGCAAGTAAACAAATAGAGGGTGATCTGCGTCCACTAAAATATTTTTTTCACTCAATTGTTTCTGTAATCGGCTTCCAGCTACTGTATAACCTAAAAATAGTTCGCGTGAATATTCGTCATCAACAAAATAGCTTTTAGCATCTAATTCAGATTGTTGGCGCCCTTTTGTTACAGCTTTAGTAAAGTCAGAAGCATGTTCAATAACAGCAACTCCTCGGCTTCTTAAAAAGTCTTTTTTCCATTGTTTTGCTTCAACTGACATATGGACAATAACTTCAAAACCTAATTTAGCTCCTACTGTTCCGACACTAATTCCTAAGTTTCCTGTTGTTCCAACAGCTATTTTATAATCAGAAAAGAAACGCTTAAATGTCTCACTTGCAAAAATGGCGTAGTCCTCTTCTATCGAGGTCAATAATCCTTCTTCTAGAGCTAGTTCTTCTGCATGTTTTAAAACTTCATAGATTGCTCCACGTGCTTTTATCGTTCCAGCAATTGGCAGTAAATCATCTCGTTTTAACCAAACTTTGCCTGCTATTTCTCCATTGTATTCTTTCTCAAGATAAGCCTGCATGTTCGGTATTGGGGTAATGGGCGATTCTATGATTCCATTAGTGGGAGCAGTATCTGGAAAAGCTATTTTTAGATAGGAAGCAAAACGTTCTAATCGAGCATCTGCATCTGCAATATCAGCTTTTGTGATGGAAGACTTCTCTGCTGCTTTTTCAAAAGGTTGTTTGTTAGGATTAGCCCAAAACACTTCTTTTGCTGCTTTAATCTCTTCAAATAAAGGAGTCTGCTCACCTAACACGTTATTTTTCTTATCTAATACTGCCTTTAAATTCATTTATTCTGTCTCCTTTTTCAGTTCGTTTTTTTCTCTTAGTGAATAGATTATTTTTATACTCATTTGAAAGAGCAGTCGTTCGTTTCATTGCTCTCTTTATGGATTACCTAAATCTGATTATAACTGAAAGTAAATTAGTTGCAATGACTTTAATAAAATTGTAAAGGTTTACACCATTGATTTTTTTTCAAAATTAAAAAACCAACAAATCTCCTTGTACCTAAATAGAGACTTGATGGTTTTAAAAAAATACGTTCGTTTAATTAAATAATCCGACGATTGCGTTCCAAACTTGACTAAAGAAATTCCCGACTTTATCAAGTAGTCCACTATCTTTAGCGTCTTGAAGTGCTTCACCAAATTTTGATTGGACTGAATCAGATAATTTTAATAGTTGTTCTTTTACTTGCGCTGAGTCAATAGCACTTGTTTGTTGGTATTTCTCAAACAAACTCATTAATTGATTGATTTGTTCTTGTGTGATGGCATTCTCTAATTGATTGTTTTTTAAAGCCTCATTTATGATTCGTTCAATGTCTTCTTTGGTTGCTAATTCACCTTGTTTTTCTTTTAAATCTGCTAATTCTTGTTTGATTTCAATAATTGCTTGGTCAAATTTAGCAAGATCAAAATCGGTCTTCTCTGCATTTTCTTGTGCTATGCCATTTGTTGTTTCTAATTCTTTTTGAGCGACAGCCATCCGGTCTTGATCTAGGTCTTCTCCATTTACATCAAAAGCTTTATAAATGCCTGTCAAAGCACTCTCTCCAGTAACTTTCTTTACACTTGCTACAATGATTTTTGCATCGTTGACTCCTGCTGTAATCGCTGCATTGGCGTATTGATCTTGGGTAATTTGGGTGATATTTTCTGGTGTCTCAATGGTTACTTCTACACCTTTACCTGAATTTTCTTTTTGGACTAAAACAGACGAAATCATATTCGCCGTATCTCCTGACCCTTCTTTTAAGTACTGAATTAAATCTTCGCCTGTTACAGCAACACTTGCTACATTTTCAGGGTTTTTTATTCCTAGTAATTTTTCTGTTTCACTAATTTGATTATCGGATAAACCTCCTCCATATACAAATGTTGGTTTTCCCCATTTCTCATCTATTACAGTTGTATCAACATCACCTGACGCAGCTAGCGCGCGCGAGGGTAGGATAGCAGTAGTTGCTCCTATAAAACTAATCGACGCAATAAGTGCAATACTAACTTTTCTAAGCTTATTCATCGTTGTTCCAACCTCCATTTTTCTTTATTTATTTTCTTTTCTTCTTTCATTTTACACTATATCCATTTCGTTTGTCTCCTACTTAAGTCCGAATTTTTTTGGCTTAATAAAAAATAAAAAATCAAAAGAAAAATAGCTTTTTAAGTGCTATATTTCTTTTGATTTTTTAACACAATCTGTTTAATTGCCTTCTTTAACCGTTGCAGAACTGACTGTGTATCCTTTATCCGTCATTATTTTTTTGATTTCATTTGTATTTGGACTATCCACTTGAATGACAACTTGAGTAATATTGTTTTGTCGATAAACAGCAATTTGATTGATACTAATATGCTCGTCAGCGAGAATATTAGTAATATCTTTTAGAATACCGGAATGATCGTCTTTGATATCGATAACGATTCGACTGCCTTTATTGTTGTATCCCATGACATCAATAAAAGCTCTAAATAAATCTTTATCCGTGATAATCCCAATAATTTTATCGCTATCTTCAACTACTGGCAATACCCCAACTTCGTCTTTTAACATCAAATCAGCAGCTTCTTCTAGCAGATTTCCCGCTCCAATAGTGACCACTTTTTTATGCATAATGTCTCCAACAGTGGTCTTTGTCAATAAATAGTTCATCTCATGAATGCTTAAACTCGTAGCCGTTGATGGGGAATTTTCTTGAATAATCTCTTCAGTAATTAACCCAATCATTTTGTCTTTTCGAACAACTGGTAGCCGATGAAAGTTATGCTCTTTCATAATATCAAGTGCTTCTAAAACTTTTGTCTCTTCAGAAACCGTTCTAACGTTCGACGTCATATAATTTTTTACATTCATTGCACTTATCCTCCTAAATAGGCTTTTTGTACGTCATCACTTGCCAATAATTCTTTGCCTGTTCCACTTTGTACAACTCTTCCAGTCTCTAGTACGTAGCCTTGTTGGGCTATTTCTAAGGCTACTTTAGCATTCTGTTCGATGAGTAAAACAGTCGTGCCTTGAGCATTGATCATCTTAATGATAGCGAAGATTTCTTTAATAAAAATAGGAGCGAGTCCCATTGAAGGTTCATCTAATAGCAATAACTTAGGACGAGACATCAACGCTCTACCCAAAGCCACCATTTGTTGTTCTCCACCGGACAAAGTAGCCGTGTCTTGTTTTTTTCGTTCTTCTAAAATAGGAAATCGGTCAAATACCATTTTCAAATCTTTTTGTATTTCAGTTTTATCTTTACGAAGAAAAGCACCCATTTCTAGATTTTCAAGGACGGTCATTCCTCCAAAAACATGACGCCCTTCTGGAACTTGAGAAATACCTAGTTGAACAATCTTTTTTGTAGATTCATTTTGAATCGGCTTGCCTTGATAAAGAATTTCACCTGAAGTTGCTCGATGTAATCCAGATATCGCTTTAAGAATTGTAGACTTACCAGCTCCGTTAGCTCCAATTAGTGAAACAATCTCACCTTCTTTCACCTGGAAACTTACTTCTTTTGTCGCTTGTATGATACCATAATGAACGGTTAATTTTTTAACTTCTAACATTGCTACTCACCACCTAAATAAGCTTTAATAACCGCTTGATTGTTTTTTATTTCTGCTGGTGTTCCGTGAGCAATCATCCGGCCGTATTCTAGTACATAAATTCGCTCGCAAACATTCATAACTAAAGACATATCGTGTTCGATTAATAAAATTGTAATTTCAAAATCTCTTTGAATCTGACGAATTAAAGCTGTTAGATCAGCTGTTTCTTGTGGATTCATTCCAGCTGCTGGTTCATCTAAAAATAAAATTTTTGGTTTCGTTGCTAGCGCGCGAACAATCTCTAAGCGCCTTTGTTCCCCATAAGGTAAATTTTTAGCTCGTTCAGCTACTTTATCTTCTAAATTAAAAATAGTCAGTAATGCAATCGCTTCTTTTTTCATTTTTTCTTCAGACTGATAAAAATGAGGTGTACGGACTATACCCGCTAAAGTTCCAACTTTATTTTTTGCATGCATGCCAATCAAAACATTGTCTAGTACGGTTAGATTTTTGAATAATCGAATATTTTGAAAGGTTCGGCCTAAGCCCATATCTGTAATATTATAGGTCTTTTTTCCAATTAAGGATTGTTTTTTACCTTTGATTTCTAAATCAATTCTGCCTTCTGTTGGTTGATAAACTCCTGTTAATAAATTAAACAGTGTTGTTTTACCTGCTCCGTTTGGTCCAATCAATCCAACTAATTCGTTAGAATTAAGTTCCATAGATACCATTGAAACAGCTGCTAGGCCACCAAAGTTTTTGGTTAATTTTTTTACTTCTAACAAGCTCATTTGGTTTCCTCCTTTTTAGTAGGAGTTTTTGTTTTTTGTTTTTTCATTACAGTAGAAATCATAAATTCTTTTGTGCCAAATAATCCTGATGGCTTGAAAATCATAATAGCAATCAGAGCCAACGAGTAAAGAATCATCCGTAATTGCCCAAAGGGTTGTAAAAAGACATTAATAATGCCTAAAACAATAGCGGCAATAACACTCCCTGTGACACTTCCTAATCCACCAAAAACAACAATGATTAAAATATCAATTGATTTCATAAAAGTAAAATCTGCTGGGCGAATAACGCTAAAGTAAGAAGCATGTAAACCACCTGCAACAGCTGCTGTCGCTGCGCCGATCACAAACGCAATCGTTTTGTATTTAGTCGTATTAATTCCCATCGATTCCGCAGCGATTTCATCTTCACGAATCGCAATGGTTGCTCTTCCCGCGCTACTTTTAATGTAGTTGACTACAATAATGAGTGTTATCATCACAAAAATGAACGCTAATTGCCAAGTGGTTAGATAAGGAATATCACTTAGTCCAGCTGCACCGTTTGTCAAACTTCCCATGTTCAAAATAGCAATGCGAATAATTTCAGCTACTCCTAAAGTAGCTATGGCTAGATAGTCGCCTTTTAAACGCAAAGTTGGGATCCCAACAAGTAATGCAACCACTCCTGCGATGAGTGCTCCTAATAGAATTCCAGCAAATAAACCGACTAGTGTTGGAGTTTTGATTGTCATAATGGCCGTACAATAAGCTCCAATCGCCATAAAACCTGCATGGCCTAAAGAAAATTGTCCAGAAAAACCGATAATTAAATTTAATCCCACCGCTAAGATAATATTGATTAAGATTGTCATTAGCGTAATTTCATAAAAAGCATCAATAATGCCGAAAGAAACAAGCAGTTGAGTAGCAAGAAAGGCGACTAGGATAAAAATGAGCCAGCCAAGATTGGTTTTGTTTAGTTGCTTCATTTTTAACACCTACACTTTCTCTTTTTTATTTTTGCCTAATAAGCCAGTTGGTTTGACGATTAGAATGATAATTAGAATAAGGTAAACGACAGCATCTTTGATCAATGAACTACCGTATCCACTTATTAATGTTTCAATAATCCCGATAGCAAATCCTCCAACTAACGCACCGGGAATAATACCAATCCCCCCTAGAACAGCGGCGATAAAAGCTTTTAATCCTGGTGCAACACCCATCAATGGATCAATCGAATTGTAATACATGCCAACTAATACGCCAGCCGCACCAGCTAATGAAGAACCTAAAATAAAAGTAAAGGAAATAACATTATCTACGTTAATTCCCATTAATCTAGCTGCATCAGCATCTGTACTAACCGCTCTCATTGCTTTGCCCATTTTTGTTTGCTTAACGATAAACTGCAAAGCTACCATCAATATAATCGTTGTTAAAAAAATCGTGATTTGCGTTTGATTGATTTGGATGTTTCCAACGGAATAGACTTTATTTTCAATAACTTGCGGGAAAGCCCGTACTTGCGGTCCGACAATATAAATCATGACATTTTGCAATAAAAACGATACACCAATCGCTGTAATTAAGGCTGCGACACGTGTAGCCTTTCTTAGTGGTTTGTAAGCGACGCGTTCAATCAACGCACCTAACAAAGCACAAAAGCCCATTGAAATGATGAGTGAAGGGATTAACCCAAGCTGAAAGGTATGGATAGTCGCATAACCGATAAAAGCACCGACCATGTAAATTTCGCCATGAGCAAAATTGATTAACTTGATAATGCCATATACCATTGTATAACCAAGAGCAATTAAAGCATAAATGCTTCCTAGCGAAAGCCCATTAATTAATTGCTGAATAAAATTTTCCATAAGGCTCCTCTTTTCTCTTAAAATTAAAAAGATGCAAAGCTACATTCAGCCTGCACCTTTTTTAATCGTTTCTTGTTTATTTAGGTTTTACTTCAGTACCGCCAGCTTCTTTACCGTCTTGTAATTCGATAACGAATACTGATTTTACTGGATTATGATTTTCATCAATAGAAAAATTACCTGTGATTCCGTTGAAATCTGTCACTTTTTCAAGAGCTTTAGCAACCTCTTGGGGATCTGAGCTATCAGCTTCTTCAATTCCTTGTTTTGCCAAGTAGACAGAATCATAAGCTAGTGCAGCAAAAGCATCAGGTGCGATATCGTATTCATCGGTATACGCTTTGATAAAATCTTTGATTTTCTTTTCGTCATTATTTAATGAGAAATGAGCTGAATAATAAACATCTGAAACATTTTCTTCACCAGCTAAATCTAGTAACGCTTGGTTACTAAACCCATCAGCTCCTAAAATTGGTTGTTCGATACCCATTTCGCGTGCTTGCTTGATGATTAAACCTGCTTGCTCATAGTAAGCGGGCATATAGATAACATCGAAGTCTTTGTCTTTGATTCGAGTCAAGATAGCGTTAAAGTCCGTATCATCAGCTGTAAAGTTTTCATCAGCGACAATTTCACCAGCATATGAGTTTTTGAAAGATTTTGTTAACCCAATAGCGTAATCACTTGAACTATCTCCGATGATGACTGCTTTTTTAGAACTTAAGCTTGTTTCAGCAAATTCTGCCAATGCTACTCCTTGAAATGAATCTTGGAAACCCGTTCTAAAAACGAATGGTTGAACCTTGCCTTTGCTGTCTAATGTTAACCCGTCATCTGTTCCTGAGGGTGTAATCATAGCTACTTTTGCTCTCGTAAGAGAAGGGGTTGCTGATTTTGTTGCTCCACTGGTTGCAGGTCCTACAATAAGAGATACTTTTTCTTGTGTTGCTAATTTAGTGGCTACACTGGCTGACTCTGTTGTATCAGATTTATTATCTAATTCGACATAGTCTAATTTCTTATCTAAAACGCCACCAGCTGCATTGATTTCTTTAATCGCTAGTTGAGCACCTTTTGATTCTGCCGTTCCATATGCGGAAACAGGACCGGTTAATTCGAAATTCCCACCGATTTTAATTGTATCGGCATCCTTCGTGTTTTCTTTTGTACCACAAGCTGTGGTAAATAATGCCAATGCTGCAAGGCCTACAATCAATTTTTTCATTTGGTTTCCTCCTATATGGTTTTTTAGCTTCTTCTCAACTAATCTTAAAAATAGATAATAATTACATTAGAATTTGGTAAGAGTTGCTAATGTCTAATAGTATAGAATATTCTGACAATTTAAGCAACCGTTTATTTACTTTTTTTTATTCTTCTATTTTTTGCATAAAAAAACAGAATAGAAACTAAAAATCTAGCCATTCTGTCTCTTATAATCTCTTATTTTTCTAACTCATAACTATTTTCATTAGTTACTTTAAACGTTTCTCCTTTTTCCATTTGAATGTGGCCTGTACTATAAGATTTGCCTGCTACTGTCAGGTAGACCTCATTTGTATTATAATACCCACCTATTGTATTAATGAGACTTTGTATAATCATTGTTTCAAAGGCCGTACCAGCATTCATTTCAGAAATTAGTTCCTTTGAAAAATCAACGTATACATGACCATCTTTATTTAAATACAAGCTTAAGATTTTAGTGTTTTTAGAAAGGACATCTCCGACTTGATTATTAGGAACTTCTTTATAGGCTGCTTCAATTCTTTTTCTTGTAACATCATTTGTTTTAAACGTAACTTGTTTATCGATGAAAGACAGTGTTTCTCCATCTGAATTAGGATAATAAAAACGAATTGTTTGGGTTAAAGGAATCTCATTGATCTCACTTAATGTTGAGCTAACAGTGTAACTATCTGATGAAAACACACTTTTTATTAATCCGATATTAAGGGCATAATAACTTATCTCTTTATCTTCTGATCCCTGGGTTGTCACTTCCAAGGCATCAAATGTGCCTACTGGAGTCGTGATAGAAGCTTGAGTAGATGTAATAGAGCTTGTGCGATTGCCACTACTTTTCCAACTCGTTCCAACCTTTATCGGCGCTTTTATTAGAACCTCTATTTCATCATTCTCACTAGATTGTTTTCGTTCAAGCCAATTTTCTCTGCTATACGTTTCTTCTTGCTTTAAAAGAATACTCAACTGATTTTTTTCTAAAGCGATTACCTTGACTATTTCGGTTCCGCCATTGTTTGTTCTCGTTTGCTTGCGATTAGTTGATTCATAATCTGTAAAAACAGTATAACTAGCGTATTCATTTCCTTCTCCTACATAAACGTATTCTTTATTGGCCGTTTTAGGAAAGTAATCAGCTACTTGGTTTTCGGTTGTTTTTTCTTTAGAGTCATCTAAAGAAATTGAGCTCTGTGTAATAGAAGAGTCAGCTGCTTCACTTGAGACTTTCGCTTCTTTGGAGCTGTCTGTCACTTGATTTTGACTAGAACTTGGTTCACTAATACCGGAATCCTCTGTATCAAAAAATCGGCAGGAAGATAAAACAAATCCTATTGCTAGTAAACTAGATAAAATGGCGATTTTTTTCATTATTTCCTCCTACTTTCTTTTTTATTTTTATCCATACTCTATTATACCACCTAGTGTAAGCGTTATCTATTCGATGTATTTTTGATACGTTTATTAGTGCTTTCATTACTGTCTTTGTTCACTTATTTATCGTTTTTTATTTTATAAAATAGGTATTGCCTTCAATTTTTAGCCTAAGTTCTATTTTTTGTAACATCTTTCTTATTTTTAGCTTTTTTTCCTAAAGACTCTTGCATTTTAGTATAAAATCTCTGTATGATAGGGGCTATCAGACCTTATTTGTTGAAAGGTCAATTGAAAAGTGAGTGGATAGTGTTGAAAAAGCCTTATCGAATTGGTATGCGTACAATTAAAACAGGAATTGCTGTAGCTTTATGTATGATTTTTTTCCACTATACAAATAGGGGAACACCGGCCTTAGCGGCTTTAGCGGCTGTTTTTTCTTTGAGAGCAGACTGGAGAACAAGTTTTATTTTTGGAAGAAACCGAATCTTTGGAAATGCAGTCGGTGCGATTCTTGCAACTGCATTAGTGTTATTTCAGACAGCAACAGGAAATCAATTTATTCTTGAAATCATTGGTGTGTCTATTGGACAAATGCTGGTTATTATTATTTGTGACCGATTAAACTATCATGATGGGATCATCGGGGGCACAGCTACTTATATGATTACTTATTTTACTATTCCAATGAATGCTACTTATATTTATGGTCTTAATCGTGTTCTTGATACAGTCATAGGCAGTATCATTGCGATTTTAGTAAACATTGTACTTTCTGCTTATGTACTTGAAAAAATTAAGTCTAGTCGTTTTTTTCCTAAAAATACTATTGAAATAGACTAAAGCAAAAAAACTAGTGCCTTTTATAGGCGGCACTAGTTTTTTGCTTTAATTAATCGATTTACTCCTTACTTACCTACTCTTTACACCTATACCGGTTGCTTTTAATTTGAGCGCTGCATAGGTGTTTTTAATAATCTAAGACCATTTAGAATAACAACTAGTGTACTTCCCTCGTGAATAATGACACTGATTGTGATATCCGCTAATCCAATTAAGCTAACGACTACCAAAAAGGCTACAACTAACATAGAAAAGATAATATTTTGCCAAATAATCTGTTTCATTTTTAAAGAAACTTTATGCGCATTCACTAATTTAGACAAATCATTTTTCATCAAGACTAAATCAGACACATCTACTGCAACATCTGTTCCATCACCCATAGCAATTCCAATATCTGCCTTAACAAGAGCAGGTGCATCGTTTACGCCATCTCCTACCATCGCAGTTATCCCATACTTGGCTTTTTGCTTATCAATAATCGCTGACTTATCTTCAGGCATCACATTAGCGATAACTTCATCTATCCCCAATGCTTTACCAACCGCTTGTCCTGTCATCTGAGAATCTCCAGTAATCAGTGTTGTATGAATACCTAATTTTTTAAAATAATCAATCGTTGCTTTAGCTTCTAGACTAGGGATATCCATTAAACCAATTAGACCAATAACTTGTTCATCTTCCGCTACATATACAACAGTCTTGCCCATAGATGCCCAGTCTGTATTTAATTGACTGTATTCATCAGAAACGGCTTTAAAAGAAGTTGGCTTTCCAATCCGATAATTTTTCCCCTGATACTCACCTGTTAAACCTTTACCGATTTGATTGATCACATTGATATCTATCTTATTTTTTTCATCGTATTTTTCTAAAATAGCATTAGCTAAAGGATGATTAGATTTTTTTTCAAGAGCTACAATGATATCTACTATCTTAGTACGATCAATAGAATCATTAAAATAGTCATCCGTCACTTCTGGTTTTCCACGAGTAAGGGTACCAGTTTTATCAAAAGCAATCGCCTTAATATCCGCTAGTTGCGACAGATACGTACTTCCTTTCGAAAGAACACCTGTTTTCGCAAGAGTAGACGTTGCAGATAAAGTCACAGAAACAGTGCTGGCTGCCAGTGCACAAGGTGAAGCTGCTACGAGTAAAACTAATCCTTTATAGATACTTTCTGACCATGTCCAGTCTGATAAAAGAGGCGCTACTAACATAACTAAAGGAATAGCAAGTAGTACAAATGTAACGTATTTGGGTTCAAATTTTTGGATAATACTAGCTGCTTTTGTTTGATTTCCCTGATTTTGATTGACTAATTGTAAAATTTTTGAGAATACCGTATCTTTATTTTCTTTCGTAACTTCCATTGAAAAAGTACTTGTCCCATTTATTGTACTTCCGAAAACAAGATCACCTTTAGTTTTTTCTTTAGGCATACTCTCACCATTAATAGCAGACTCATCAATCGTCGTTGTTCCTGATAAAATAATGCCATCAATCGGAACTTGTCCCCCATTTAAGACTTGTAGCTGATCGCCAACTTTTAGTTCTTCAACATCCACAACCTTGATTGCTCCATCGGGCATAATAAATCTGGCCGTTGTTGGATTCATTTCCATCAACTTCGTTATTTCTCTCTTGCTCTTGCCTTCAGCGTAATCTTCGAGGAAATGAGCACCAGAAAAGATAAGAATTAAAAGCGCTCCTTCCCAAAATTCCCCGATTAATGAAGCACCAATTGCAGCTAATCCCATTAAAATATGGGAGTTGGGAGTGAATTTTTGATTTTTTTTAGTGCGTTCAATCGTTTCTTTTAATCCTTCAGCAACAATGACGTGATAGCCTGCTGTAACAATCGCTATTAGAAATAGACTATTTTGTAGTCCTTCATAGTTTTCATTTAATACCAAAGCAATGAGCGATAAAACTAAACCAACAAAATAGAGATAAACAGGTGCTTTCCCATGATTGTGTTGATGATCATGGTTTTGTTCTTCGTGAGAATGTCCCTCGTGAGACTGTTCTTTTTTAATTTTATCCATTTTTATCACCTTTCTTAACAAAAATTAGCATTATTTATGATAACGTAATGATTACGCATTACATATGAACGCTTATTCATATGTTTAGTATATAATGGTTTAGCCTATTTGTCAAAAATATCTAAATAAATGTATTGCTTAATTTTAATACGTAACAGAAAAATCCAATCGATATTATTAACATAGGAATGAATCTTGAGCTTTCAGGAAAGAATGTTCCAGTACGTCTAGCAATAAAATAGCAATCGCTTATCGTAAAAGTAGCTTATTCTATTATTTGTTGACTCTTTTATTCTAATGATTGCTCTTTCAACCACCTTTTTTAGTCAAAAAAACAGCCAACAAGGGGCACAAATAGCCCTCGTTGACTGTTTTAAAATAGCCTTTTTAATCTACTGATTTTAAAGCTTCTATCATGTCGATATTTTTTAGCTTAACGTGCATAGCATACATAACAATTCCTGAGAACACTAACGTCAATAACGCTGAGTAAATATAGCTTAATAGTCGAATATCTGGACTAAACATTAACATATCTATTTCAGCCGTTTGTAAGACAAAGCTGTGCAAGAGTGCGCCTAATCCTGATCCTACAACAATTCCCATGAGCGATAAAATAATATTTTCTCGGTAAATATACGTCGTTACCTCTTTATCATAAAATCCTAAAACTTTTATAGTGGATAGTTCTCTGATTCGTTCTGAAACGTTAATATTCGTTAGATTATAAAGTACTACAAATGCCAGTAAACCTGCTGAGATAATCAACACCAATGTAACAATAGCTAAACTAGCTGTTGTATCATCTACTGCACCACTGACTTGACTGACAAAACTAACAGCTGCTACATTCGGTTGAGCTGTTAAATCACTACCTAATTTATCTTCAAAAGCTTTACTTGCTTGATACATTAGCAGTTGCGTATTGTAATCAGGTTTTTTTCCCACTAATTTTCTGTAAGAATCATTTGTCATAAAGACATAATGACCGGCATAATTTTCAGCAACTTGTTTGATTACCATATCAAAATTTTTATTGTCTTCATCTTTCAAGGTAATCGTATCGCCTATAGTTAAATCAACTAATTTAGCTAGTTTTTCGGTGATGATGACTCCCTCTTCTGGCAAAGAGTACACCTCACCTGACTTGCGGTCATTTAAAAGAAGGTACTTCGATAGTTCTTCTTTTTCTTCTGGAACAAAAACAGTGACGTCTTGTGTATTTACGTCTTCTTTTGAAACAGTGTAACTTTCTTGTAAGACATTCATGTTATTCGTGATACTTGATTGAGAGCTAATAAAGTCTTGGTATTGTTCTTTTTCTTCTTCGATTGCCTCTTTATTAAAAGCAACAATGGCATCATACTTCATCAACTTTCCATATTGTAAGCTTGAAATATCGGCAATAGAATCAGATAAACCAAATCCAGTTAAAATTAACGCTGTACAACCAGCAACGCCTAAAACAGTCATTAACATCCGTTGTTTGTAGCGGAATAAGTTACGAGCGGTTACTTTTTGAATGAAGCCCATTCGATTCCAAACAAATGAAAGACGCTCTAAGAAAATACGTTTTCCTATTTTTGGCGCTTTGGGACGCATCAATGTTGCGGCGTTACTTTGCAAGGCCACTCTTGTAGCTGCATATGCTGCGGCAACTGTACTCAAAATGGCTATGACAAACGAAATAACACCATAACTGATATAGTAGGTAATTCGAATATCTGGCATATTGTACAATGAACCGTATGCATTAAAAATTACTCCAGGGAAAACTTGATACCCAATCACTAAACCAATTATTGTTCCTAATACACTTGCAAGTGACGCATAAACAAGGAACTTTTTAGCGATATCTCTATTAGTATATCCTAGGGCTTTTAGTGTCCCAATCTGTAAACGTTGCTCATCTACCATTCTTGTCATGGTTGTCAAGGAAACTAATGCAGCTATCAAGAAGAAGAAAACTGGAAATACTTGAGCAATGGCAGATATTCGTTCTGCGTTATCGCTATACTCTTTGTAGCCTGGATTAGCACTACGATCAAAAACAAAGTATTCTGGTGTTGCAAGATCTGCTAACTCTTGTCTTGCTGACAATAAATCTGCTTCACCGTCTGAAATTTCTTCTAAGGCTTCTTTGTTTTTCTTTTCAAACTCTTTTGCGGCCTTATCATACTCAGCTTGCCCTTCATCCAATGATACTTTTGCTTTGGCTAATTCAGCTTTCCCTTTAGCCTGTTCAATTTTTAATGTTTCTCTCCCTTGAACTAGTTGGTTTTCACCTTCAATTAATTCAGTTTCTGCTTCTTGAACCGCTTGATTGCCCTCATTAATTTTCTGCTGACTTTTAGCAATATCATTTTCTGCAGCAGTTAATTGTTCTCTAGCACTTGCTTTTTGTTGTTCAAAAGATGCTCTCGCTTCATTTAATTGAACTTGAGCAGCTTCTAATTCCGCTTGCTTGCTAGCTAACTCAGCTTCACCAGCTTGGAGAGACTCACGTTGTTTAGTTAATTCGGCCTGACTTTGTTTAATTGTTTCTTTTCCTGTAGCCAAATCCTTTTTACTTGCTTGAATTGCTGCTTGGCCTTGAGTTATCTCTTGTTGCGTAGGCAGCGAACTTGTAATAGTTGATAAAGACGTTTGTATGGAATCAACTGAAACTTCATTTGCAAAGAAACCGTTCAGTTGTTGCACTAAGTTAGTTCCAAAATTGGCGTCTACTTGTTGAGCTATTGAGAGTCCTTTTGCTTTTTCATCCTCTGTAATTGAAGCAACTGGTTTTTGGATAATCGCTTTAATTGAATTAACTCTGTCTACGTTCTTTTGGCTTTGCTCAAGTTGCTGTTCGTTGGTTATGAGCTCTTGCTCGCTTTGTGTTAGTTGATTTAACTTATCGTTAATGGTTGCTTGACCAGCTTCAATTGCTTGTTTACCTTGATTAATTTCTGCTTTAGATTCATTTATTTTTTTAAAGCCATCAGTCAGTTTTTGCTGATTAGCCGTTATTTCTTGTTCACCAGCTGCTAATTCTGCCTCGGCTGCTTTTTTTTCTTGCTCAAAAGCTTGCTTACCTTTATCTAGTTCGGCTTGACCTGCTTGTAAATTTGCTTTTTGTGTTGTTAATTCTTTTTTTCCATCACTAATTTTTTTGCTGTTCTTATCTAGTTCAGTTTGTGCATTACTGATTTCTTTTTCAAACGTTGCCAGACCTTCTTGATAATCTTTTGAACCTTTTTCCAGTTCTATTTTAGCTTCATTTAATTTTTTTTGCCCATCTGCTAACTTTTCTTTTGCTTCATCAATCTCTTTTTGCCCTTTATCAATTTCAACTTGTGCTTCTTTTTGGATACTTGCTAGCCTATTTTGTGGCAAAGATTTTGTCATGCTTTCAATGTCAGATTTATATTTATCAACTTTTTCTTCATATTTTTCTGAATAAGCTAGCAATGATTTTGTATCTGAAAAAGTTAAGTATGCTTCTGTATAAACATCCATATCAAAATCTTCATCTGGGATAACTGCAAATCCATCTAATGTTCCTTTTCCTACCGTGCTATTTCCTCGAGTAAAGTTTTCAATATATTGAGGACTGTTTACAAAACCGACTATTTTGTAACTCGTCATGCTTAGTTTATCAGATAATGGATTTTCGTCATCATCTGTCGTTAAATCGATTTGATCTCCTAGAGAATACTGCGAAGTATAGATTTCCGTTGCATCCAATGCAATTTCACCAGATTTTTCAGGTAATCTCCCTGATATAATGGCGTATTGATTTGATTTTTCAGCTGCATTTTTAGGGTAACTAAAAACTTTGGTAACTAATGCGCTATCTTCTAAGATGACATCTTGGCTGTATGCCCCACGGACAGTCGCATTTTCTACTGACTGAAGTTGATTAATATCATATTCTTCTAGACCATAGGTTGACACTACTTTAAGATCCATTAAATTTTTCTCGCGATAATACTGATCTGCTGTATCAATCATGTCAGGACCAGTAGCTTTAATTCCAGCAAAAAAGGCAACACCTAGAGTGATGATCGCAAATATGGATAGAAAACGGCCTTTTGATTTCCATATTTCTTTAAAAATATCTTTCCATAATGCTTTCTTTTTCATTTTATCTCTCCCCCCTTACCATTCAATATCTGCTACGGCTGTAGGATTAGGGTTCAATGTGATTTTACGTACTTTAGCATTATTAATTTCAATGATACGATCGGCCATTGGTGCTATCGCTTGGTTATGTGTAATGACGATAACCGTTGTTCCTGTATTAATACAAGTATCTTGTAGTAATTTTAGAATTTGTTTACCCGTTTCGTAATCTAATGCCCCTGTTGGTTCATCACAAAGCAGCAATTTAGGTTGCTTGGCTAATGCACGAGCAATCGCTACCCGCTGTTGTTCGCCTCCAGATAATTGTGCTGGGAAATTATCTAACCGTTCACCTAATCCAACTTGACGCAAGACTTCCTCAGCATCTAATGCATCTTTTGATATTTCTGCAGCTAATTCAACATTTTCTTTCGCCGTTAAATTAGGAACTAAATTATAGAATTGAAAAACAAATCCCACGTCATCTCTCCTGTATTTCGTGAGTTGTTTTTTATTAAATTGAGCAATATCTACACCATCGACTTTAACTTTTCCTTCGTCAGCTTGATCCATTCCACCTAAAATATTTAGTACCGTTGATTTACCAGCTCCACTAGGACCAACAATGACAGCGAACTCACCTTGTTTGATATCAAAAGAAATCCCATCATTAGCAGCAATGACTGTATCCCCCATTTTGTATCGCTTGTATTCATCAATTATTTCTACAAAAGCCATTTTTATCCCTACATTTCTATTATTCATTTTTTATGATAGTAATAATTGTATCATAGACTTGTTAAAAAAATGACTATTGTGACTTTTTAATAGCTGGATTCCATTAAAGAGTACACATAAGCTTTTATACTCCACTAGCTATTAGATAACTTACACTATTTTTTAAAAACTTATACAAACATAAAGTGATTTGAATTACATCAAGATAGACTGTATTTGTTATGGCTAGCATAACTATGTCATGTATTTACGTCTACAATCTAAGCTTGTTAAGGAAAATAGTATACCAAAAAGGAGGAACCTTATGAAAGTAAAAGATGAACTAGTAGAAGAAGTTTATGTAAAATTTAATATTTATCGTTCGTTATACTGGACTTATTAATGCCCTAACCTTCATTATTATCTATCTGGTAACTCATTTCAAAACATGTTTAAAATGAGTTGCCAGAATTATTTAAGGCTATTTAAGAGAGCCAGTCATTTATGAGAATTTAGCTCTTATTTGTTAAAGTGAACTTACTGCTCCTATTGTAATAAAAGGTATTTATCAATTAAAGAAAAAGAATTTCTTTTAAAAATTAGCATTTAACAAAAAATCATTTTTCACTATTACAAATAAAGCAACCAATATACAAGGATATTAGTCGCTCTATTTGTTCTGATTATTTTTAGTCTAAGCCGATAAACTCACCCGTTTTAGCATCAATCAAGGCATCATCGTTACTTTGACCGCCACCTTCTATATCTACTTCATAATAAATTTTCCCATTCTCACTATCTAGTCCCCAGTCTTTAGCGTAGCCTTTTCCAACTTGTTCAAGCGCAATTTTCATTGCTTCTTCGGGTGTGATAATGCCTTCTAAATCTAAACTATCATCATCAATTAAGTCATCTTTATTTTCTGTTTTTTGCTTAGAAATTTCTCCAGACATGGTATCAATAGATAACTCTATTTCTTGCGATTCATTAAATCCTTCAATTTCATAGACGTAATTAGTGAAATTCTTATCCAAATTGATAGAAACTATTTGAGCGTCTGGATACGTTTCTTTAAAGATTTTTACTGCCTGTTCCATACTTATATCAAATGTTTTGTTTTCTATTCCTTTTGTTGAAGCACCCATTTGATTACTTGATTGCATCGAAGTCATCATCTCATCATCTTGAGAATCATTATCGCACGCTATTAATATAAAAGAAGTCGTTACTGTTGCTGCTAAAAGTAACATTTTTTTATTCATTATTTTTTCCTCCAGTCCTTTTGTTTGTCTATCTTCATTATAGAGTAGGTTTTATTTGTTTCAAAGAATAAGACCTAATTTTATTGTGTTCATTGAAAAAAGAACCCGTCATCTGGATAAAAAGCATCCTATATGAAGCGTTCTTTTTTCATCTTCAATTGGTCCTACTTTTTTATGCTTGTTTATTTAGTTGGCTATGTTTATTTCCATATAAGAAATAAATAGCTAAACCTAATGCAACCCAAATAATAAACATCATCCAAACAGATAGGGATAATTGGAACATCAAGTATACACAGACTACAATAGATAGAATCGGAAAGAAGGGAACCCAAGGAACTTTAAATTCTCCTGATTTTGGTTGTCCATATTCTTTTCTTAATTTTAAAATACCGGCTGCAATGATAACAAATACCATTAATGTAACGATATTGGTCACTGCTGCTAATTGGTCTAAAGGAACGATGCCTGCTAATGTAGCAGACAAGAGACCTACTATCAGTGTAGCGTTGTAAGGTGTTTTGGTTTTCTCATTGACATGACTCAATCCAATGGGCAATAACCCATCTCGACTAATCACATAAATGAGACGAGTTAAGCCATAAGTCATTGAAATTAGAACAGTTAATAACGTTAGTATCGCTCCTACAGAAATCATTCCAGCAATAAAATTGTGTCCAATGAATCGCATAGCAAAGGCTACGGGATCTTTTACGTTTAATTGCGTATAGGGAACTAATCCCGTTAATACTAATGTTACGCCTATATATAGAACGGTCGCAATGCCAAGAGATCCGATAATTCCTCTTGGTATATCCCTTTGAGGATTCTTAACTTCTTCAGCTGCAGTACTAACGGCATCAAAACCTAAGAAAGCAAAGAAAACAATCGCTGCTCCAGAAGTTACACCTTTTAAACCAAAGGGCATAAAAGGCGTCCAATTAGCTGGCTTCACATAAAACATCCCGATTAAAATAAATAACGCAATTAAACTGAATTTTATAATAACCATAATATTATTTAAGCGCAAAGCTTTTTTAGCTCCTTGTGTAACCAAATAAGCCACTAGTAATGTAATAACAATTGCAATCACATCAATGTACGTTCCATTTGCTTGATTATAAGAAGCCTTTAGTGCTCGTGGAAAGTAAACTCCTATTCCCTCTAGAAAACCATGGATGTAACCAGACCAACCAGATGCAACAGAGGCATTAGCTAACAAATACTCACAAATCAATAACCAACCCACTAACCAGCCAAATAGTTCACCGAAAATAGTGTAAATATATCCATATGCGCCTCCGCCAATAGGAACTCTAGAAGCAAATTCTGCATAGCATAAAGCAGATAAAATACATGAAAATGCGGCAATGACAAATGAAATAATTAATGCTGGCCCTGCTGTATTTGCTGCTGCAGTACCCGTGATAACAAAAATTCCCGTCCCAACAATTGCGCCTAGACCTAATAGAATTAAATCAACTGTTTTTAATTCTTTTCTTAATAATGATTTTACAAGTGATGCTGTATTTAATGGTTTTTTACGAAAAAGATTCATTCTTCAACCTACCTTGTCTCTTATGATTTCAAATAGCCTAAAACAATACCTCCGATAATAACGAATACACAACCTATAATAATGTATCTAAATTCACGTTTGGATTTGGTTTCTCCAAGAAACCAGATTCCACCTAGTGTAGAAATGATAATCCCCATTTGTGATAGAGAAAAGCTAACTGCTAATCCAATAGCTTTCATTGAAACTAACATAAAAATATTTCCTACTCCCCATATCAGACCAGTAAGAATATTTCGTGCAGTATAATGATTCCAAACTTGTTCTTTTCTAGAAAAGAAGAAGGCGCCAATCATCATACCAATTGACTGTGGTAAAATAACGGCTAATGCATCTACACCCGAAGCATTGATTGTAATCGTATAAAAAGCATACCCTAAAGTAGATAGTCCTAAAGCTTTCATCCAAGCCTTTTTAACTGAGGTAGCTTCGTCACCTGAATCTTTCTTGTCATTTACCGTTGTAAACCGGACACCGACAATTAAAAAAGCTAATGCTAAAATACCCAAAAAAAGATCTCGGCTACTGGTCCATTCACGAAACAATAAAACTCCTGCTAACGTATTTGCCATCAGTTGTAAACCAGTGGATACAGGCAATGTATTTGATACACCCATTAATTTCATAGATTGAAACTGTTTATTTTGACCAACTGTCCAAAATAAACCGGATATCAAGCCAACAATCATAATCGTGATTTCAAAAGCTGGCTGATAGACAATATAAGCTCCTATCGCAAAAATAAACGACCCAATTGTCATTCCTAGAGTTTGCTGTTGTGCTGTTCCACCAAGTTTGCCACTGACTAAACCAATACTACCCCAAGCAAAAGCTGGAATTAAAGCAAGTAAGATCTCCATGATACTCCTCTTTTCTATTTTTTCTTTCAACTGCTCTATCATAACAAGGATACGAGGTATTCTACAACATATAAATGATTTAACTCGTTTTTTTCCTTGTTTCGTGGAATTGATTGCCAAAATATGCTAAGCTAAACAAATCAATTTGTCCAATAGAAAAGAGGAATAACCATGACAGATTACGATGTAATCGTAGTTGGCGGTGGCACAAGTGGTATGATGGCCGCTATTTCAGCAGCTGAAAAAGGTGCTAACGTTGCCGTCGTAGAAAAAAATAAAACCCTTGGCCGTAAATTACTTGTTACTGGCGGTGGTCGGTGTAATGTAACGAATAACCGTGATAAAGAAGAAATTGTTTCACATATTCCTGGAAATGGTCGCTTTCTTTATAGCGCTTTTCATCAATACGATAATTATGATATTATGGACTTCTTTCGTTCAAATGGTGTTGTTTTAAAAGAAGAAGACCATGGTCGCATGTTTCCTGCTACGGACAAGTCTCGAACTGTTTTAGAAGCATTAATTACGATTATGGATCGATTAGCCATTACGATTTACACAGATGCGCCAGTCAAAACTATTTTGTTTAAAGATAAAAAAGTAACTGGCTTAATTCTTGAAGATGATCGTGAATTATCAGCTAAAACAATTATCCTTTCAACCGGTGGAAGAGCTATGCCTAGAACTGGCTCAACTGGAGATGGCTATAAGTGGGCTAAAAAAGCCGGCCATACAATTAAGCCTCTTTATCCAACAGAAGTTCCAGTCTTATCAGATGAATTATTTATTCAAGATAAAACCTTGCAAGGTCTTTCTTTGCGAGATGTAACACTAAGTGTGATCAATAAAAAAGGTAAAAAAGTGATCAGTCACCAAATGGATATGATCTTTACTCACTTCGGTATTTCAGGACCAGCTGTTTTGCGTTGTTCTATGTTCGTACATCAAACGATGCAAAGAGATAAAACAGACTTTGTAATGATGTCACTTGATGCTTTACCTGAATTATCTAAAGGAGAACTCACTCAGCAAATGCAGCGTTTAGTAAAAAACGAAGGCGAAAAAAGCATCAAAAATGCTTTAAAAGGACTCGTTCCGGAACGTTACCTTCTTTTTGCTTTTGATCGTTTATCGCTTGACGAAAACAGTCCTTTAAAACAATTATCGGATGATGAACGACTAGCATTTATTGATTTTATGAAAGAATTTAATTTTACTGCAAATGGTACACTACCCATTGAAAAGGCTTTTGTAACCGGTGGTGGAATCAATACAAAAGAAGTCAATCCTAAAACAATGGAAAGCAAATTTACAAAAGGTTTGTATTTTTCTGGCGAGCTACTAGACTACAATGGCTATACGGGTGGTTATAACATCACTGGTGCCTTCATTACAGGACGAGTAGCGGGTATGCATGCTGCACAAGAGGCTTTAGATGTAGTCAATTAGTTAAAATAAATTTAATCCCATTTAAAAAAGAGACTCAGACAATGAGCCGATCCCCAAAAGTTAGACCTAAAAAATCTAATTTTTGGGGGTTTTTTCTATGGCAAAATATAGTTTTGAGGTTAAATTGAGTATGGTCCATGACTATCTAAACGGAAAAGGAGGATATGTTTTTTTATCCCGGAAACATGGCATTTCAGATAAAAATGGTTCGCAACTCAAAAAATGGGTAGCGAACTATAAACAGTTTGGTGAGGAAGGTTTATTAAGAAGTAGAAAAAACAATCATTATTCTAGTCAATTTAAGATAGATGCGATAGAGTTATATCTAACAACTGAGATATCCT
>JAGQHW010000069.1 GCA_020431645.1 Carnobacterium sp. | reverse complement strand
TCAGATCATTTAGAAGAATGTTTTTAAGAAAAAGAACCATTAACCATAAAACGAACCATTAACCATAAAACGAAACAGATGATTGATAAAATTTAGTCCTTTATAAAAAGTATGAATTATTCAGGAACCCATTTATTAACAAATAAGTTTATAAGGATAAATTAAAATAATCCACAGATAACGTTATCTATTAAATAATGGAAATTTGTGAATAAAATCACAATTAATTAACAGAAACGTTTTCTTTTCGTTTGGTTTATGATAAAATGGAAGTGTTCAAAGAGTGCAGTCATAAATAAAGGAGAGATAATGATGAAAAAAGAAGTAACGGCATTAAAATTCTACCTACGCAATGGTGAAACATGGACAATTAAAAAAGAACACATTGGTGATTTATGGATTAAACAAATCAGTAAAAGCTTTGGTCGTATTGGAGACGGTGAATTAGAGGAGATTTATCCTTGTGAATCTTTAAAAATTGAAATCCTACCCAATGCAGATCAAGTAAACTCTGCAGACATTAACTTAGGTGGTTTAGAACTAGGAATGTTTGAAAGAATCACAAAACAACCAGATATTGAAAAAATGGATATTCTTTATGCTGTACCAAATAATAAAGATGCAACTGAAATAAATGAAAAAGACCGAGTCTATTTCCCATACCTAGCTGGTGATGTTGATGGAAATGATAATGAATACCAAACAGGACTTATTTCTGAAGATGGACATTTATTTGTAGTGATTGACCCAAATAAAACAGCCAAAGAAGTTTATCCAGGTAAATAAAAATACAAAAAACTACGACTATAAAAGGTTGTAGTTTTTTTGTATTTTTTAGTGGTTCATAGTATGATAGACAAAGAGATTTATTATTAAGAAATGAGAATTAGGTGACTAAAGTGAAGGAAAAAAGTACATACGCAGTTGTCGATATTGAAACAACTGGAGGCAATGTAGCAAATGGAGATCGTATCATTCAATTTGGTTGCGTATTGATAGAAGAAGATAGAATTGTTCAACAATTTGCTGTTGATATTAATCCTTTAGTGAATATACCTAAAAAAATTGAATTATTAACTGGCATTACAAATCAAGCAATCGCGAATGCGCCTTATTTTGAAGATGTTGCTCCAACAATATTCAGTTTATTAGAAGGATGTATTTTTGTTGCGCACAATATTCAATTTGACTATGGTTTTTTAAATGAAGAGTTGAAACGATGTGGCATGCCTTCATTAAGAAATAAAGGTATCGACACAGTAGAACTAGCACAAATTATTTTACCGACAGAGCCTAGTTTTCGTCTAAATGATTTAGCAGTCACATTTAATTTTTCACATCAAAATCCTCATCAAGCTGATAGCGATGCTTACGTTACGGCAGAATTATTTTTAGCGTTGAAAAAAAAATTAAAACAGTTCCCCTTAATAACCATTGAACAGTTAATTGAATTAGCTGAGCATTGTACGATGAATACAAACTTGTTTTTCAAAGATACACTAAGTGAGATGCGTGAAGAACACCCGCTATTGCCTGAAACAATACTCGTTAAAAAAGGCTTAGCTTTGCGCAAAAAGCAGGTGAGTATGGAGCAAAATTCCCACCGTATTCAATCTGCTTATCCGATTAATCTTATGGATAAAGAAAATTTATTTCTTAATCATTTAACTACTCGGACTTTACAAAACACCTTAATGGATGAAGTCTATCAGTATTTTTTTGAATCTCATTCAGGACATTTTGCTATTGAAGCGGCTACTGGAATTGGTAAAACATTGGGTTATTTAGTGCCTTTGTCTTATTTAGCAACCCCTGATAATCCAGTTATTATTAGTACGTATACAACGCTTTTACAAAAACAGCTAATTGAAAAAGATATCGTCCAATTAAATTCAATTCTGCCGTTCACAGTACATGCAGCTATCGTAAAAAGTAAACATCATTATTTGCACTTATCTAAGTTTAAAGAAGTTTTAAATGAGCCACATGAGAATTTAACCGATACTCTTTTAAAAATGCGTACACTGACTTGGCTAACTCAAACAGTCACAGGAGATATTGATGAACTAAACTTAACCAATTATATGCAGCCTTTTTGGGAGAAAGTACGCCATAGAGGATGGGCTGACGATTATTCACAGGATCCATTTTCCGAACAAGATTTTTACCTGCATGCAAAGGAACAAATCAAGCATGCGAGTATGGTTATTACAAATCATGCCTTTTTATTACATGATTTAAAACGTGAAGAGCCTGTTTTACCAAGCTCACAACGAATCATCATTGACGAAGCACATCACTTACCAGATGTAGCAGCAGAAGCTGCCAGTGATAGTTTTTCTTATCATGTTAATCAAAAGGTGCTAAAAAAAATGGGTAAGCTTTCTGATGATAAAAGTATGATCAGCCAGTTAAACCAACTAAATTTGAAAACAAAGACAATCAATCCATCACAGCTTAGATCAGTAGAAATGAGTGTCTTAACATTAGAAGAAGCGCTCTCTGACTTTTTTGAGGCTATCTTATTGTATACTCAACAAGAACTAATGGAGACAACTAGTGTTGCGGATCAAGTAGATCTACCGTTTATTAAGACAGAGAATTGGTCTTTAGAATTAAAAAAACTGACTAAAAAAATTAATACCGTACTAAATGACTTAGTATTTTTTGGATACGACATTGTCCATCAAACTTCTTCTCAAAGAGAGTCATTCACCTATCTGGAAAGATATTTACTAGATGATTTTTCAGATTTAATAACTAAAATCGAAGAGCAAAAAAATAGTTTTAGTCGACTATTTCAAAGAACCAATCAGAATGAACTGATATGGTTTTCGTTTAAACAGAAAAATCCCAAGAATAGTTTTATAATCAAGCAATCTGTGATGGATAGTAGTTTGTTTATAAAAAAATATTTAATAGAAAAAAAAGAATCAATTTTGTATATTGGGGCAACACTTTCTATTGATTCAGACTTTACTTATTTTGAAAATAAATTAGGCGAATCTGATTTGCGCAAGTTATCTATTGCCACTCCTTATGATTACAAAAACCAGGCAAGGATTTTTATTCCAGCAGACTTAAAGCCAATTAAACAGTTATCAAAAGGACACTATGCTAAGATGATTGTGGATTATCTGGAGTTAATAACTTCAACAACCAATGAGAACATACTTGTTTTATTTACGGCAAATGAAACCTTACAAGATGTTTACAATTTGCTTCAACAACAGCCCTCACTTTTAGGAAGAGAATTATTAGCCCAAGGAATTTCAGGTAGTCGAGACCGAATGTTAAAACGGTTCTTTCATGCAACTGGTGGGATTTTATTAGGAGCCGATAGTTTTTGGGAAGGTGTCGATTTACCAGGAAAGTCATTAAAAATTATTATTGTCACCCGCTTACCGTTTGAGCCTCCCGAACGCCCGCTAGTTAAAGCAAAATACCGTTGGTTAGAAGAACAAGGATTGAATCCATTTATCGTTGACGCTCTTCCTAAAGCTACTTTGAGGATGAAACAAGGATTGGGGCGTTTAATCCGTTCAGAAAAGGACAAAGGCATCATGGTAGTTTTAGATGATCGGTTAGTTAAAGCCTCTTATGGAGACAAGATTATGAACGCTTTACCAGATAAGTTAACAAAAGAAATTGTTTCAAAGGAAGAACTTAAAAATAAAATTGCTCTATTTCTTAATGAATAAGGAGTAGGCAATAAATAAACAACTAATTAAAGTGGGGATAAAATTGAAAAAAGGCCTAATTAGTCTCTTGATGATTGTACTAGGAGTGATCATTTTTTCTACTTTTATCTATATGAAAAGTAGACAACCTTTTGTACAAGCTAGAGAAGAAACAATTACTATTGCTAAAGAAAATACAGATTTAACAACGGTAGAGAAATTTTACTGGTACAACAATAAAAAATCTTATTTCAGTGTTTCAGGTATGAATAAAAAAGAAGAAGCTATTATCGTAATTGTTGAACAAGATGGTGGAAAAGTCGTTGTTTTAAACCCAGGTGAATTTATTAGTGAAAGTGTCGCTAGGAAAATAGCTAGGACAGAACTGAAGCCAAATAAAATATTAGAAACTCGTATTGGTTTAGAAGAAGGTGTGCCTGTTTGGGAAGTAACGTACGAACAAGATAATGGAAAGTTAGGATATTATATTCTATCTGCTAAAGAAGGTAACTGGCTTAAAGATATTAAAAATATTTAAACCAAGGAACTAAAAGAAATGAAAGAATTAAGAAAATTTATTGATTTTTAATGCTAACTCATCTAAATTTAGTTATACTTATAAAGTATAGTCTACCATTTAGAAGAATTAAAAAATTTATCTGACAATGAGGGAGTTTAGAACTGTGAAAAAAATTTCAATTATAGAATCTAAAGATTATGTAGGTAAAGAAGTCACGATAGGTGCTTGGGTAGCCAATAAACGTTCAAGCGGAAAAATAGCTTTTTTACAATTGCGTGATGGTTCAGCCTTTTTCCAAGGTATTGTAGTGAAAAGTGAAGTTGAAGAAGAAGTCTTTCAATTAGCAAAAGGCTTAAATCAAGAAACATCTATTTCAATTACTGGTACGATACAAGAAGATAGTCGTTCAAAATTTGGCTACGAAATTGTTGTCAAAACGATTGAAGTGATTGGTGAAAGTCATGATTACCCTATTACACCTAAAGAACATGGAACAGAATTTTTAATGGATCATCGTCATTTATGGTTACGTTCGACCAGGCAACACGCTATTATGCAAATCCGTAATGAAATTATTTTAGCAACCTATAAATTTTTCAATGAAGAAGGATTTATTAAAATTGATCCACCTATTTTAACAGCTAATGCAGCAGAAGATTCAACAGAATTGTTTCATACAGAATATTTTGATGAAGAAGCTTTCTTATCGCAAAGTGGCCAATTGTATATGGAAGCTGCAGCTATGGCTTTTGGAAAAGTATTTTCTTTTGGACCAACTTTCCGTGCAGAAAAATCTAAAACACGTCGCCATTTAATTGAGTTTTGGATGATGGAGCCTGAGATGGCTTTCATGGATCATGAGCAAAGTCTAGAAGTTCAAGAAAAATACATTGCTTATATCATCCAAAGTGTTTTAGACAATTGCGATCATGCACTGAGTGTCTTAGGTCGTGATAAAGAAGTTTTAGAAAATTATACTAAATTACCATTCCCGAGGATTTCTTACGATGATGCAATCGTATTATTAAATAAAAATGGCTTTGACGAGATTAAATGGGGCGATGATTTTGGTTCACCTCATGAAACGTTTATTGCTGAGCAATTTGATAAGCCAGTCTTCATTTTGAACTACCCTAAAGCGATTAAAGCCTTTTATATGAAACCACACCCGGATCGTGATGATGTGGTCTTGTGTGCCGATCTAATTGCTCCTGAAGGTTATGGAGAAATCATTGGCGGTAGTGAGCGTGAAGTTGATTTTGAAGCCTTGACTGAACGCATAGAAGAATTTGGATTGACTCAAGAAGATTATGCTTGGTATTTAGATTTACGTAAATATGGTTCAGTACCACATTCTGGTTTCGGACTAGGACTAGAAAGAGCGGTCACTTGGATCTGTGGCACAGAACATATCCGTGAATCTATTCCATTCCCACGTCTATTAAACCGTATTTACCCATAAATTAAAAAAGGCAGTGACTTAAGTTTTCTTAGGTCACTGTCTTTTATCAGATAATACGTACCTATTCTAGCTAAGAAAAAGGGCGAAATGAACGTGAGTTAGGAGAGAAGAAATAAAATGGATAATCAACTTTTAAAAGAATGGTTAGTTGCTGGTAATACCACTATTTCAAATATTCTTTTAAAAAAATATAGAGATATTGGTTTAACCAATGAACAATTGGTTTTGCTAGTGCAATTAAAGTCATTTATAGATAGCGGAATATTTTTTCCTGATACAGAAGAAATTGCCAAACGAATGGGTATTTCATCCGCAGATGTTTTTCAAGGTATCCATGATTTAATCCAAAAGAAGGTACTAACGATTGAAACTGAAAAAAATGCTGAAGGAAAAACAAATGATCAATATAGTCTTGCTTTGCTCTGGGATAAACTAGCCTTATTATTAGTGCAAACACAAAAAAAGGGAATAAATAAAGAAAAAGAATTGAATGAAAAAGAGTTGTTTCAGCGTTTTGAATCTGAATTTGGTCGAGCACTTTCACCAATTGAAATTCAAACAATAGGAATGTGGTTAGATGATGATCACTATTCTGCTGAATTAATTGAAATGGCTTTACGTGAGGCCGTTTTAAGTCAAGTTTATAATTTAAAATACGTTGATCGAATATTATTAAACTGGGAGCGAAAGAATATTCGTTCTAAAGCTCAAGTAGAAAAAGAAACACAAAGTCGTAGACAAACAAATAAACCAGAAATCAAACGTCAAACCGAAAAAAAACCGACGATGAAAGTACCCCTTCACAATTGGCTAAATGATTCAAATAAATAAAAAGGAGGGGTGAATGTGCTTAGTAGAAAAAAAACAATTGAATGCATTGAAGCAATGGGCGAACTTTTTCCAGATGCTGAATGTGAATTAATAAGCGCTAATCCATTTGAACTACTCATTTCTGTGATGTTAAGTGCACAAACAACTGATATTTCGGTTAATAAAATTACACCACTACTATTCGCTACTTATCCAACTCCCGAAGCGTTTATGAATGCACCGATTGAGGACATTATGGACAAAATAAAGACAATCGGCTTGTACCGAAATAAATCAAAATATATTAAAGGGTGTTGTAAGAAACTAGTTGAAGAGTTTAACAGTGAGGTTCCTCGTACGAGAAAAGAACTAGAATCACTTCCTGGTATTGGTAGGAAATCTGCCAATGTTGTATTAAGTGTTGCCTTTGGCATTCCAGCAATAGCAGTTGATACGCACGTAGAGCGAGTAAGCAAACGATTGGGCATTTGTTCTATGGATGCTACTGTTCGCGAAGTAGAGGAAGTATTAATGAAAAAATTGCCCATAGAAATCTGGAGTATTGCTCACCATCGACTCATTTTTTTTGGCCGCTATCAATGCACAGCTAAAAACCACGACCACAGAATATGCTTAGAATTATTAGGCTTAAACTAACTGCAAAACTAAAATAGACTAAGTCATCTTCAGATATAAAGATGACTTAGTCTATTTTTATAGTTAATGATAAAAAATTCTACATTTTAATTAGCAGAATTAGTTATTGGTTTTTTCGAAGATTGAGTAGCAGAGCTACTTTCTACACTACTTTCAATTTCTAGTTCAACCTGACTTTCAGAACTGCTTTCAGAACTGCTTTCTGAGCTACTTTCTGGTTTAGAACTTTCTATCGAACTGTCTGACGAACTGTCTTTGGAGCTGCTATCTTCCTTTTCCTCTTTTGGAAGAACAGTAACAGATACCGTTGTTTTTGGACTATACTGATCCTTAATTTTAACAGATAAAGTTAGTTCAATTTCTCCTTCAGCAGGTTTTTGAGCGATATAAGATAAGTCTTTTGTTTCGATAGTTTGACCAGCAATGGTTAAAATATAAGTAACTGATTCTTTTTTATCGGTAACTATATATTTTTCCCATTTAATAGCTATTTCATCTTTTTCTCTATCATAGGTAGCTTTTAAACCAGTTGGCGCCTTCAATTTTTCTCCAAAGGTAGTTGAGATAGTAGTTGGTTGTGTTCCTCTAATAAATAATTCACTAACAATTTTTTCAATAGGAGTATTCGGTCCTGGTAGTTTTGCTGGATTTGATCCATCTTCTACAGCAACTTCTACAACGGAAGAAGGTTTTTCCCAATCCGTATTCTCAACAGATTGAGAGACATAAGACATTAATGAGCGATAAATTTTTCTTGGCAATTGTTGAGAACTAGTACTTAACCAATTTCCATCTTCGAACTTTTTATCGTATCCTACCCAAACTGCAATAGAGTAATTGCTTGAATACCCGTTAAACCAAGAATCTGGAACACCATCATCAGGGATATTGTGTTTTACTTTTTCTTCATCAGTGTAGTTAGTTGTTCCAGTCTTACCAGCTTGTGGTACACCTTCAATGGGTACCAAGTTTTGGTTCGAACCTGAATTAACCGTATCTTTTAGAATATCTGTAATCATGTATGCGGTTGAATCTTTCATAGCTTGCTTTGATTTTGGCGTTAAATCAATTTCTTCACCATCTTGAAGAGTAACTTTTGAAACTGTGTAGGGTTTAGTGTATATTCCTCCGTTTGAAAAAGCAGCATAAGCAGCTGAAAGTTCAATTGGAGTAACCTCTCCACCAATCGCATTAGATTCAACTAAACCAGTATTATTGTTCCATTTAGTTGGATCAATACCTACATTCTTTAAGAAAGAAGTTGAATCAGCATAACCTACTTCTTGAAGAGTTTTAGCAGCTGGAGGATTACGTGAGTCAATAATAGCTTTCCGCATAGTGATTGGGCCTAAATATTTTCTATCATAGTTATAAAGAGAGCCGCCACTTTTATATTCATAAGGTTCATCAACGACTTGTTGATAGGTAGAATAGTTCAAATATTCTATTGCTGGACCATAAACAGAAAGAGGTTTCATCGCGGAACCAATACTTCTATTCATATCTGCAGCACGATTTGTACCCAGTTGAACTTCTTGGTTTCTCCCGCCACCAATCGCTTTTAATTGCCCCGTTTTAACATCAACCATAGATACGGCTGCTTGTAGATTTTGATCCGGGAAACTAACGTATTCATCTGAATTTAGAATATCAAATAATCTTTTTTGTGCATCCATATCCAAATTAGTTTGAATTGTTAAACCCGCTGTGTGGGGATTTAGTTTAGTTTTTTCTTCAACTTCTGAAATCACTTCTTTTAAATAAGAATCAAAAACTAATTCGTTTGCTTTTTCTTCAGTAAGGCTAACAAGATTTTCTTCAACAGGAATAGTTTTTGCTTTTTGTGCTTCTTGAGTAGGTAATTTTTTGTTTTCTACCATCATGTCTAATACTAAATCTCGTCTTTTTTTAGCTTGTTCAGGATTCGTTTTTGGATTATAAGTGTTAGGTGATTGTGGTAATCCAGCTAACATTGCCGCTTCTGGTAAAGTTATTTCATTTAGTTCTTTACCATAATAATAGTCGCTAGCTGTACTCATCCCGTAATTATTATCAGACATATAGACTTTATTAATATAGAAGGTAAGGATCTGCTCTTTCGAGTATTCACGCTCTAATTTTATTGCTAACCAGGCTTCTTGAGCTTTTCTTTTTAAAGTCTGATCGGCTTTATCTGTAGAAAAAACAGCTAACTTAATGAGTTGTTGTGTGATTGTACTTCCACCTTGGGAACCAAAACCCCCAGTTACGTTAGCTAATGCAGCACCAACAATACGAATCGGATCAATTCCATTGTGTTTATAAAAACGTTGATCTTCAATAGAAATAATCGCATCTTTCAGTACTTGGGGAATTTGATCTTCAGTAGCAATTTTACGATTTTGTCCCCCTAAAGTATAAATAACATCACCATTATCATCTAAAATATCAGATGAAATTGAACCGGTGATATCCTTTTCTGTTAAATCAGGTGCAGAACTAGCGTAATAAATAAATAAACCAGCACTTCCTATGATGATAGCGGCTATAAAAGCTAAAACTATCCATAGCATTTTTTTAACAGTCACCTTAGAAAACTGTTTTTTATTTTTTGTTGGTTCAGAGTTTTTTTTCTTTCCAGATTGTTTTTTAGAGACACGTGACATAGTTTCTTTTTTTTCTGACATATATTTTTCTACTCCTTAATTTTCTGTTTCTATAAGTTAGCAAAGATCATTTAGCCTTTTTTATTACTTACTTATTCTCATTCATTATCTTTAGCAATCAACTGATCGACAATTGAGAGGTAAGGAATTCGCGGTGATAATCCATAATACATCTCGTAACCTATTTTTTCAAGGTCTTTTAAAGGGATAGATTTCCGACCGTTTGTTTCCTGATTTTCCCAATAGACAATCAATTGTTTAGCTTCTAAAAGAAAAAGTCTGTTACTAGATGAAAAGCGTAAAATAACAAAACAAATAGCGGACTGCTTAAGGCAGTCTTGCATATGTGAAATTTGATGCTGATGAAAATTTTTCAAAGGAAAAGATAAGTTGTTTTTTGTTTCTTTCGCTTCAAAATCCAAATAAAAGCGATTATAGACACCATTATAGTCAGTCGTTGATGCTTGACGGAAATAAGCCTCCTTTATAACCGCCGCACTTCTTTTAGGATAATCAACTTTAACAATTTGTACAGGAGTTGGCTTTTTGTGTATGACTGCTTTGCTAAGAGCAAGGTAATACGCGTTGCTTTCGTTTATTTCTTCTTCTAATGTCATTCCTCTTTTGCTAAAAGACATTTCTTTCTTTTTCGATTGCTTTTTACTATTTTTTTCGGCATCATAAGAGTAACTTGTGCCATTAGGATACTTTATAACCAAACCTATCACACTCCTGTGATTCATTATATCAAATACTACACTTGAAAGAAAAGGAGAATGAGGCCATGTGGCAATAAATTTATTAGTTAGTGGCTATCGATCGTTTGAACTGGGTATATTTAAAGACGATGATCCAAAAATTGCTATTATAAAAAAGTGTTTAAAAGAAGAAATCAAAGCTTATATCGAAGAAGGCGTTCAGTGGATACTGACTACGGGACAATTTGGTGTCGAACAATGGACAATTGAAGTCGTTGAAGAATTAAAGATAGATTATCCAGAAGTAAAACAAGGTATCATCTTTCCTTTTATGGAATTTGGCTCAAATTGGAACGAAAAAAATCAACTGGCTTTGATGAAATTAAAAGAAACAGTCGACTTTGTCGATTCTGTTTCTCACAAACCCTATAAAGATCCAAGTCAATTAAAAAATCACCAATCGTTCTTGCTTCAAAAAACTCAAGCAGCACTATTGGTTTACGACCCTGAAAATGAAGGGAAAAC
>JAGQHW010000068.1 GCA_020431645.1 Carnobacterium sp. | reverse complement strand
ATTTACGGTGTCCGGTAGAAACTTAAAGCCCATATCGCTTAATTATATTAGAGTGTATTTCTTCGTCTTCCCTTATTATAGAATAAAAGTCTGTTTATTACAATATTTTTATTAACATTTTTTTAAAATAATGATTAATTGTTCGTGTTTGTTTCACATATTTTTAGTTACTTCTCTATTTTAAAAAAATATCTTTAAAATTATTCAACTATTATTCTAAAGAGTTTTTCTTTTATTTATGCATTCATTAGGAATATTTTTTCTTTTATTTTTATGATTTACTTAAAAGTTATCCACTGATTTTTGTGGACAACTCTTCTTTTTTTATTTAACTTTTTTTTAAAATACTATTATAGCTAGATTAACAGTCTTATAGTTTTTTTCTCAACAGATTGTGCACAAAGTTATCAACAGGTTGTGCGTAACTATTTTCAGTGCTTTTTTATCCATTCTAGCCTTTTTATTATTCTATCATCTAATCTTTTATTTTTTACTTTACTAATCAGCGAGTAAAAAAATAAGTCTGCTCAAATAAAGCCTTATTCCCTAAGTAAATAAGTGCAAGATAGCTTTTAACTAGCTTACACTTGTTTTAAAAAAAGTTTAAACTAGTATATGGATTCATTCAACTTACATGATTTTCGTTCAATAATTTCATGTGGCAGAATAACTTTGATAGCTAAATTTTGTTTGCCTTCAATAAGATCTATCAATTTTTCTACTACTTGTTCGCTCAAATAAGCCACATGTAAATCAATTGAAGTTAGTGGTGGTTGGACCATTTCTGCAAAAATAGAATTATTAAAGCTAATAATGGATACATCCTCAGGGATTCGTAAATTGAATTCTTTAAGCAGATAAATTAATTCCATTGCAATTAAATCATCCCCTGCTACTACTGCAGTTGGGTGTTGTTCTGAAATAAATAATTCTTTTATTTTTTCTTTTTGATTAGGAGATGTCATTTTCTCTTCTAAAATATACGTCTGATTGACCTCAATTCCTTTTAATAAGAGAGCTTCTTTGTACCCTACTAATCTTTCTGCAGACATCATTTGATTAGCATGTTTATTGATATAAGCTATTTTTTTATGTTTTAAAGCTAATAAGTAATCGGTCGCATCCCTACCGGCTAGTTTGTTGTCATTGTCGACATAGACAATTTCATTTTCATACTCATAAGGCTTGCCAATCATAGCGTAAAAGAGTTTTTCCTGATGCAAATACTCAATAATTTTATCTTTTTTTTTAGAATAAAGAACAATAAAACCGTCAGCTCTACCACCTTTAGCCATTGTTTGAATACTTTCAAGCAACTCTTCTTGTGTTGTACCTGAAGCTAAGGCTACCATATAGTTGTTTTCATTACAGGCTTTGCTAATCCCACGAATCATTTCTAAGAAAAAGGGATTTTTAAACACTGTCCCATCAGAAACAGGCAAAATTACGCCAATCGTTCGCATATTTTTACTTACAAGCCCTCTTGCTGCTAGATTTGGTTGATAGCCCAGTTCTTCCATTACAGAACGAACCTTTTTTTTAGTCTTCTCGCTGATACTTGAATGATTTTGAATCGTACGTGAAACAGTTGAGGTAGCTACACCTGCTTTTTTCGCAACATCTTTAATTGTAATAGCCAAAACTCCCACATCCTTATAGTTGATCCCTGTTTTCTCTTATCATAGGGTATAATCTGCAGACTGACAAGTTCCTTTAAACAGAGAAATGATAACTTGTTTGAGAAGAATGAGGTTTATTCGGCTCAAGAATTATAGATTGAAACTGTCGATGATGAACAGCATCAGGCAATTCTTGCATTTCTAATGCTATCCCTAGATGACTACACATTTTTTTACCATTAACGAGGTAATCTTCTTCCATTCCAGTAGTAGAAAATACAACAACGGACTCTCGCGTTGTTTCAATTTCTAATTTTCGACCACTCTCTTGTTCCGTCAACACGACTTTGCCCTCTTGCAACTTAAACGGTGTATCATACCCTTTAGGATTTTTTTTCAAAGCTTTTTGTAAGGAAGTCGGTTGTGTGAAATCATAAGCTGTATCCTTAACTGCTAATAGACGACCTGTGGGACATTTTTCGTCATCTATTTCAGCATAAACCTCACTAGATATCTGAAGTTGATGCGTTTCTATTGTGCGCTTGGTCTCTCCACTTAGATTAAAATAGGTATGATTAGTTGGATTGAATAGTGTTCGTTCATCCGTCTGGGCTTCTATAGTCATTATCCACGTTTGATTATTTGTCCAAAAGTAGGTTACTGTTGTGACTAGATTACCAGGATAACCGTTTTCGCCAGCTGGACTACGATGACTGAATTGTATGCCTACTGTATCTGCTTGATTTGTTAGTTCTTTTGTTTCCCAGATAAGATGGCTGAAGTTGGGTTCTCCACCATGAATGTGGTGCTTTCCTTCATTTAACGTTAGTTGGTGATCTAGCCATTGTCCCTTTCGAATTCTTCCCGCAACCCGGCCAATCAATGCTCCAAAATAAGTAGGGTACGTAAGATAATCCGATAACTGGTCAAAACTAAGCACGATATTTTCTAGACTTTTATTTTTATCAGGAACTAAAATAGCTGTAACAATCGCTCCATAATTTAAACATTTAAATGTAGCTCCTTGATTATTTACTAAGTGATATTCGATAACTTCTTGATCTTTTATCCAACCATAATGCCGTTTAATTAATTTCACAGCATTCAGTCCAAATCGTTTTTATCAAGTCTACCGTTAGCTCATTGGTTGTTTTTATTACTTTATCTGCAGCATGTAGGACTTCTTTATCGCCAACAGCAATTGAAACCATTTTTGCACGGTTAATCGACTCAACATCCGCTGCTGCATCTTCAATCCCAACACACTCACTAACAGAACAGCCTAACTGTTCTGCAGCTTTTTGAAAAATTTCAGGATCAGGTTTACCCGCAGATAACTCAGCTGGATTTACAATCGTATCGAATAAGTCATACAAACCTAATTTCTTTAAAATAGCTGGTCCATTTTGACTAGCAGATGCTAATCCCAGTAAAAAATGGTTAGTTTTTAGATCAATTAATAATGATTCAATGCCCGGTAAACTATCAGAAGCATTCATTTGCTTTATCATCTGATTGTATACTTCATTTTTGCTAGCGGCTAATCTTTCTTTTTCAGCTAACGTAACGGTATTTTCTAACTGGCCTCTTTTTAAAATGAGTTCCAGTGAGTCTGTACGACTCACTCCTTTTAATTGTTCGTTAAATTCTTCATCTAGTTCCATTCCTAATTTTTTGGCTAAAGACTTCCACGCTAAAAAGTGATAGCCTGCTGTATCTGTAATAATTCCATCTAAATCAAATAAGACAGCCTTCATTTTTATCTCTCCTTTTTATCCTATTTCTTATTTTATTTTTTTAAAGATCCGTTATACCTATCTACTAATAAAATTTGTTCCTCGTACAGTGTTAATTCAATCGGTGACCCTTTAACGAGAGTGATGGTCACTCCATTAGCCGTATTGTCTATTGTGATTTTTAATAGACGCTTGCGGTAATTAATATGGAATTCGTAATTCGTCCAGTTCTCCGGTAACAGTGGTGCAAAAGATATTTTCTCCCCTGCTGTACGCATCCCAGCGAAACCTTCAACAATTGTCAACCAACTACCGGTCATGGATGTAATGTGCAACCCGTCTTCTGTATCATTGTTGTAATTATCTAAGTCCAAACGAGCAGTTTGACTATACAAGTCAACAGCCTTAGCGACCTTTTTTAAGTCAGCTGCTAAAATAGCATGGATACTCGGTGAAAGACTTGATTCGTGAACAGTCAATGGCTCGTAAAAATCAAAGTTACGCTGCTTTTCTGCTACTGTAAATTCTTCTTTAAAGAAATAGATCCCTTGTAGCACATCTGCTTGTTTAATATAAGGTGAACGTAGAATTTTATCCCAAGACCAATTCTGGCTTAAAGGCAATTCTGCCGGATTTAACTCTGAAACAGGGCGAAGCTCTTTATCTAAAAATGTATCGTGTTGAACAAAAATCTCTCTTTTTTCATCATACGGAAAGTACATTTTATCAATAATCGCTTGCCATTTCTTACTTTCTTCTTCTCCTATGGCTAAAGCTCTTCTTTTATTTTCTGCTTTTTTTAATGAAGACAATGTGTACTTTAACGTCCAAACAGCTATTTTATTTGTGTACCAATTGTTATTTACATTATTTTCATACTCATTAGGACCTGTTACACCATGCATCATGTATTGTTCTTTACCTTGGTTGTAATGAACTCGATCAGCCCAGAAGCGACTGATACCCACTAAAACATCCAATCCTTTATCCATTAAATAACTTTCATCACCCGTATAATTTGTATAATTATAAATCGCGTAAGCCATTGCTCCATTGCGATGAATTTCTTCAAAGGTAATTTCCCATTCATTATGGCATTCTACACCTGTAAATGTCACCATTGGATAGAGTGCACCCTTCAGACCTTGTTGACGCGCATTGTGTTCTGCTTGAGGCAACTGATTGTGACGATAATTCAATAAATTTTTTGAAACTTTTTGATCTGTCAGTGCTAAATACAACGGAATGGCATACGCTTCTGTATCCCAGTAAGTTGCTCCACCGTATTTTTCACCGGTAAATCCTTTAGGACCAATATTTAGACGCTCATCTTCCCCGTAATACGTTGAAAATAATTGAAATAAATTGTATCGAATGCCTTGTTGCGCTGCCGGATCTCCACCTATGACAACGTCAGCTTTATCCCAACGCTCTTGCCAAAGAGCCATATGTTGCTGACGCAATTTTTCAAATGAAAGTTCTGCAACAGACTCACTTAGTTGCATACTTCGTTTTGTAACGTCCTCTTTCAAACTATCACGAGAAGTTGTTAAAGTAATTAATTTTTCAATCGTTACTGACTCATTAGCTTTTACTTTACCAGAATATTCTTGGACAACAGACATCTCTGTTGTACTAGAGCGACTATATTCAAGGTTTTCGACACGGTTTAACATCGTTGCAGCTACAGTGAATTGCTCTATTTCAAAGTCATTTGGTCTGGTTTCAACGGTCAGGCTATTTTCTGTAGTAGAAATTGGCAGCCAAAATTTTTCTTCGTAATTTGAATCCTCATTTACTACATTTCCATCTAAAGTGGGTGAAAAACCAATCGTGACTTCTCCAGTCAAACCAGTTGCTTTCATACGAATAGCGCAAAGTTCTTTTTGAGCTAAACTGACAAATCTTTCAACTTCGATATGAACACGATTACCAGACTTTTCAACTGTGTAACTGCGGGATAAAATTCCTTTTTGCATATCTAAAGACAATTCAAATTCTGAGATAGAATCTTCGTATAAATCTACTCGTTCTCCATCTATATAAATATCCAATTGAATAAAGTTGATTGAATTGATGACTTTACCAAAGTATTCAGGATACCCATTTTTCCACCAACCAACGCGCGTCTTGTCAGGATACCAAACCCCTGCAAGGTAACTCCCTTGGTGCTGATCTCCAGAGTAGGTTTCTTCAAAATTGCCTCGCATACCCATATAGCCATTTCCGATACTCGTTAAACTTTCTTGTAAGCGACGGTCTTTTTTTTCTAACGTATGTGTTTGTATTTTCCACTCATCTAATTCAAATAAACGTTTCACTGTTCTAGTTCCTCCTTGAGCCGTATATGGTTATCGGCTGGTTAAATTGATAGTCTCATCTTAAGCGCAAACGTTTGCGTTGTCAAACTCATTTTTAGTTTTTTTTGAATAACTTCGTTATAGAAGAAAGTTTTCTAATTATTTTTTATTAATCCTGTTACCGTTAACAGTTTTTTCATTAGCGAAATCGTTTGCATTTCATTTAGTATCTGATTATACTAAAAGCAAGCGTTTGCGCAAACGCACTTGATGAACAAACTATAAGGAGTTGGGAAAATTAATGAAGAATAAATTATCTTTTGATTTTTGGCAAAAATTAGGTAAAGCTTTAATGGTCGTTATCGCAGTTATGCCTGCAGCTGGATTAATGATTAGTATCGGTAAGATGATTGTTATGTTTGGTGGAGATATTCAATTACTGTCTGTTATCGGTAGTGTCATGGAGAGTTTAGGTTGGGGTGTAATAGGAAATCTACATATTCTATTCGCTGTAGCTATTGGTGGTTCTTGGGCTAAAGAACGTGCTGGTGGAGCTTTTGCTGCTATTTTAGCTTTTATTTTAATTAACGTAACGACTGGTTCTATTTTTGGAGTTTCTTCTGATATGTTAGTAACACAAGGAGCAACAACTAAAACATTATTTGGTTCAGAAATTTTAGTCAATGGTTACTTCACTTCTGTATTAGGATCACCCGCTCTAAATATGGGCGTATTTGTAGGAATTATTTCTGGTTTTGTCGGAGCTATTGTTTTTAATAAGTATTATAATTATCGTAAATTACCTGAAGCACTTTCATTCTTCAACGGAAAACGTTTCGTCCCATTTGTTGTTATCTTATGGTCTGTTCTTGTTTCTCTTGTATTAGCTGTTTTTTGGCCAATTATTCAAACAGGAATCAATAACTTTGGTCAATGGATTGCTACTTCCGCTGACACTGCACCTATACTGGCTCCATTTATCTACGGAACATTAGAGCGCTTGTTATTGCCATTCGGATTGCACCATATGTTAACTATTCCAATTAATTACACTGCTTTAGGTGGAACGTACACTATTCTAACGGGTGCAAATGTAGGAACTCAAGTATTTGGTCAAGATCCACTTTGGTTAGCTTGGGTTAGTGATTTAGTAAACTTAAAAGAATCTGGCGACACAACTGCTTATCAAGCTCTATTAACAGGTATTACTCCTGCTCGTTTCAAAGTTGGCCAAATGATTGGCGCAACTGGAACGCTTATGGGTGTCGCTTTTGCTATGTACCGTAGAACAGATGTAGAAAAACGCAGAAAATATAAATCTATTTTCTTTTCTGCTGCTATTGCTGTTTTCTTAACCGGCGTAACTGAACCACTTGAATTTATGTTCATGTTCGCTGCACCTTTACTTTATGTTGTCTATGCTGTTATCCAAGGATTTTCATTTGCATTAGCTGACGTGATTCCATTACGTGTTCACTCATTCGGGAACCTAGAATTCTTAACTCGTGTTCCAATGTCTCTTAACGCCGGTTTAGCATGGGATGTTGTTAACTTTGTATTAAGTAGTATTGCGTTCTTTGCTATTGCTTACTTTATTTCTTATTACATGATTGGTCGTTTCAAGATTGCTACTCCAGGACGTTTAGGAAATTATATTGACGAAGAATCTATTACTGATGAAAAAACAAGTGACGTTTCAACTAACTCTGGAAAACTTGAAGCAACATCAAAACAAGTCACAGATATTATTGCCTTGTTAGGTGGTCCATCAAATATCACAGACGTTGACGCTTGTATGACTCGCCTTCGTGTGAGTGTAAAAGACCCTGATTTAGTTGGTGATGAAGTTGTTTGGAAAAAAGCAGGTGCTTTAGGACTTATTAAAAAAGGCCAAGGAATCCAAGCTGTCTATGGACCAAAAGCAGATGTTTTAAAATCAGATATTCAAGATGCTTTAGGAATATAAGGTATTGAGACTCTTAACCTTAAACACACATAGTTGGTTAGAAGAACAACCACAAATAAAATTAAGCCTCCTTGTTGAGGCTATTTTATCAAATCAATTTGATATCATAGCTTTTCAAGAAGTTAATCAATCGATGAAAGAATCTGTAATTGATTTATCAAGCACATCTACCTATTGCCCTACGAATTCTACTATCCAAATCAAAAGAGATAACTTTGCTTACCAGGTTCAACAAAAACTAGAACAGATGGGATTAATCTATCATTGGACGTGGCAGCCTTCTCACGTTGGATACGATATTTATGATGAAGGCTTAGCCTTTTTAAGTCTTGAGCCTATTCAAGAACTTAAGACATTTTATGCTTCTAAAAGCTTAGCATATACTAATCATAAAACTCGTTCGATAGTTGGGATGCAAGTTGGAAATAGTTGGTATATTAATCTTCATTTAGGTTGGTGGCACGACGAAGAGGACACGTTTAAAGAACAATGGGCTGTGTGCTCTACTTTTTTTGAAGCATTAACAGGTCCTATTTATTTGATGGGAGATTTTAATAATCCTTCGCAATCAACAGATGAAGGATATGACTTAGTTAGCAAAGAATGGTTTGATACTTTTTTGTTGGCAACTAAACGAGATGGTGGAAATACTGTTGAAAGTAACATCGATGGTTGGTCTGCTAACACAGAAAAACTACGGTTAGATTTTATTTTTACAAATAAAGCAATTACTGTTAAACAATCAGAAGTTATTTTTAATGGTTTAAATTATCCTGTTATTTCAGATCACTATGGTGTCAGTATCGAACTAGTTCAAGAATAAATATCCATTCAATAAAAAAATCTTCACTCATAAACCCTAATAGGATTTATGAATGAAGATTTTTTATTTTTAAGCGTAGTTTTTATTAAACGACTTACTTCATTGTTACGAACTCTTCAGCACCGGTTGGGTGAATAGCTACTGTAGCATCAAAATCAGCTTTAGTCGCTCCCATTTTAACAGCAACAGCGAATCCTTGCAGCATCTCGTCCATTCCTGCTCCCATTCCATGTAAGCCAATAATCTTTTCTTCAGGTCCACAACAAACTAATTTCATATAAGTCTTTTGTCTGTTTTTAGTAATTGAGCTATGCATCGCTGTAAAACGCGCTTCGTATGTCTTAATTTGTGCTACACCATACTTATCAATCGCCTGTTCTTCCGTCATACCCACTGTTCCAATTGGTGGATGACTAAAAACAACTGTTGGAACATTGTCAAAATCTAAATGCGCTAACGGTTTATGATTAAATAAACGCTCAGATAATTGTCTCCCTGCTGCAATAGCAACTGGCGTTAATTCAATACGCCCGGTGACATCCCCAACCGCATAAATCCCTTTAGCTGTTGTATTTTGGAACTCATCCACGCGAATGTATCCACCATCATTCACTTTTACATCTGTTAGAGATAAATTCAAATGTTGAGTATTTGGTTCACGTCCTATTGCCCAAATAATCGTATCTGTTTCATGGGTTGTTCCGTCCTCTAAATAAAGAGTCAAGCTACCATTCTCATTTTTCTCAACCTTTTTTGGAGTCGCATGGGTGTGCAACTCAGCACCTTCACGCTCCATTGTCTCAAGAAGTCCTTCAACGATAATAGAATCAAAATTACGTAAAGGAGCGTGCTGACGAACAAATAAATGTGTATCAGAACCTAAACCGTGTAGTACACCTGATAATTCAACAGCAATATACCCTGCACCTACAATCGCTACTCGTTCAGGTAATTCAGTTAACTCAAAAAATCCATCTGAGTCTATACCATATTCAGCACCTGGGATTGCTGGGAATTCTGGCTTTCCACCTGTTGCAATTAAAATATGGTCTGCAGTATATCTTTTCCCATTCACTTCAACTGTTTGATTATCTAAAAATTTAGCATACCCATTTATCAAATCCACATTGTTGCTATCTAATCCATTCTTATAACTTCCGTGTAGTCTTTTAATAAAGGTTTCTCTATTTTTGACTAATTTAGAAAAGTTCAATTTTTTAGTAGGGATATCAATTCCATAATCAGGAGCGTATAAATTCATTTCATCCATCATTTGGGCGCCATGCCACATAATTTTCTTAGGAACGCATCCTACATTAACGCACGTTCCTCCGATAACATTTCCCTCAATCAATAAACCTTTAGCGCCATGCATTCCTGCACGATTAATAGAAGCTATCCCGCCACTTCCGCCACCGATAGCGATGTAATCATACTTTTCGACCATTTTATCTCCTACTTTCTTTCTAGTACTTAGTCTAGTATAAGTAATTCTCTAATAAAAAGAAAGAAGAAAGGGTTAGACGTTTTTATTCATTCTTACAAATAAAAACAGATAAAACCTTTTTCTTCTTTTAAGATCCTATTTAGTCCATTGATACCCTTACTTTTGAGGGCTTGTTTGTTCTTTAGGTAAAATAATATTTAAACTTAATGCCACTAAACAAGCAATCACTATAGCAGATTCTCCAAATAATGTTGCTAAGAAGCTTGGTAAAGCAACCATTGCACCTGGAACTTGGGTTAACCCTAAGCCAAATACTAGCGAAAGACCAACAATCACTTTTGACCGATCTGTTAAAGGCTCTGATGTTAAAATACTAATGCCTGTTAACGTGATTTGAGAAAAGATAATAATAGAGGCACCTCCAATAACTGCTTGAGGTAAAGTAGATAGCATTGCACCAAATTTAGGAATCAACCCAGCTGCAATTAAAAAGACTGAACCCACAGCAACAATATAGCGGCTCATCATTTTAGTAAATGAAATCATCCCAACATTTTGACTAAAAGATGTATTTGCTAGAGAATTGAACATCGCTGCTAAAGAAGAAGTAATCCCATTTGCTAAGATTGCTCCAGATAATTCTTTATCTGTTGGTTCTCTGTCTGATCCGCCCATTGTTATCGCTGTGACATCTCCGACCGTTTCTACAGCTGTTACGACAAACATAATCAACATCGGGGCAATTGCTCCCCATTTGAAGACTAATGGAAAGTAAAATGGTTGAGGCAGTGAAAACCAAGAAGCTTGATTAATAGCTCCAAACTCTACCATATTTAAAAATAGTGTCACTATATAGCCAATAATAATAGCGATTAAAATAGAAGACGTTTTAGCCATTCCTTTTCCAAATTGATTGAAAAGTAAAACTATCATCATCACAAATAATGAGACCAACCAGTTTTTTGCAGAACCAAATGTTTCAGAACCACTCCCACCTGCCATTGCTGTTATTCCCGTAGGCAATAGAGATAATCCAATTGTTAATACCACGGTTCCTGTTACAACTTTTGGAAAAAAACGTCTTAAAGGTTTAATAAAAAAGCCTAATCCTGCACAAAATAAGCCCCCAACAAACGTTGCTCCTAATAGACCAGAGATACCATACCCACTAGCAATAGAAATATTCGTTGGCAAGAATCCAAAA
>JAGQHW010000067.1 GCA_020431645.1 Carnobacterium sp. | reverse complement strand
CTTTTCTAATTTAAGAATCTAATACTAAATTATAACGATTTATGGAATCAAAAGTAATCAAATAAAGCTGGCGTACCCGCTGGAATCCTTCTTGAAAGATTTCTTATTAATCGATCGTCTCCTTGGATGCGATCAAAAAAAGCTAATTCTTCTATTGTCCGATAATTCATAAAAATTTGTGTCCAGTATTGGATGGTTCCAGAAAGAAGAGCGTTTTTTGGCACATCTTTTTTTTCTGTTATACGAGTCACTTTTCTGGTTGTCAAAAATAGTTCTACCTTCCAGATACCAGCATTCCAATGAGCTTGCTCATCTTTGACTTCTAAATAAAAGGTTTCGTTAGCTTGCTCTTTGAAAGGATAGGCTAGTAAAAACTCTTCAAACGTCACAATTCGTGCCATCATATAAGGCACTAGTTCTTGTTTAATTCTAGGATTATCAAATAAGTACGCAATCTTTTCGTGTGCACCTGCTTTATAAAAAAAAGTGTGAAAACTAGCTTTATGTGAAGAAATAAAATTCCAACTTTCTTTAAAAGCAGATTGTGTCAGGTAAACCATTTCTTGTAAAACAAATGTGCCGGCTTTTTGGCCTTTAAAAGAATACATCAAATAACCTTGAGCTAGCCCATCTTCATCATAATAAACAGCAATAAAAGAGTCTTCTCTAGATAACATTAAAAATTCCCAATCCCATTCACTACGCTTTAATGGTCCGACGCTTGTTGCGTAGCGTTTTTCATACATTTCTTTAAGAGTTGGTTTTGCCTCTTCCCATTCCATTCGACGAATCGTTCCATTTGTTTTTTTCATTTTAGGTAACTCACTTACGTCAATCGTGTAGTGCAATTCATCGAAGCACTGCTCATAACCATATCTACGGTAAAAAGGATAAGAAAAAGGCGCCAAGTAAGATAACGTTTGGCCTTGTTCATGCATTTTTTCTAAAGCATGTGTCATTAACTTTGCGATATCCCCTCCTCCTCTATTTTCAGGATAGCTCGCTACTGAACCAATTCCACCCATTTTGAAGGTTTGACCGTGCAAATAAACTTCCATTGGACGAACAATTAGTTGACTTAATAAGGTCTCTTCCTTAAACGCACCATAGCAATCTGAAATCGTACAAAGTTCATTGAACTTTTTTTCACGACTTGCTGTTTTTTCTTTATTGAATGCGTAATTTGCTAAGTCAAACATTTTTTCATATTGACCAAATTTTACCGTTTTATATGTAGTCATCTATTTGCCTCATTTCCTTGTTGTTTCTTTTAGTTTACCATACTCCTTAATGTCCGGGAATCTTTATTCTGGATTCTTTTCCATTGTTTTATCCTTTCTGACAAAACAAAAAATCTCCCCACATAAAGACTAAACTTTATGTGGGGAGGTTCTAAAGTTCTCCTATTTTTAAACAGCTGGTTTTTCAGCAAACTGACTGTTGTATAAATCAGCGTAAAAACCATCTTTTGCCATTAGTTCATCGTGTGTTCCCGTTTCCATTACGTCTCCTTCGTTCATAACAATAATTTTATCTGCGTCACGAATAGTCGACAGTCTGTGGGCAACAACAAAACTTGTTCTGCCTTTTAATAGTTTACGCATCGCTTTTTGAATCAAGATTTCTGTTCTTGTATCAACACTAGAGGTCGCTTCGTCTAAAATTAAGACTTCTGGATCAACTAAAAAGGCTCTAGCTATCGTTATTAATTGGCGTTGACCAAGAGAAATATTGCTGCCTTCTTCATTTAAGATGGTAGCGTATCCTTCAGGTAAAGTATGGACAAAATCATCTACATGGGCTGCTTTATTCGCAGCTGCAACTCGTTCTTCGTCTTGGCCATATTTTTCACTACCGTATTTAATATTATCTAAAATTGTTCCATTAAATAACCAGGTATCTTGCAATACCATACTAAAATGCGAACGCAATTCTTCACGGGTCATATCTCTAGTATCTACGCCATCTAATTTGATGCTTCCACCCTTTACATCATAAAAACGTTCTAAGAGGTTAATTAAAGTTGATTTACCTGCGCCTGTTGGACCAACAATTGCAATCATCTGTCCTTCTTTAACATTTAAGTTAAAGTCATTCATCAATAATTCATCATCGCCATAGCCAAACTGAACATGATCAAAAGAAACTTTGTAAGGAGAGTTCGAAATAGGAACAACATTAGATTTTTCATCTGTCATTTCTTCTTCATCCAATACTTCAAATACCCGTTCTGCTGAAGCGATTGTCGCTTGAATGGTATTTACTAGGTTTGCCATCTGGCTCATTGGTTGACTAAATTGATTGGTATATTGTAAGAACGCTTGAACATTACCTAAGGTCATCGTCCCATTCGCTACATTAATTCCTCCAACAACAGCAACAAGTACATAGCCAATATTCTTAATAAAATTCATTAACGGCATGACGAAACCAGAAAAGAATTGAGCTTTCCAAGAAGATTGGTACAATTCTTCATTTTGTTTTTCAAACAATTCGATTTCTGCATCTTCACGATTGTAAATTTTAACAATTACATGACCAGCATACGTTTCTTCAACTTGGTCATTTAGTAAGCCTAATTTTTTTTGTTGTGCACCGAATAGTTTTTGTGATCTTGGCGCAATTAAGCTAATGACTAATACGCTTAATGGAACAGTCACAAAAGCAATAAGAGTCATTTGTAAGCTAATACTTAGCATCATATACAACACTGCGAAAAATAAAACAAAACTATTCACGAATTGATTAAGTGTTTGCTGCAATGTATTTGCAATGTTATCCATATCATTGACAGCACGTGACATAATATCTCCGTTAGAGTGCGTATCATAATAACTCATTGGAACTCTATTCATTTTATCTTTTAATTCTTTGCGTAAATCATATACTGTTCTTTGAGCTACGCGAGTCATCGTAAATTGTTGGAAATATTGAAATACTGCCGATAAGACGTACAAGAGAGCAACAGTAAATAAGACGTTTTTGATAACATCAAAATCGATTGGCAATTTTTCGACAACTTGGCCGGCTTCCTTCATTTTCATACCAACCATGACACCTTTAAATATTTCAGTAGTCGCTTCACCTAAAATTTTTGGTGTTCTCGTTTGTAATACCGTACCTACAATAGCTAGGATGAACACTAAGCTGATTGCAAGCATCCGACTAGACATATAACCGAGCAGTCTTTTTAATGTGCCCCAGAAATTTTTCGCTTTACGCACTTGACCCTTTGGCCCTGGATTTCTCATTAAAGTTCCTCCTCTCTCATTTGTGAGTTCATGATTTCTTGATACATTTTATTTGTTGCTTTCAATTCTTCATGGGTCCCTTTTCCAACCACTCGGCCGGCTTCCATTACTAAAATTGTATCAGCGTTCATTACTGTGCTAATTCTCTGTGCAATAATAACGACGACCGAATCTTTTGCTTCTTCAATCAATGCTTTTCTCAATGTTGCATCTGTTTTAAAATCCAAAGCTGAAAAAGAATCATCAAAAATAAGTATATCGCCTTTAGAAACTAGCGCACGAGCAATACTCAAACGTTGTTTTTGTCCACCAGAGAAATTGCTTCCTCCTTGTTCAACGTGACTATCTAATCCACTTGATAATTCTGAAACAAATTCTTTCGCTTGTGCTACTTCTAATGCCTGCCAGATTTCTTCATCTGTTGCATCAGGCTTTCCATATTGCATATTTGAACGAATGGTTCCGGTAAATAAAAGAGCTTTTTGAGGAGCATACCCCATCATACTGCGTAAATCTTTTTGAGTCGTATCTCGTATATCTACACCATTGATTTTAATGCTACCTGATTCAACATCGTAAAAACGTGCAATTAAGTTTGCTAGTGTAGATTTACCTGAGCCAGTTCCTCCAATAATAGCTATCATTTCACCTTTAGTTCCTTTGAAATCAATCTTTTCAAGCGCTAATTGCTCAGCTCCAGTGTAACGGAAATCAACCTGTTCAAAGGCTATCGTACCTTTATCCGCTCTATTTACTTTAATGGGTTTTTCTGGATCTTTAACCATACTCTCCGTTGCTAATACTTTATTAATACGAGCAGCAGATACTTGTGCTCTAGGAATGAAAACGAAAATCATCGCAAGCATCATAAAGCTCATTAATATTTGAAAAGCGTAAGTCATAAAGGTAATCAAATTACCAACTTCCATCAGACCTTCACCAATGTACTGACCACCAAACCAGATAATTGAAATATTTGTTGCACTAATAATTAACGTCATCACTGGCAATAAGAAGCTCATAATCGTATTGGCTTTAATCGATGTATTCGCAAAATCTTTATTGGCCTCATCAAAGCGTTTTGTTTCTGAATCATTGCGGTTGAATGCTCGAATAACACGAATACCTGTTAATCCTTCACGAAATACTAAGTTTAATCGGTCTGTTTTACTTTGCATTTTCTTAAAATAAGGAACAGCAAAATACATGATTGTTGCCATAAAAATAGCTAAAACTGGAAGAACAAATAAGAAGATACTCGCTAACTTAGGTTCCCTAGTATAGGCCATAATTCCTGCCCCAACTAACATAATTGGCGCTTGTATCATCATTCTTAATGCCATCATAACAACCATTTGAATTTGGACAACGTCATTGGTTGTTCTTGTAATAAGAGAAGACGTACCAATCTCATCAATCGCATCATTAGAAAAGTATGAAACTTTTTTAAAAACACTACTTCGAATGCTCTTGCCCAATAGCTGTGACTGTTGTGATGCTAAATAGACATTTCCTGTTGCTGCAACAACACCTAGCAATGAAAATCCAAGCATTTTAATTCCTACTGAGACAATGTAATCAATGTCTCCCGTTGCTATTCCGTTGTCTATAATATCTGCAGTTAGATTGGGCAAGTAAAGATCACTGACTACTTGAATAATCATAAACACGATTGCCCCCATTACCGCTAAGCCATTCATCCGTTTAGCTAATTTAATCATAATTTCATTTCCTCCTAATTGGATGGGTCTTTTTTGACACCATATTCAATCCATTTCATTTTTTTATTAAATCTTGAAATAATTTCTTCTTCTGAACTTTTTTTATTGAATCCTTCGCCTATTGTTCCAAATAAAGTAGACATCATAAACTTAATGAGAATTGGAAAATCTGCCACATCTACTAAATCTAATTTTTCTGTATCAATGTATTTTTTTAATGTATCTTTTGATTTCTTATTTGACTCGCAATGCCTAACTGTATCTGGAGCTACTTCTGTTCCTGTTCGATAATCCATGTGTAAGAATAAATGTTTAAAAAAAGCAATTTTTTCTTTATGCATGATTAAAGTAAGGACTTGTGGAAAAAAAAGTTTAAACCCTTCAAATAAATCTCCATCCGCTTCTTTAAAGCTTTCTACCAACATGGCATGAGTATCTCTCTTAAGTAAACCCAAATAATAGTAATACAAATCTTCTTTATTTTCAAAATATTGATAAAAGCTGCCACGTGAAATTTCAGCTGTCTTTATAATATTGTTAATAGAAGCTTCGTTCAAAGAAACACGCGAAAATTCTTCTGAAGCAGCAAGAATTAGTCTGCTTTGTTTTTCTTTTGATAAATTAAAAAATGTTTTAGTCGGCACTCTTTTTCAGTCCTTTCCACTCTAATAGTGACAAGTCGTCACTATGACGCCTTGTCATTATAAGGCATCAAAAATAGAATATCAAGCATCTTTACTCATATCTTTAAATGAATTCGTTTTCTGAAAAGTAAGAACCTATTGTAACTTTTTAGTGCTACTAATAAACTTTTTAGGTGTCCGATTTTTTCAAAAAAAAAAGAATTTAAAAATAATTACCTGGTTTATTGCAGGCGCACACCCCCTTTAATGAGAAAGCTTCACTTTCGAGGATCGTAACGGATACTTCTATTGGATTTTATAAAAAAACACACGAAACCTTACATTGGTATCCCTAATATTGGTAATAAAACGTTTAACTAGACTGAGTTAAATAAAAAAAATGGATGCGTTCCTGATAAAAGATGATCTATATCCAGTCAAGTAGCCTTATATAAGCTAGGAACAATCTTATTACTATTATTGGTATTCGATTTATATAAATTATTTGCTAAAGGAATAGAGTATGAACTTGAATCTGCTTTTGTGATTATGGCTAATGCAATCCAAAAGGCTACTGTTTCAATAAAAATATCAAAAAAATAAGAAAAGGAATCGAGCTTATCTCAATTCTTTTTCTTATTTTTTACTCTATTCAGTTTTATTTTTTTTTGTTTTTTTCTTTTTCGTACTCACTATGCTTGGTTCATAAGCTGGATTAAAATTGCCTTCATACAATCCTGAAATATTTTTATACCAAGAAAAAGCATTCTCAACAATAACCTTCAATACTGCATATCCAGGAATTCCCAAGATAACACCAGGTACGCCAAAAAGTTTGCCTGATGTCAATAAAACAATAATAATTGTAATTGGGTGAATATCTAAGTTACTTCCTAGAATTTGAGGTTGAATCACTCTTCCTTCAATCATCTGCTCAATTCCAAAAACAATTAAAACTTTTATTAACATCGCTGGTGAAGTGACGAAAGCAATTATAAGAACAGGTACCATCGCTATAAATGAACCTAAATAAGGAATTAAATTCAAAAATCCTGCCATCACACCTAGTGTTACTGCATATTCCAATCCAACAATCGCAAAACCAATCCAGAACATGATTGCAACGAAAAAGGCAACAAGAAGTTGACCACGGATATACTGGCTAATTTGATTGTTAATTTCTCCCAGTAATTTATAAGTAGGTAATCTTAACTTCGTTGGTACAACTTTCATAAAGTGATAAGGTAATTTTTTTCCATCCTTTAAAAGGTAAAATAATATAAATGGCATCGTAATCAAAGCAACAAAAATATTAGTGACTGCTCCAACAACATTCCCTATTCCAGAAACCGTTGTATTCACTAAATTAGAGGCTTCCTTAGATATAGAAGACATAATATTTTCTGTGATTTCATTCAATTGTTGTTGAAATTGAGAAAAAATATCGCTTCTTAATAGACTATCAACTTGGGAAACCAAGCTATCCCAGTAATTAGGCCAATTCTTTATTAGACTCATTGTTTGCTCTCTTATGATCGGAATCAACGTTGTTGCTCCCCAAACGATAAGCGCACTAATAATAACAAAAATAAGAAAAATTCCTGCCATACGAGGAAATTGTTTGGTTTCTAACCAATCAATAATAGGATTCACTAAGTAATAGATGATTCCAGCCATTAAAATGGGTAAACCTACCACACTAGTGAAATCTTTCAACGGATTGAAAATATAAGATATTTTTGAAAAAGCTAGTATATTTAATAGTACTAATAAAGAAATCAGTAATATAGAGACAACTTTATTATTTAAAATCCATTTCCAAAACCAAGTGGCTGCATGTTTCACTGTAACTGACTCTTCTTGTTTCATCCATTTCACCCCTTTCATTGATTGTAATTAAAATAGTTTAATCATTTTGCGTAATGAATCATTGTGCCAACTTCAATTTTAGGTACTTTAAAAGGCTTCAAATAAAGCCCACTAGCTAATTTATCTTCACTAGGCACTTCTGAAAAATTTAATGTTACATGGCCTATCGTATTTAAATGTTCGTTAGCTAGGCTTCCTACTTCTAAGATAGTGTATTCTTGATCATCAAAAAATACAGATTTTCCTGGCATTAATTTTACTTTCTCCTGTCCTTCTTTAAAGGATTGAATAATTGAAACAGAACGCAAGTCCTGTGTTGCCTGTTCTCCAAATAATATAATAATCGGATCTTTTTTAGAAATAGCTTGTTCCCCAATAGATGTAACCGTTCCAACTAACATTTTGTTCATCCTTCCTTTAATCAATCGTTCTCTTACTGCTCCTATATTTTAGCATATCCTTTATTATAATGGTAAAGAAAACATTGTTTCAAGCTCGTTGCCTAGCAATCAATCTATTTTTCGACTTATTTACCAAAAAGTCCTTGCTATTTAGCGAAAATCGTTTGCCTACCTATGAGCAGACTGTTATGATAAAGTGAGTGAAAAAGTATTCATCACGCAATAATGGAGGTAGAAGTTTATGTCATCCAATAATGATATTCAGATTAAAGAAGAAGCTAGTCAAGATTTAAAAAAAATTAAAACTCATCCTTCTTTTACTATTCAAAAAATTGAAGATGTGATTACAACGACCGTAATCCTTTCAAAATACCAATCGGCTAAGTTAGATGAATTTTATATCTTGCATAGAGAGACAGGTAAACGTTACCCATTTTTAGCTAAAAAAATAAATAGCTCTACATACCAGTTTACGTTAAGTATCCGTGAGTTTGTTCGGCAACATACTGGTGAAAACCCAAGAGCGCATTTTGAATTTTATTTTGGCTTATATTATTTAGAAAATTCTAAATGGATTAAAATAGATGAGCCTCTTTCATTGGATAAATTTGATCACTTTAATTCTATTGGTTTATCACAATTTAAAGATCAAGGAAATGATATCTTTCCTTATTTCAGCCGTAAAACAAAAGGCTTTTGCTTTACTGTAAATGTTCCAGTTCGAAGTATTCGCTATATTTACTCTAGTAAAATTAAAAAAATTGAGTCTAAAAGAAAAAATAAGCTTGTTATTGAAGGTGAGATAACGTCTAAAGCTATTGCTATCAATCGTATTGATGCTGTTATAGTTGGACGCCAATCTGGTTACAAACTTGTTTTACATTCCAATCATCATTCAAAGGAATTGGAACAAGTCAATCATCTTTACCAGTATGATTATACAATCTCAGTTGATTTGAATTCACTTGCTACAGAACTATTTATTGGTGGAAACGGCGATGAAGACTTCGACTTTTATTTTGAAGTTTACTTAAACGGTTTATTTGAGCCTACTGTTATCAGAGTTTCTGGTACTCAGGATTTAAAATCGCGTAAAATATTTAAAGATCGAGATATCGCTTATGGAAAATCTGTTTATATTTTCTCGCCGAATTTTACCGAACAATACGATGGACTTTCACTAGCTGCAACAAAGTATCAAAAAGAAATTTATGAGTATTATAAAGAAGCAAGAGTTGTTTCTCGCTTTATCAAACCCTTCATTAAAGAAGAGGGGTATTGGATTATTGGTGAAAAACCTCTTGAAGCACGCAGCTGTGGTTGGCTATTCTTTTGTTATTTACGTGAAAATCATCCTGAAATAAATGCTTTTTATGTGTTAGACAAAAATTCTGCTGACTATGAAAAAGCTGTTTCATTTGATAATGAAAGAATTTTATTGTTTAAATCAAAAAAATACATTCAATTTTTGATGAAGGCTCAAGTTATTTTAACAAGTCAAGCGCCTTATCATATCTACCCAACTCGTAACCCTTTATGGCTAGATATTTTTGGGGCAAAAAGAGTTTTATTACAAAACAATATTATTGGCCTACAACCGTTAAAACAAACGTATGGTTTCTTAACCAAATTTTTCAAAACAGATTTATTTATTGTTAGCTCTAAACATGAAAGAAGATATGTGGTTGATACTTTAGGTTACCCTGAAGAACAAGTAGCCCTAACTGGATTGCCTCGCTTCGATAAACTATTGGCTTCACCATCTGTTACTAACCCAGTTAACCAACTATTATTCTGCCCAGCAGACCAAGAAATTGGATTAGATTATCAAACAGAATCTATTCTTCGAACAGTAGAAAAATTCACATCTGTTGTTCAACACGAAAAATTTAAAGCTTTTCTTGGAGTTTATGGTCTATCTGTCACAGTCGCTTTACCTCACGCAATGGCCGGTTATTTAGATCATTTTATTTCATTAGGCTGTAGAGTAGTTTTACAAGAACAAACAGATATGCTTACTTTACTGAATACAAGCAGTGTCTTCATTACAGATTACCATCCTCTTGCTTTTGATTTCAGTTTTTTAACTAAACCTGTTTGTTTCTTCCAACCAGATGTTCAAGGTCCAGATAAAGATAAAATAGACTCAGTTACAGAGTTGTATTCTAATGAGTTACCCGGAGAAGTTACTTGTAATGAAGAAAATCTCATTTATTTGCTTAATCAGATCGGTCAAAATAACTTCAAGATGAGTACTAAAAATCAGAAAAAGGCAGACGCTTTACTTGAATATAAAGATATCCATTCAAATCAGCGGATTTATGAAGCTGTCAGTCAGTTAGTAAAAAAAAACACTAATAATAAATCATAGGAGGAACTATTTGTGAATGAAACAATCTATTTAGGTACTTATACTAAAAGAGAAAGTAAAGGTATTTATACGATTCAATTGGATACAGTGAATAAAAAACTAACGCATTCTTCTTTCCTAGTTCAAGTAGATAATCCAACTTATCTAACTTTGTCTAATGATAAAACCAGATTGTATGCTATTTCAAAAGAAAATGGAGAAGGAGCACTTGTTGCTTTTAAAAGAAATGAGTCAAATGAACTCATTGCGTCCGGGGTAGTTTCTGCACCAGGAGCTCCTCCTTGTTATGTAAGCTATGATGAGGTTCGCTCTTTTGTTTATACAGCTAATTATCATAAAGGGGAAGTTTCTGTTTTAAAAACCAATAAAGAAGGTCAATTAACTTTATTGGATACAGTCAAACATAGTGGGTCAAGTATTCATGAAAATCAACACATCCCACATGCTCATTACTTTGATCTATCTCCAGATGGACGTTACGTCATTGCCTGTGACCTTGGGACAGACGCCGTTTATACTTACGCTGTCGACGATAATGGAAAATTATCTGAAGTTAGTCGCCTAAATGTTGCTCCTGGTACGGGTCCTCGACATTTAGTTTTCCATCCAAACCAAGAAATAGCTTATTTGTTTGGAGAATTAAGCAGTGAAGTGCTGACGTTACACTATAATCTGAGTACTGGATCATTTACAGTTACCCAAACTATTCCAACTATCCCAGCTGAGCATACTGAATTTAACGGTGGTGCAGCTATTCGTATTTCACAAGATGGAAAATTTGTCTATGCGTCAAATCGTGGGCACGATTCTGTTGCTGTTTTTAGCGTCTCACCAGAAAATAACTTATTGAGTTTAGTTGAAATTATTCCTTCCGAAGGGAAAATTCCGCGTGATTTTGATATCGATCCTACCGGACAATTTATTGTTGTCGCTCATCAAGACTCAGATAACTTAACCTTATTCGAGCGAAATCAAAAAACTGGAAAATTGTCTTTGCTTCAGAAAAACGTTTATGTTCCTGAATGTGTTTGTGTCCTTTTTGACTCACTCTAAGCACTTAACTTATTTATTTCTACTAAAAAAAGAACCTTTTCCTGAGCCGATCCCCAAAAGTTAGACCTAAAAAATCTAATTTTTGGGGGTTTTTTCTATGGCAAAATATAGTTTTGAGG
>JAGQHW010000066.1 GCA_020431645.1 Carnobacterium sp. | reverse complement strand
TCGTATTTTGCTGTCCTGCAACACACAAATAAAAAATAAAGACCTCAAGAATTTAGCTTCTTGAGACCTTTACTATAGCTTTATTCAATTGGATAACTTTACTCACCCACACGATTTGACATAGAGCCATTAAAACTTACGTTTAAAAGGGAGAGCTTGTATCCCAGCATAATCCGTTCCACCTAAACGGGCTACTGGACGTAAGATTTCAGATAATACATAACCATGTTTTGAATCATAAACTGTTTCATCTACAACTGAACCAATGACTCTTAAGATAACTAAATCAGCTTCTTCTTTACTTTTATCGTAATCTTTCAAAGTTAAAGACTCTTCCAAAACAACTTCAAAACGTATTAGAGCCTCTTTTATGCCGGGCGTCTTAACTTTCATACTTGGACTTAAATTTAAATCTGTTAATTCTAGTTCACTTTTATTTCTTTCAAGTGGTGTGGAAGAAATATCCATTGCACTGATAAGTGATTCATCTACTACATGAATCACTGCTTCTTTTTCTCTAAAAATATTCACAAAAGTATCTTTTTGTTGTTCACCATTTCTTTGAAATGACACAATGACTAGTGTTGGTGAAATAACATTAAAGTAACTAAAAGGTGCTAAGTTAATACTGCCATTCTCATTTAAACTCGTTATCCAAGCAATTGGACGGGGAATAATACTGCCTTTAACAAGTTTCATTCTACTCATTTCATCAATCGTATCAAAGTCTATCTTTAATTTAGCCATTAAAATCCTCCATTTTTTCCAAAAGAAATCTCTTTGCTTGTTCTATTTCTTCTTGAATAAGTTGGTGTCCTTGATCATGAGTATAGGTTTCTACATCTATTAGAGCAGCTAACAGACTTGTTTCAAGCTCTTTAAACTGGCTTTCACTACTATAAGAATCATTCTTTCCAGAAGTTATTAAAACGTTTACTCCTGATTGCCTCTTAAATTTCTTGTCAGAATTGATCGGAGAAGGATGAAATAAAAGAAAAGTAGAAATGGGCAAGTCACTAAAATTTTTCAACAGATTCTTTGCGAGATTTGCTCCATTAGAATAGCCGATAACAGTTATTTTTTTGTTCGCTGGACTAACTTCCTCAGCTATTTCAAGAATTGAATCATACAGATTTTGAGTTCAGTTGCTTTATCTAGACCCAAAAGGTCAAAACTACCATCTGGATAGCGCGCAAAATAACGATTCATTCCATTTTCACTTACTTCACCTTGAAAGCCTATTTTTGTAGCTTTAGGATCAAGGATATGCGCTAACTCAAACAAGCTCGTAGCTGTGCCCCCTGTTCCATGAAGCGAAATAATAATATGGTCATTTGTTCCTTCAGCGATTACCTGTTGCATCATTCTTTATCACCTGACTTTTTACCTATTTTTTTTAATAAATAATGTAGTTGCTGTTCTTCTTCTTTATCTAACACGTCAAAAATTGAGCGCATATAAGAAAAATGCTTTTCATATATTTCTTCAAATACTCTTGTACCAAGTGCTGTCAACACAATAATCTGAATTCTCTTATCTGACTCTTTTTTATTTTTTACAAGATAAGCTTTTTCATTTAATCGTTCTAGGACATAAGTCATACTGCTATTAGGGATTAAAACAGTATCTATAAGCTCTTGTGTTGTCAGGGAACCTTTTACATATAGGGCTTCCATAGCTGTAAATTCATTTACATTGATTCCCGTATGAGCAAGCGAATGTTTTACCGCTTTTTCAATACTATGATACGCTTTAAATAAAATAATTAAACTTTTCAGCTCATTTTTCATTGATTGAAATATTCTTTTTCAAAATTTTTGGTACTTCTTACTGTATCAAAATGTGGCAACTGAGTTTCGATATATTCTCGCTTACTTCTCAAGTGAGGCGGCAGTGTCAATGTTTCTCCTAGAACTTCATAAGATTCTTGATCATCAATAAATCCAGGACCTTCTGTTGATAATTCAAATAGTATATTAGGATATAAGCGAATATAAACTGCTTTAAAATAAAAACGATCAATAAAGCCGGAGTTTTTCAGACCTAATTGATTAAATCGATTTTCAAAAGCATCAAGATGCTCTTTGTCTTCCACTCTAAACGCTACATGATGGACTCCGCCATAGCCTTGTCTGGCACTTGGTGATGTATCATCTTTTTCCACAATAACTGAAGCACCATTTCCACCTTCACCCATTTCGTAGAGTGCGAAATTGTGTTCACTTGCTACTTTTCGCATCTGCATAACATTGACTAAAGCATTTTCCATTCTCTCTTCAAATTGAACTTTCAAGAAAATCGGACCTAATCCAGTAATCGCATACTCATTTGGTACTGGCCCTTTATACCAAGGTTCCCCGGAACCTATTCCTGTATTATTTTCATCTGAGAAAATAGCGTATTGTTGTTTATCAAAATCTTCAAAATAAAGAACTTGTTTACCAAAATGAGTGAGTATTTTGTCTTTTTTAACTGTATAATAAGCTAGTCTTTTTTCCCAATACTTTAACGCCTCGTCATTAGAAACTCTAAAACTCGTTCTAGAAATATCATTTGTCCCTTTTTGATGAGCAGCACTTCCATTGAAATCAAAAAAAGTCATATCCGTTCCTGGATTGCCACGGTCATCAGCAAAAAATAAATGATAGGTTGAGAGATCATCTTGATTCACATTCTTTTTCACCAAACGTAACCCTAAGACTTCTGTATAGAATGTGTAGATTTTTTCTGCACTACTCGTTATAGCAGTCACATGGTGGATTCCTTTAAATTGTTTTACTTCATTCATTAATTATTTACCCCCTATAGTTATTTCAAAAAACTGTACACGTTCTCTATCGACTTTAATCATTTATTTACTTATATCCATCTTATTTTGACTCTGTATCCATATTATTACTAATTCGTAATAATAACAACTCATCCGACTTCTTACTCATAAAAATTAGGTTAAGGCTAGATTATTTTTCCGTTGTTTTGTGTCTAAAAGTTACTATCTTGTTACTAAAGTAAAAAAAATAAACCCTAATACTATCAGGATTTATTTTTATAATTAAACACTAAACAAACTTACTAGACTTAAGTTAAATAGATTCTTTATTTACTTCTAAATTTTTATACGCTTCTTTCATGATTCTACAATGAACCCCTAAGATACCATTGGAGACTTGTGTTACATGAAAATCACCTTTAACACTTAATGTTGAATACGCAAGTTCTCTAGAAATATCAAAACGATGGGTTAAAAAGTCAACAGCTTCTAATGCTGCTTGTCTGTTAGCTAAGTCCAAAGTGTGACCGAAACCATGAGTCTCCCAGTATTCACCCGAATCCAAAATCGGGTTTTCAAAAAGTTTTTTACCTTTATGAAGAATAATTTGGATACGACCATTCAGACTGCCTTCGATAGCTGTTCCGCTAAGTTCACCATCTCCTTGTGCAAAATGGCTATCGCCAACATAAACACCCGCTCCATCTACTTGTACTTTATAGTACATTGAAGTACCCTTAATAAAGTTTTTGTTGTCAATATTTCCACCAAATTCAAAAGGATGAAGAGAATGGACTCTACCATTTCTTGCAGGCAATACTCCAGCAACACCAAAAAATAGATTTAATGGTATTGTTAGCTTTTCAGTTATTGGTATTCTTTCAACTGATCCTACTGGTGTAACAAGTCCTGGTGCATTTATTGGTCTTGGATATGGAAAACTAAAAATAGGATAAGTTATTCCTTGTTTTAAATCCACTTCGTAAATAAAGATAGACTCTTCACGATTAAAACTATTAGATAAATTACCCCAATTGGCTATGACATTTGATCCATAATTCATTCTAGGTTTTGTTTCGATAATCTTCATTTCAATAATATCATCGGGTTCAGCATTTTTAACATAAATTGGCCCTGTTATAATATGATCTCCCATGTCTCTAGGTACAACATCGTAAATTTCTTTGATAGCTTCATCAAATAGTAAATCTGGCGCATCTCCTGATTGGTGATTTAAGGCTTCAATATCGACAAAGTCCCCTGATTCAATCGTTAACACAGGCTCCCAAGAATTATCGTAATATCCCCATTTAACTGTCTCAACTGTTGCTTTCAATTCATGTATCTTAGTCATAACTGCCTCCTTATTAAATTTAATCGTTTAACTTACTACTAGCTCCATCTTTCAAAAAAGTATCAGCATAGCACTGAGCGAACTGAAACTATCTCCCTTCGTTGAAAGCGCTATCTTTTAAAGATACAGTCTAGTAAACTGAGAGGTCATCTACCTCCTTGTCATGTAAGAGACGTTTTTATAATTTTATCAAATGTATGAACAATGTCAATAATTATTAACTTCACAAGGTTATCTTAATACTCCTGTTTATAATAGTTGAGCAAATGAATTTCTTTACTTATTTTTTATAGTATGCGTACTCGCCCTCTTTCAGTATACTTTTATTCAGTAAAAATGAAAAGAACTTCACTTTCATTTATTGATGAGAGTATAAAAAAAACTAGGATTATGATCCTAGCTCTTTTTTATAGTTAACTTATAAATTTACAACAAGTATTAAAAAATACTGGCTTAAAAAATCTAAATATTAGCGGTTTCTTATACTCGTTTTCTTGCTTTTCTTGTCATTTCACCCCACTGATGACTCTTTTTGAAGATATTCCCAATTCTAAAAAGAGACATAACTTGCCTGTAGCCAAAAGATTCCAATACACTATAAAAAATTAATTTAAGAGTAAGCCTCGTGTTTGTAGTAGAACTAAACATGTATCTTTCTATAATAATAGAAATCATAGAAACAATGATATTGTATCCCATATAAACCAGTAAATAAAATAAAAAAAACTGTAAATTTATGATACCTAATAGATAGGATAACGAGATTGTAACCATTCCTACTATTTCTAGAAAGGGTGTCAGGTATTCGAAAAATAAAAAGTAAGGAAAAGATACCATTCCGACTAGTCCGTATTTTGGATTTAAAAACATGTATTTATGCATTCTGAGACTTTGCCCGAGTCCTACATGCCACCTTCTTCTTTGTCTTTTCAAAGTGCTAATATCCTCTGGTACTTGAGTCCAGCAGATGGCATCTGGAACATATGAAGTCTTATAGGGAATGTTATTTTTTCGATAGAAAGAGTGAACTTTCATTATAATTTCCATATCTTCTCCCATTAAGCCATTTGTATACCCACCGATATTTACTATTGCTTGTTTATTGTATAAACCAAAGGCACCAGAAATAATCAGATTACCGTTTATCCCATTCAAAGATATTCTAGAATTCAAAAAAACTCTAAGATATTCAATCATTTGAAAAATAACTAGCGGTTTCTTGGGATTTTCTACATCTAAAATTTTTCCCTTATCTATGATAACGTGGTTTGAAATTTTTATATTTCCACCCACAGCAACAGTGGTATCGTCTTCTAAAAATGGTTCTACAATCCTTTGAAGAGCATCAACTTGCAGCATCGAATCTGCATCTACACATAAAAAGGTCGGAAAAGAACTTACATTTATTCCCATATTAAGAGCATCTGATTTACCACCATTTGCTTTATCAACTAATATAATCTTTACGTCTCCACTGCCTTCATATGTTCCCAATGCTTCATTGGATTCAACTAGTCTGCGATACGGTTTTGAGACTTGCTTTAAATTAAAATTTTCAATCACTTCTGTCACAGTCTTATCTTTTGAACCATCGTTAACAATAATAATTTCATAAGCTGGATAATCTAAGTTTAAGAGCGAATTAATGCTATCCACTATTGTTACTTCTTCATTATAAGCTGGAACTAAAATCGAAATAGGAATATAGTTTGCTTTGTTGTTTATGACTGTCTGACTCATATGCTTTTTTCTTTTAAAGAAATCATCTAAATTAAAAGCTGAGAATAGCGTCGTTGCAAAAAAAACTAGAGCATATAGGAACATATAGAAAAAGAAAAATTCATTTATTAAAAAAATAATGTCGACGAGGCTCATGTTAAAACGACTCCTTTCATATTCTCAGCTTCTTTTCTTTGATTTACTACTCTCTCATATTCTTCAATACTAATGATACCTCTAATATTCATCGCATACAGTAAAATATCTCTTGCGAATCGGTCTTTATTCACTATAGCTTCTTCTATTGCTATTTCACTATCGACTAATTTTAAAAACGATTCTGCACCATTGGATCTCACATAATAATTTTCGTCTGTAAGAGTTAGTTTGAGCTTATTAATTATTTTCTCACTAGAATATTTATAAATTACTCTTGCAGTTGTTGCTCTTACTTCCCAATCCTTACTAGTCATATTTTTTAATAGATACTCTTCAGCTCTGTGATCTATTATTTTGTAAAAATAACGAATACTAGAAATAATAATTTCTTTTTCATCAGAGTGTTGCATTAAGTTTAGCATCTTATCTTTTATCTTTTGACTTCCGTTAGCTCTATTTATAAAGTGGCTAATTATATTTTTTCTGAGGTTTATATTATAGCTATCCATCCTTGTATATAAGCAATCATCAAGTTCTTCTTTATTGCCTTTATAGTTATCTAAAAAATCAATAATCATTTTGTCGTTGAAGTAATGATTTTTTTCATTAATTTTCTCGATTCCTTTCATAAGAATGCTTAAATCATTATTTTTATTTATTACATTCAAAGCATTATTTCTTACATGTAAAGAATTTTTTTCAAGGGAGGCTAATGCAAAATCTCCTGCTTTCTTGTTTCCCATGTTAAATTCAGAAATTAAATATAAAGCATAACTTTCCTTGTATTCCTTTCTAACGATGCCACTTTTAATGATTTTTTTAATATCAACAATTTCTTCTAATAGATGGGAAAGTTTATCATTATTTATATTTTCACTCTCGTATTCTTTTACTGCTTGATGAAATGCTTGTATATCTGTTTTTCTATTAAGTTTTGCTTTAAGCAAGTTTATCGTTTCTTTATTTCCTTCTTCGTTTTCAACTACCGTTACTAACAACTTTTTAATTATTTCTTTCTGTTTTTTTATTTTATTATTTTTTCTTTTCTCCATATTTAGTGAAATTAAAAAATAAGAGTTTATTAAAAGCAATAATAATACGAACATAATAAAACTAGCATATGCTGTATAAACAGTGATAGCTTTCACTTCCTTTATTTTTTAGTTTGTTTCAGGATTATTATTCCAATAATCTTTCATTAGATAATAGGAGTCTTTACGTCTCTCGAAATAATCTGTTGAAGTAAATTTTTCCATAGTATATCTTGCTTCTTCAGTTACAATATTTTCTCTATTGCCTTTATAATTGATAGAAATCCCAATATCCTCAAAATCAAGCTGACTACCCACACCATCTAAATAAAGGTCTCCATAAGATTTTTTTTCTAGGGGATCTTTTACATTTAATAAAGACCAAGGGATTTTAACTTCAACTTTATCTCCTTGTTTATTAAAATCTGCTTTTGAATTGAATTCATCCTCTTTAGGATTATCCGTTCCATACGTTAATTTACCCGTTTCGTAATAAATAGGAAATAAAACTTTATCTCTATCTTTTAAATAAAATTTCTTTCTATTCAATAAATAAATAGCTTCAAATTGATCACTATTTTCATCGGGCATTGTATCTTCTTTTTCGATTATATTAGCATAGTACTTATAAAGGTAATTAAATAAATTATATCGCTCATTTACTACAATTCTAGACTCATTGTATCCTTGTAATTTCACTATAAAATCAGCTTTATTCGTAAATTCTGCTTCTTTTTGCCATGTTTTAGAACCACTTAAAGGAGTTACGTCTAGTCCTAGATAAAGTAAATCTTCTGTTAAAGACCAGTCTTTCTTTTCTATGAGAACATAGAGATTAGATAAATCACTTTTTACTTTCAATTTTATACCATCTGTTTCTAAAAGTTTTTTTGTATTTTTCCAATCTAAAAATTTTCCGTCAACGTAAACTTTGTCTTTTTTCTTGCCCGGTTCAAATTTTAGAAAACCAAAACTTTCATCACTAGATTGCAAATCATGCCAGTAACTTGAATTACTTTGATCTAGATAATCTTCTACTAAACTAAAACTCGTTAGTCTAGTCCAATCGTCTTGCCAAGAACTTAATACGACTCCTGCCGCACCTGATTGATAGATTTTATCCACTAACTCAATCATTTTCTCTCCTTGTTCTTTTTCTGAAAATCCTCCTCTAGAAAAACCATCCTTTTCATCTACTCTAGATTTGGCTCTAGAAGAGGAAATTCCTGTATCTGAAATAACTAAAGGCAATGTATAAGTTGCCATTAGTCTATCCAAGTGTTTTGATACCACAGATTCTGTAGTACTTTCTGCTTCTTTTTCAAAATCTGTGTATTCATATTCTAAAAAATCTGAAGAACTTGGATGATATTTATAGCTAATAAATAAATTATCTCCATCTTTTGGGTTTACTTTTCCGATGTCATTGCTAGCATATTTTGTTAGATTAGATTCTTGTTTATATTCAAGAGGATCTGTTTCAACAGAAGATAAAAACGAAAAAAGGCTAGATTTTTTATATTTTTCTATCTCATATTTAGCAGAAAAATCTAATACTTCACCTACGAACACTTCAAATGCATTCCCATCCTCAACTGAAAAATAGTCTCCATCATAATTAGTTTTATTTGGGTATTGAGCATTCGTCAGGGTAACAATTTCTGGATTTGTATTTGTTCCAACAATATATCCCAGATTATATTTAGAAATATCTTTCAAATATAGCCCTCTATGACTCCTTTTATTGCTAAAAATTAAGGCTTGACCGTTTATGACATTTATCGTTTTTTTTATATCTTTTTTTACATGCTTGAGGATATCTTTATCAAATGCATCATAGTTCTTTAATACAGCTTTTTCATCTAATAAAATCTCATGCATCACATAAAGGGGCTCATCTCTATCCATATTGTATTCATAAATTGCAGAATAAAAACTAGGAGACTGAATATAAGGGACTTTTATGACATTAGCATGCATTTCACCAATTTGATTTAACCAGTTTAAAATATCTTTTTTAGGCGTAATAGATTCAAATCTAGCATATCCTGGTTCAAAAGAATTCAGCTCTACCCCTTTTATTTTAATGGCACTCCATTTTCCATCTTTGTATATCTTTATGTCTTTCCCTTCAGTTTTAACCATTCTTGAATAAGTAGATTGACTTTCTAGTTGTGTATCTAATTTATTCGAATAGTATCTTTGATAAGAAAATATAAAGAGTAGTAACAACAACAGCAGCGAGCTTATTGAGATTAAGGTAAACTTTCTAATATTCACATTTATCTCCTATTCTACAGCATTTTCTTTAATTCTATTGATAAGGTTTATGTGTTTATCCATCCAATCGAATCGTTGTTTCAAAAAGACTCTTATGTCTTCTACTTCTTTTTCATAGTCTTGTTCAGAATCTTCTTTATACCATCTTTCTCTATTCCTATCTGTACTAGGACCAAGTTCGAGCATAGCTTCATCAATTAAATTGTCGATATTATTATCTGACCATATGGTATTTCTATACTGCTTATACTTAGTTTTGTATCTTTTTACGAAAGCTTCATCTTGAAATAGTCTTTCATACCAAATAACATTCACCATTCGGAAACCAGTTGGCTCGTTTATTTCTTCTATTGGAGTATTTCCCATGCTTTGATCAAAATCCCAAATAGGGCCTGCATTCATGAGTCCTCCTATATCTTTATGATAATAAGTGCTGACTTCTCCACCATCTATATTTTTAGTAATCTCATTTATGATAGCAAAGTCGATAAATGAATCGACATCTATATATTTTCTATACCCTTCTCTTTGGTTCTCAAAATGACTCGACCTAAGAGAATATTCAAATTTATTGATGTATTCTACTATTTCTTTTTGATACTCATCTGTCATATTTTTTTTACTAGGATAAGTTGTTGTAAAAACTGTTCCGACTTTCACATTGTTGTTTGCATCTATTATAAAATCTTCTTCTAACAGATTCCAATCGCTTTTTAAAACGACATCTCCAGCTTTTATTTTATCTCTTGAAAAAATAAAACTAATATCCTTATATTCTTCGCTATTTTTTTCAATAGAAACTCTATTTGGGTCTCGCTCAATTTTTTCAGTCAATAAATAAACACCATTGTAATGATCTTGAGTATTTAATTCCCCATCTGTATCGTTTAAATAGACTTCTACAAATCGTGTATCCGGTGCATACTCCATTGTATCTCTACCCATTTTATACGCAAGATGATTCCTGATAAGACTTTTATCACTATACAGACCATTTAAAACCCATTTATCGTGACTGTTCATTCCCAGCAATGCTTGGGGATTTTTTAAATCGTATTCATCTACTAGTCGAATCGTGTACTGTTTTTTTCTATACTTTAAAGAAGATTGGCCTCTGACGTTTATGATCAACTCAGATTCTATTGTGGGGCTTTCATTTTGGCCTATAATCGTATAGCCAGATAAACCCGGTTCATAAAGCTTCATACTAGCTTTGTATTTTTTTGTAGGCTGATTTACTTTTCTCATTATTCCGTTTACTTCTATTTCTTTCTTTTCAAGATTCGATTCTATTTCTTGGCCATTCGTATCTATCACTAAAATCGGAAGATTATTTTGTTTATCTGCTGGTAATGCGCTAAAATCTATTGTTTGATTAGCATTTGCATTAGTCTCATCATCTAGTTGACTTAAATAACTATTCACTATTAAAAAGAACGCTGAAATCATGAGTATTAAGTATAAAAAAGAATAACTTTTCTTTTTTTTAGTCTTAAATTTCGTGTATCTCATCCTAACGTTTCGCCGTCTTTAGAAACCATGTTTACAAAGCGTACGCCTTCTATTTGTTTTATTTTTTCGTATTCTGCTATGGACTTATTATTCTTTAACATAACTTGATAAACGATTTCTGCATAATCATCTGTTATTGTTTCTGCTCTTAACTTACCCGCTTTATAGGTATTAAATAGTGCTGACCTAACTTCTTCCAAACTAGTTAAATCTCCTCTTACAATCACTAAATAAACTTCTTTTCCTTTGAAGGTCAAATCTCCTATCACCGTAACGATTGCAACAAATAGTGTTCCAATTATGATGATGTAATAATTAGATGATCCAGCTCCTAAGCCTATTGAAATTGCCCAAAAAATATACGTTGTGTCTCTTGGATCTTTAACGGCTGTTCTAAATCTGACGATAGAAAGTGCTCCAACCATTCCTAAAGATAATGCTAAACTACTACCTAAAATGCTCATAACCATCGTTGTAATCAAACTCATCATTAAAAGTGATGTATTAAACTTTTTACTATAAGAAACACCACTATAGGTTAATTTATATGTACCAGACACAACAAGACCTAAAACGAGCGCCACACCCATATTTTGAATCACGAACAGTGGTGATATTGTTGTTGAATTTTCGTATAACAAATTATAAAGAACTTCTTTCATTGAACTACTCCCCTTTATCCCATATATCTTTCAAAAATCCCTCTTGAGACCATATATTTACTATATGATTGTCTCTCTAAAT
>JAGQHW010000065.1 GCA_020431645.1 Carnobacterium sp. | reverse complement strand
GTATCAGTAAAGGAACTAGTGGACTCTCTTAAGCTAGTTGTACATAACGGAGAGGAATTTTTAAACAGAACGATAAAAACAAGTGACCTTTCGAGACCAGGATTGGAATTGACTGGATACTTTAACTATTACCCGCAAGAGCGTCTACAGCTATTTGGCAGGACAGAAATATCATTTTCGGAACGCATGTCCAGTGATGAGCGGTTAATGGTTTTTCGTCGGATGTGTCAGCCGGATACGCCTGCATTTTTAGTTTCACGTAATTTAGAATTGCCTAAAGAATTGATACAAGCAACGACTGAAAAAGAAATCCCGTTGTTGTCATCATCTTACGCAACGACACGTCTTGCTAGTAATGTTACGAATTTTTTGGAAGAACGATTAGCTAAAAGAGAATCTGTTCATGGAGTCTTAATTGATATTTATGGAATGGGTGTTATGATAACGGGTGATAGCGGTGTCGGTAAAAGTGAAACAGCGTTGGAACTCATTCAAAGAGGGCATCGTTTAGTAGCAGATGACCGGGTTGAACTTCATGTTGTTGGGGAAAATCGCTTAATTGGTGAACCACCAGAGATTTTACGTAATTTAATTGAAATTCGTGGAGTGGGCATTATCGATGTGGTTAATCTATTTGGCGTAGGAGCAATTCGTTTAAGTAAAGTAGTTAATCTAATTGTCAATTTAGAATTATGGGATAAAAATACTAAATTTGACCGTTTGGGATCCGCTGATGGGAAGAGAAGAATTTCTAATGTAGATGTTCCTTTAGTTTCTATCCCAGTTAAAACTGGAAGAAATCTAGCTGTTATCATTGAATCCGCTGCGATGAATTTTAGAGCTAAACAAATGGGTTATAATGCAATTGAAACGTTTGAAAAAAATCTTGAACAATTAATTAAAACAAATTCTAAAGAAGTTTAATAAAGGAGATTAAAAGATGGACTTTTTACTCGGTGCAATCAATCCGATTGCATTTTCATTAGGACCTCTAGAAGTTCATTGGTATGGAGTCATTATCGCTTTAGCTATTTTTGTAGCGATATTCTTGAGTATGCGTGAAGGGAAACAGCGCGGTATTGAAGGAGATCATATTGTTGATATGACACTATGGGCGCTACCAATAGCTTTTATCGGAGCACGCTTATATTACGTTGTTTTTGAACTAGAATATTACTTGCAAAATCCAGGTGAAATAATAGCTATTTGGAATGGTGGAATTGCAATCTATGGAGGTTTAATTGCTGGTGGATTGACTGTATACATTTATACAAAGAAAAAAGAGATTCCACTAGCTCTTTTATTAGATGTTTTAGCTCCTAGTGTACTACTAGCTCAATCAATTGGTCGTTGGGGAAATTTTATGAATCAAGAAGCTCATGGTGGTCCTGTGAGCCGTCAATTTCTAGAGAATCTTTATTTACCTAATGTAATAATTGAACAAATGAATATTAATGGTACTTACTACCAGCCAACCTTCTTGTATGAATCATTATGGAGTTTGTTAGGGTTTTGTGTACTTATTATTCTAAGAAATCGAAAAAAATTGTTGCGCCAAGGAGAAGTAGCTTTAAGTTATGTACTTTGGTACTCAACGGGAAGGTTCTTTATTGAAGGAATGAGAACTGATAGCCTATGGATTGGAGATTTAATCCGGGTATCACAAGCACTATCACTTGTTTTAGTTATAGGAGTCATTATTATATGGTATCTTCGTAGGCAGGATTATCCACCAAATCCATATTACCTAGAAGGAAATCAAAATTTGGAACCAAGTAAATAAAATGAACCAGACAACTAATTTACATGCCGTAAAATACTCTTCTTAATTTTTATAAAATAGATCGGCTATCAATTTTGAAGTTGATTTTACAAGGTTATCTGAACAAATTGAGTGATAAAAAAAGTTTATTTCAGTAATTTAGATTGATTATGGTAACTATGAGACATATGGATTACTTAGTAAAAAAAATTGAGAACTTATGATGAGGAGGAAATTTAATGTGTGGATTCGTTGGATATGTATCGATTTATTCAGAACCATTAATCAAAAATCAAAAAAAACTTGTCCAAAGAATGAACCGATCAATCGTTCATAGAGGCCCAGACGAAGAAGGGTATTATGTTGACGAATCTATTTCACTTGGATTTCGCCGACTAAGTATAATTGATGTTGAACACGGTCATCAGCCATTGTCTTATCAAGAAGAACGGTATTGGATTATCTTCAATGGAGAAGTGTACAACTATAAAGAGTTAAGAGATGAGTTAACAACAAAAGGATACTCCTTTCAGACAAACAGTGATACAGAAGTCATATTAGCTGCTTATGTAGAATACAAAGAAGAGGTAGTATCTAAATTACGTGGAATGTTTGCTTTTATCATTTGGGATAAACAAGAAAAAACATTTTTCGGAGCTCGCGATCAATTTGGGATCAAACCGTTTTATTATGCTGTTGAAGATGAAGGGCTTTATGAAACTTAAAAAAAAAAAGCGATTTTAAGCGTGATAGGTGATAAAAAAATAGATCAAGTAGCTTTACAACATTACTTAACATTTCAATATGTGCCAAGTTCAGATACAATGCATAAAGCAATCAAAGAATTGCCGCCGGGACACTTTATTACTAAAAAATTAAATCATGAACTAGTGATTACAAAGTACTGGCAGGCTGACTTTAGGCCAGTAGTAAAAACAGAAGAACAATTTGCTAAGGAAATAAAGACTAGTTTATATGATTCGATTGAAAAACACATGCGTTCAGATGTGACAGTAGGCTCATTTTTATCAGGTGGTATTGATTCTTCAATTATTACTGCAATAGCTAGAGAGTTTAACCCCAAATTAAAGACACTATCCGTAGGCTTTGAAAGGCCAGGGTATAATGAGATTAACTTAGCACAAGAAACAGCAGAAGAATTGAGAGTGGATAATTTTAGTTATACTATTACTGCTCAAGAGTTTATGGACGAATTTCCCAGATTTGTCTGGCACATGGATGATCCCTTAGCAGATCCAGCGGCTGTTCCTCAATTTTTCTTGTCGAAGTTAGCTCGAAAACATGTAAAAGTAGCTTTGTCAGGTGAAGGCGCAGATGAAATATTTGGTGGATATGGAATATATAATGAGCCACATTCTTTGAGAATGTTTGCTAATACAGGTCGTTTAACAAATTATGCGATCCATTATCTAGCTAGACTGATGCCAGAAGGAGTAAAGGGTAAAAGCTTCCTGTTAAGAGGAACAACTTCTTTAGAAAATCGTTATGTGGGTAATGCTAAAATATTTGACGAGGTTGAAAAGAAAAAAATCTTGAAAAATTATAATACTAACTATCCTTATATTGCTGTAACAAATCCTTTATACCAAAAAACAGTAGGGTACAGTCCGATTGATAGAATGCAGTTGATTGATATCAATACTTGGCTGAGTGGCGATTTACTATTGAATGCAGATAGAACGACAATGGCTCATGCTTTAGAGTTAAGAACGCCTTTTCTTGATAAAGAAGTATTTAACGTTGCCAAACAAATTCCAGCTAATTTGAGAATTGCCAATGGAACAACAAAATATATTCTGAGAAAAGCTGTTGAAGGCATTGTTCCCAATGATGTTTTATATCGTAAAAAGCTTGGGTTTCCGGTTCCAATTCGTCATTGGCTTAAAGATGAAATGTACGAATGGGCTCTGCAAATTATCAATGATTCACAAACAGATCATCTATTAAATAAGAAATATGTAGTAGATTTATTGAATAAGCATAAATCAGGTAAAATAGATTATTCACGTAAAATATGGGTCATGTTAACCTTTATGGTTTGGCACCGTGTTTATATCGAAGATAAACAAGAATTTATAATAGAGCCTTTAAGTTATGCGGTTAAACAGTAATTTATTGCTTAAACTAATGAGTATATAAAGAGGCTGGGACAAAACTACTTTTGTGAAAAAAAGTAGTTCCGCTCTCATTTGTTTTTATAAAAATATAGAAAAACACACTCCCACTACCGAACAAAATAGTTCATAGTTTTGGGAGTGTATTTTTTTGAGAAACCTTTTTTCCCAGACTATTTTTTAGATACTAAATAAATCTAACCAGTTAACTAGTTAATTTGTGGACATAAGAAGCTACAGGATAATCTGATACTGGTAAATCGGTCGGTTCATTCATAATTAACTGAGTCAAAATCCGAGCAATAATTGGTCCAGAAGTTAAACCAGACGAACCTAATCCACTAGCGACATAAAGATTAGGATAGCCTGGAATTTCACCAAAAAATGGCGCGAAGTCAGATGTGTAAGCACGAGTGCCAACACGTGCTTCTTTGATAGTGGCAGTTGCTAGACTGGGAGCAACGCTAGCGACGTCGGCTAACATAGCAGCTAGTTTTTCCTGATTAACGGTTAAGTCGTAACCCTCATCATTCTCATGAGTAGCACCGATCGCGATACGACCATTTGGAAAAGGAATCATATCTTTTTCACCATCGGGCATAACGACAGGCCAATCTTTTGTCTCTTCTTCTACTTCTAAATAAATTAATTGACCTTTTTGAGGTCGAATATCAACAGAAAATCCTAAAGGTTCTAAAATTTCTGGTAGCCAAGCACCCACAGCTAAAACAACAGTGGAAAACTCCTGATTTTTTCCAGAAGTAGAGACGGTATAAGTTCCGTTAGTAGAAAAGAGTAATCGAGCTTTTTTATTGCTAACTGTAGCACCATTTGATGTAGCGGTATCTAGTAACTTTTTAGTAAGCAATGACCCGTCTACTCGAGCGCCACCTGAAGCAAATAAAGCAGATTGATTCGATACTAATAAAGGTAGTTTAGCTTTTACTTCATCGGGCGAAAGAATCGTTAGTTCCCCTATTTCAGGAGCTAATTCTCGTCTTTTTAAAGCTATTTTTTCTAATTTAGACACTAACTCAGGAGATTTTTTGAAAACGATTGTCCCAACTTGACGATAAATATCAGAATGAGTTGAATCTTCTTTTAAGTCGCGGAGTAGAGTCGGATAAAAGGCTGCTCCAGTAGCAGCTAATTGATACCATTTTTTGTTGCGTCTTTGTGAAAGCCACGGACAGATAATTCCAGCAGCTGCAGAAGTTGCTTGCCCAGTACCTTCGTCATAGATAGTGACATCGTAGCCTGCAGTGCTAAGGTAAAATGCTGTTGTTGCACCTACGATACCTGCACCGATAATAGCGATGGACTGTTTGTTTGTCATAATCGATCACCTTTTTCTTTAATTTTTTAGTTTAGTATAAATAGACTAGATAAAAGTGACTGACGAGCACTTAGATAAAACAAGGGTAGACGATCTATTTATTTGTGAATCAACGAATAGAGAAAATAGCTATATAAAAAACCAAGGTTAATCATCCCTTGGTTTAAATCAGATAGCAGCTTATAGTTAATGAACGAGACATTAACGAATCTGTCCTTCACCAAAAACAATGTATTTAGAAGAAGTTAATTCAGCTAGCCCCATTGGTCCACGGGCGTGAAGTTTCTGAGTGCTAATACCAATTTCTGCACCAAAACCAAATTCAAAACCATCTGTAAAACGTGTTGAAGCATTAATATAAACGGTTGAAGAGTCTATCTCACGATGGAATCGTTGTCCTGAAAAATAATTGTCGGTTACAATAGCTTCAGAATGACCTGTACTGTATTGATTGATATGACTGATAGCTTCTTCAAGAGAATCAACTACTTTGATAGCAAGAATAAAATCTAGAAATTCTGTTTCCCAATCTTCTTTTGTTGCTGGGACGGCTTTTTTCAGAAGTTGATAAGCTTTTTCATCGGCTCTTAGTTCTACATGGTAATCAGCTAGAGCTTTTTCAATAAAAGGTAAAAATTCCGCAGCAACGTCTTTATGAATCACTAACGTTTCGGCAGCATTGCAAACAGAAGGACGAGAACATTTTGCATTGACAACAATATCTGTAGCCATCTTTAGTTGTGCATCTTTATCGATATAGATATGGCAATTACCCGTACCAGTTTCAATGACTGGGACAGTAGCGGTTTCTAGTACCGTTTGAATCAAACGCGCACCCCCTCGAGGAATCAAAACATCTAAATAACGGTTTAACCGCATCATCTCGCGAGCAGTTTCTCTAGAAGTGTCTTCGATTAACTGAAGACAAGCTATAGGGAAACCAGTAGCGTTTAATGTTTGCTGCAGAATGGCAACCAAGGCTGTATTTGAGTGAATGGCTTCCTTTCCTCCTCTTAAAATAACGGCATTACCGGATTTAAAACATAGCGCGCCAGCATCTGTTGTTACATTTGGACGAGATTCATAAATAATGCCAATAACTCCAAGAGGAACACGTTGTTTTCCTATAGTTAGACCAGCTTCATTTTTAAACATACCATCAACAATCCCTATTGGATCTGGTAAATCAGAAATTTGAACTAGACCGTCTGCCATTTCTTGAAGGCGATCCTGATTCAAAATCAGTCGATCTACTAATGTTTCTGGAATCTTATTTTCTTTAGCAGCAGCCACATCTTTTTGATTAGCTGATAAAATTTTATCAACATTTTCTAGGATAGCTAGACTCATCATTTTTAAAGCATGATTTTTTTCTGTTGTTGAAGCTAAAGCTAGATAGCTACTAGCTTTTTTTGCTTCTTCACCTAATTCGATTAATGTTTTCATACACATAGATTCCTCTCTATTGGTTAGTCGTATTCAGGAATAAAAAGAGTGCCTATTTCTTCGCCAGCAATAATTTTAAAAATATCTGTTGGGTTAGCACCATTTGCTAAAACCATTTTACTAGCGTGCTTTAAAATGTGGTCAGCTGCTTTTAATTTCGAAACCATTCCGCCAGTTCCAAATTTCGAACCAACACCACCTGCAAGTGAAAATAGTTCTGGTGTGATGCAATTGATTTCATGAAATAAATTAGCTTGATTATCCTCATTAGGATTGCGATCATAAAATCCGTCAATATCAGATAGCATAATCAGCAGGTCCGCTTGAGTAATTTCTGCTACAATAGCGGATAATTTATCATTGTCACCAAATTTAGTCACATGATCTAATTCGTCTACTGCGACAGTATCATTCTCATTCACAATAGGAATAACTTTTTGCTTGAGTAGTTGTTCGAAAGTGTTAATAGCGTTCAAGCGGCTTTCTGGGAAGATAACAATATCTCGTGTCATTAAAACCTGACCAATAATCTGTCCATAATTGAAGAAAAAAGTACTGTACAAACTCATAAGTTCACTTTGTCCCACAGAAGCAACAGCTTGTTGTTCTGGAATCGATCTAGGTGATTGTTGTAATTTTAAGCGATGAAGTCCAACACCCACGGCTCCAGAAGAGACTAAGATAACTTCTTTACCTTGGTTTCTTAAATCACTTAAAACAAAAGCTAGTTTATCTAATCTTTGTAAATTAACGGTTCCATTTGGATACATGATTGTGCTAGTGCCAACTTTGATAATCACTCGTTTGCATGATGCTAGTGTTTGTCTTGCTGTTTTATTCATTATACCATCCATTCCTTCGAGATAGAGTCATTCAAAACTAATAGCGATGACTGCCAATTGCTTACCATTTTAACAGCTTTTGACTTAAAAAACTATCTTTCAATTTTTAATAGCAGTCAAAACTAAGCAATTTTAGTTGCTTTATTAAAAAAATTCTAACAACTAATATTTAACGATAAACGTTAAATATTAGTTGTTAAACATTAAAAATAGTGGTATATTTAAGGAAAAGTATTGGAGAGATAAGCATGAACAAGAAGATTATTTCTAAAAGTAAACGGTTGACGATTATCTTAAAATATATAGGCGTTTTTATTATCTCTATAAGTGGTTTATTGATTGTTGGAATTTTTCTTGACAGTAACTTTTTAGATAATCTGTATTTAGAATCATCTCAAAGTTCTTTTGTATTCTTTAACGCAAGTTACTGGGAAGGTGTAGAAACACCACTGGTACAAATAAAAGAAAGATACATAGAACTCATTACTGGATTAATGGTGACTGGTTCATATGCAGGAATGTTTTTCTTAGCTAGTTTTATTTTTAAGGATATTTCAAATGGCGAATCACCTTTTAATGACAAACAAGTTAAACGATTAAAAAAAATTTCAAGGCTACTTATTGGGGTACTTTTTATACCACTACTTTTACCTAATATTCTCCACTGGATGATGATTTCAGGAAAATATTTCTCTATCAGTCTAGATGGAGTGAGTTTAATTGCCCCCATTTTATTTTATGCGTTAGTAGAAATTTTTGCTTATGGAGCGCTACTGCAAAGAGAAATAGATGAGACGTTGTAGATTGGAGGAACAAGATGGCGATAATATTAAGATTGGATAGAATGATGGCAGATAGAAAAATATCTTTAAATGAACTTTCAGAAAAAGTAGGTATCGCAACTGTCAATCTTTCCAAAATTAAAACAGGAAAAGTTAGCGCAATAAGGTTCTCTACATTGAATGCTATATGTAAAGTATTAGACTGTCAGCCAGGAGAAATCTTAGAGTATGTGCCTGATGAAGAATTATTTACTCCAAAATGATGCAAAAGTCTTTCGTTATTACTCCATGCTCATTACCACTAGTGCTAGAAAATTGACTACGAGTGCTTATTTTGAGCTTTAAAAAAACAAAAAGCCACTCGCTACAAAAGCAAGTGGCTAAAAGGAGTAGTACCTATACTTTGGAGGAGTATGAGGTAAAAATGAAAAGATAAAAAGTTGGTTGTTATTGGTATATCTATACTATACTGACTAAGTGTGAAGAAAGTATGAATAAACAGTCTATTTTTTGTTAAGAATATAGGGAAAATGAAAGAATAAACGTCATGCATTTAATTTCAAAAGAATTGTCCATATTATGGTTAATTTTCATCTAAGCTCATTAATGCGGTTTCATTCATTCCATGTTATGATTACTACAAGTTTAATTGTAAAAGGGAGGAATAGAGTTGAATATTGCACTGATTGCTCATGATAAGAAAAAAGATGAAATGGTCAAATTGATTTCATCTTATCAAGAAATATTAAAAGAACATTCTCTTTACGCTACTGGAACAACAGGAAAAAGATTGATTGATGAAACAGGATTAGACATTCATCGGTTCAAATCAGGACCACTAGGTGGGGATCAGCAAATAGGAGCTTATATTTCAGATGATAAAATAGATATGGTAATCTTCTTAAGAGATCCTTTAACAGCACAACCTCATGAACCGGACGTTAGTGCTCTTTTACGATTGAGTGATGTTTATGAGATTCCTTTAGCTACTAATATGGGAACAGGAGAAATTTTGTTACGTGGTTTAGGTGAAGGCTTAGTAGATTGGAGAAAAATCCATCACCATGCAGGGCGCTCTCTACTAAATATAGAATTTTGATTAAATGAACTTTAAAATTTTAGAAATAATAGTTTATTAGGAGGAATTGTATGTGGTGGATAAGAGCAATGCTACTAATAATGGTTATTCCAACAGGTTTATACTATTGGGCACTTGGCAAAAATGTTTCTGAGGCAGAAGAGAAAAACAATAGAGATATGTCTTATGAACTCAATCCGTTCACAGGTGAGAAGATGCTTGTTGAAACAAAGAAGAAAGTTAAAAAATAAAAAAATAGAAGCTAGAATATTATTCCTAGCTTCTATTCATCTTTAGTCCATTATTTTTCATGGTGAGAAGATATTTTTTTCAAAAGATCGTTACTTTGTTTATTAGGATTGATAAGAGTAACGTTTGAACCAGTATTTTTATTCTTACTAATTAGCTTATCTACAGCCTCAACAGCTGTTGAGTCCCAGAGGGTCATAGCACTAACATCGATAACTAAATTTCCTTCATGATTAAAATCATTCATGAAAAAGTCTGTAAACTTTTCAGCTGATGCAAAATAAAGATGACCGTGAGCTTTGTAATGGTAATCATCAGTATCTGTGCCGGGTTCAATGCTAATATGAGTCATTTTAAATGCTGCAAAAATAGCACTTATTAATGTTCCTATCACTACTCCATATGCTAGATTGTGTGTCACTAAGACAATAGCAATCGTCGTAATCATAACAAAGCTTTCATTTTTAGGCATGATAGTTAATCGTTTAACTGATCTCCAATCGACTGTTTCATAAGCCACGACGACCATAACAGCTGCTAAAGCAATAATAGGAATTTGGACGACTATCTTGTTGAATAGAACAACAGACATCAACATAAAGAAACCAGATAGGAAAGTTGCTAGACGACCGATACCGCCATAACTGATATTAATAATTGTTTGACCAATCATGCCACAGCCAGCTATTCCACCAAAAAATCCAGAAGCTAGATTGCCTAAACCTTGACTCAAAGATTCTTTATTCTTATCGCTAGGTGTATGTGTTAATTCATCAACCAACTGAGCAGTTAATAAAGACTCAACGAGGCCCACAATTGCAACGGATAGAGAAGTGGGAAAGATAATTCTTAATGTTTCCAAAGTAAATGGAACTTTTGGAATTCCAAATCGAGGCAATTCACTAGAAATCGTCCCCATGTCACCTAAAAGTTGAACATTTAAATTTAAGCCTAAGACTAGTGCAGTAATCACTACAATTGAAATAATAGGTGCAGGAATTCTTTTTGTTAGCTTTGGTGCTAAAAAGATAATAGCTACTCCAACTACACCCAATAAAATTAAAATAGATGATCCTTTAAAGTGGTCTAATTGAGATAAAAACATCATAATTCCTAAGCCATTTACAAATCCTAACATGACAGGTTTTGGAATATAGCGCATTAAAATACCTACTTTGAAAAGACCTAAGACTACTTGGATAACGCCAGCTAAGATAGTTGCAGCGAAAAGATAATTAACGCCATATTCTGCAACTAAGTTTGCAAGAACTAAAGCAACAGATCCGGCAGCTGCAGAAATTAATCCTGTACGTGCTCCGAAGAAGGCAGCAACGGCTGTGATGAAAAAAGTTGCATAAACCCCGACAATAGGTTCTACACCTGCAACGAGCATGAAACCAATAACTTCAGGGAATAAGGCCAAACAAACAACCACTCCTGCTAATATGTCTCCTCTAATGTTGCCAAACCATTCTTTTTTATAATTTTGCATAAATACCTTCCTTCTTTAAAATCATCAGTGTAAAAAACCCTATAAACAAACATGTTACCATAGGCGAGAGTAAAGATAAATATAAAAATAAAGTTAGGAACTTTATCACAGAAGAAAAATAGAATATAAATTTAATTTAAATTATGATAATATGATTAAATAAGAACCATTTATTGGTTAAAAAATAGAAGTCAGTCCAATAGGTATATATCCTATTTTTTTATACTAGAGATAGTAAAAGCGCTTTATCTAATTAGATTTAAAAAATAAAAATCAACTTTAAATCATAAGGTGATTATTTTACATAATAGTAAGATAAAATAGTTTAATAAAATAAAAACTATATTTATAAGGAAGGAGAAAATAACTAATATGAATAGTATTGAAGTAAATCAGTTAACCGTTGACTACAAAGAGGGTCGTGGAGTCTTTGATTTAACGTTTCATCTAAAAAAAAGGAGAAGTGCTAGGGTTCTTAGGCCCCAATGGTGCTGGTAAAACAACTACAATCAGGCAGCTAATGGGATTTTCTAGACCAGACATAGGTTCTTGTCGGATTCTAGGAAAAGATCCTATGAAAGAGGCGAGAAGCGTCCAAAAACACATTGGGTACTTACCAGGAGAACTTGCATTTATGCAAGAAAGCGATCTTTTGATTCTTGATGAACCTACAAGTGGATTAGATCCATTGATGCAAAATAGATTTGTCAAA
>JAGQHW010000064.1 GCA_020431645.1 Carnobacterium sp. | reverse complement strand
ACGATTTGACATAGAGCCAAAAATATTAGCTTAAAAGGAATATTTTTGAAAAAAAGTGTACCACACCTCAAAATATAATTATATTTTAAGGTGTGGTACAAAAATATTAATGTTTTTTACTTATTTAAATCTACTACCTTCATTCTATAAGCCGGTCTATTATCTAAAATGAACTTTTTTAAGCTCTAAAAACTAAATAGATAAGATCTACTTGATCATTCACCTTTATAATTTTCTGGAGCCAGGATTTTCTCGCCTGCTTCTAAACTTTTTTGTACATCAATCACCAATTGATTCGAGCTACCAAATTTATGGCCTTCAATGTGAAGGTCTTTTTCGTATTTTCCGTCAATTAAAATGTCCATATAAGGGAGAGCTGACCCGAGTAACTTATTGTTGACCAATTGTTCCCATTTATAACCTGTCCAACAAAGGACGCGTGTTTTAGGTCTTGCTTTTTTCACACCTGTTAGTATTTCAACAAGGTCTTTTATATTAAAGGGTGAAAGAGGATCGCCACCGAGAAGGGTCAAGTCTTTTTCCATCCCGAATTCATCAAGTGCGAAAAGAACTTCTTCAATAATGTCTTGATTGGGTCTTTCTAACGTTTCATCTTTGCCCCACGTCTCTGCATTCCAGCAGCCTAGTTAAAGGCAATGATGAGGACAGTGATTGAACCATAAAGATGTTGAAATACCCCAGTAACAGTTATCTAAATCTACGTGTTTTAAATCATGTAATCTCGCCATTGCTAAAAATCGCCTCCTATCGTTCAAAGAAGTACCTAGATTAAAGACCTAGGTACTGACTTTACTACTTATTGCTAATGAATTCTTTGCTTTTTTCTGCTAGTGCTTGGCCGTAACCAATAGTATGCTTCACTCGGTCGCGAATCTCAGCTTGTTTGCCTAAATTGTAGCGGCTGTCGCCTTTTACTTTACCAAAGGATAAGTAACCACAAACACGGGTAACACTTGTAATATCTTCACTATCGCACTTAGGACAGTGCTCGTCAAAATCGCCATGATGCAAGCATTCATTGCAAGTAGCAGATACAACGTTTACGCCATAATACATGCCTTTACTCATAGCAAAATCAATCGCGTGTTTCAATACGTTGCTATCTACACCATAGGCAAACTCACAATAAGAAATGCGTCCGCCGGTAGCAATAGCATGGAAAGGTGCTTCGAAGTTGATTTTTTCAGGGACCGACACATCTTCTGTCACATGTAAATGGAACGAATTCGTAGCATAGTCTCTAGAAGTAACATTTTCAATCAGGCCATATTGCTCACGATTAATTTCGTTAAATCGGTAGATCAAACTTTCGGCAGGGGAGCTATACAAAGCAAACAAATACCCTGTTTTTTCTCTTGCATCATCAACTAATTTTTTTAGGAGAGTTACTATTTCCAAAGCGAATGTTTGTTGGTGGATTAAGCTTTCTCCAAATAAAGACTGACAAACTTCTTCTAAGCCAACGTAGCCCAATGATGCTGTTGAGGCTTTCAATATTGGTGCAATAGGCTCATCATAACCGACAGACATCCATGATCCACCTTCGCAAAAATTTAATGGGTTACTAGAGCCCTTAATTTTACCAGCTCTTTCATAGTAATCTTCATGAATGGCAAAAACCATTTCGCTGTACTTAGTGATTAAATCAGTAAAGGCTTTGATGTCGCCATTTGCTTCAATTGCCATTTTAGGTAAATTTAGGGTGACAGCGCCAATATTGTTTCTTCCAACATAAACTTCTTCACCGGTATCTGGTTTATAAAAAGGACTCAAATAGGCTCTACAGCCCATAGGTGAGACCGGTTTACTGCAACGGTCATAGACTTCGCCTAGATTACCTGCGTCCAAAGATAGATAATCGGGATACAGTCTTGTCCGGCTACATTCAATGGCCGCTAAATACAAATCATAGTTAGGTGAATTGGGCGCACCGTTGATCTCTTTTCTTGAGAGAAAGACCAATTTAGGGAAAATAGCCGTTAATCCGTTTTCTCCCATCCCATTTTCTCTTATTTTAAGAATGGTTTCAGAAATCTTTTTAGCCCAGAAGTCTGTTTTTAAGCCAAAAGTTACTGTAACAAAAGGGACTTGCGCTAAACTATTTGAAATAGTATTTAATTTTGTTTCAAATCCTTGATAACCTTGTTCGATTTCGCGCATGGTATTTTTATAAGCCATTTCTTCTATAGTAGAATGGGGAACTTCAAAATCTTTTAGTTGTTCACTAATGGTCTCTATTTGTTTGTTGTATGTCTTTTCTGCATAAGGAGCCAAGATACCATCAATTTCTGCAAGCGTGAATCCACCGTATTGGTTACTAGAAGCACTTAATGTCACATCACCAGCCACTGCCCAAGCAGCTTGAACACTCTTTGGCTCGATGTAACGAGATCCATTTAATTCAAAACCACCAGATAAAACACTGCCCATATCAAATAAACAACAGTTGGTTTGTGAGCTGTACCGTTGAGCTAGATCATGGATGTGTATCCAGCCTTCTTGATGAGCACGAGCCCATTCTGGTTCTAGTTCAAACTTGAGCATGAGCTCTCTCATCAGTCCTTCTGCTATTAAAGTCTGTTTGGTAGAGTTAAGAGTCGAATCCCGATTAGCATTTTCTTTGTCGCCAGTATAAACAACTTTTTCTGCAAAATCTTTAGCACTATCAAAAGCTTCAATGTATTTTTCTTTATACTTACGATAGGCTTTGTATTCCATATAAACAGCCAGATTAACTTTTTGTAAAGCATCTAAAACTAAATCATGAATTTCTAAAGTAGAGATAACCTCTCTATTGGGCAAACGATTGACCTCTTTATCGATAAAATAAAGTAAGTTTTCTGTTTGAGTATCTGTTAAGCGATTATTTTTATCTGAAACTCTCCTGCTGGCCTTATTGGCTGCTGCGATAATTCTTTCTTGGGACCAAGGGACTTGTTCGCCGTTTTTTTTGCTAACTATTAACAAATCGTTTCCTCCTAACATTAAATTGAGTTGAACCAGTAAACTAGCTAACGTTCATGAAATTGTTTGTGGCGAATAAAACACAAAATAAAAAAGAGTTTTATCTACTTTTTTACCTCCATATTTTCTTTCATTAGTCTGTATTTGTATGGTAGAATCTTATTGTACAATCTTTCATAATGATTCACGATTCATTTCATATCACACTATATATTGTACCATGTTTTTATTCATACACAACATATAGTTTATTTTTTTGCTTAAGCCCATTACTTTAGCTGTTCATTATGATAATTAGACAGAAAAAGTTGATTTCTTCGTAATAACCTAAATGATTCGTATTCTTCAGCAGTTTAGCGTATTTCGCGCTTTATTCCTTCTTTATACCTAAACGGTGCAAGAAGATCAAACGAAAAATAATGCTGCAACACATAGCTGCAACACATAGTAAGTAGCGTTTGAAAAAATTCGTGAATTAGTTGAATAAATAAAATAAGATATACGTTAAAAATTAGATAAAAGAAAGGAGTACCCATGTTAACAAAAGAGGCTGCACAACACGTTATCTATGAAATTATGAAACTTTATCCGGATGCCGTTCCGACAATGCAGTATCAAAATCCTTTTCAATTAGTGATGGCTGTTATATTAAGCGCGCAAGCAACAGATGAGTCAGTCGATAAAGTAACAGGCAAGTTATTCGAACGCTATCCAAATCCTCAAGCAGTTAGTGAGTCTTCACCTGAAGAGATTGAAACCTATATAAAAACGGTTGGACTTCATCGAAACAAGGCAAAGTATATTTATAAAAGTAGCCATCAATTACTTGAAAAATTTAAAGGAGAAGTTCCCAATACACGTAAAGAGTTAGAATCGTTAGCTGGAATCGGACCTAAATCGGCTAATATTTTGTTGAGTACCGCCTTTAACCAAAATGCCTTTGCAGTGGACACGCATGTTACACGAGTCTGTAAACACCACAAAATTGTAGAAGAAAATGCTACACCTAAACAAATCGAAGAACGGATAACAGAAATTATCCCAGCAAAATATTGGGGAAGAGTACATCAATCTATGTTCTCATTCGGAAAAGAATTATGTACGCCTAGAAATCCAAAGTGTCATGAGTTTCTATAGTCAACTAAGAATATAGAAATACTTAAAAGCCAGAATACGTCAATTAACATTGTTATTGCTATTGGTTCTATAATTCATGCTACTCAAAAATCAGTATATTTTATCTCTAGTTTTTCTGAAATCTAAAATCAAAAAGAGAGGATAGAGCAAAACTGCTCTATCCTCTCCTACATTCGTTTAGTTGAATTCAGTTATTTTTTCTACAATTATTTCTAAAACTCTAGTATTTTTTATTTTAACTACTTTAAGGGACATCGTTTTGTAGATTACTTTGTCGCCTTCTTTAGGGAAATGGCCTAAAATTTCTGCAACAAATCCACTAATTGTACTTGAAAAAAACTTCTCACTATTTTGAAGTTGAAATAAGTCAAAAACTTTCTCAAGGCTAGCCTCGCCGCGAACTAAATATTTGTCTTCGGAAATAAATGTGATCTCTTCTTCAATATAATCCGTTTCATCCCATATTTCTCCAACTAGTTCTTCTAAAGCATCTTCCATTGTGACAATCCCTATTGTACCACCGTATTCATCGACAACGACAGCCATGTGTACTTTACTTTGTTGCATAATCTTCAATAAGCGTGATAATTTCATCATAGCTGGCACATGAAGGACTTCTTTCATCATTTCAGTAAGTGACAAGGTTTTTTCGCCTTTTGCTTTTCTACGTATGTAGTAGTTAAAGTCTCTTTCATGTAAAACACCTCGGACTTCATCAATGGAATCGTCATACAATAAAATACGTGAATAAACGTTTTCGTCAAATATTTTTTGTATTTCTTCATCGCTATCTTGTAAGTCAGCTGCAACCACATCAACGCGTGGGGTAAGAATGGTATCTACTTCTAAATCGTGGAACTTGATAGCTGAGCGAATCAACTGGTGTTCATCAACTTCCAATGATCCCCCAATTTCTGCTTCATCAATAATAGATAACAGTTCTTCTTCACTGATACTTTTTTCTTCAGACTGTAGACGTTTAGCTAACGAGTTATTCCATTTTGCAAAGAGCCAATTAATAGGCATTAAAAATTTCATTAAAATACTTAAAAATGGTGTAGCAAACATGGCAACTTTTTCTGGCCGATCTTTTGCAATCGCTTTTGGAGTGATTTCACCAAAAATGAGCACAAGTATGGTCATGACGATTGTGGAAATCGTTACTCCGTATTGTGGAAAGTACTTGATAAAAAGGATAGTAGCTAAAGAAGAAGAAGCAATATTAACAATATTGTTTCCTACCAATATTGTAGAAAGAACATTATTGTAATCTTCTGCCAACTTCAACGTCCATTCTGCACGTTTGTCTCCTTTTTTTGCACTATTTCTCAAACGGATTTGATTAATAGATGTAAAAGCTGTTTCCGAGGAAGAAAAATACCCCGATAATAAAATTAACCCTAACAAAATCACAATCGTCATTACATTACTATCACTGTCCATTAGACAGAATTCCCCCTTATGATAAACACGTAGTTAGATAATTATACAACAATCGAGAGGCAATAAGATAGGGATTAAGGAGTATTTTTAATCTGACTTCTCAAAATTTAAATAAACTTCGATTTAATAGAAGGATACTATAAATAAGCATATTATTTTATGAGACAGCTGGTTAGTGTTATGCTCTAATAAAGTGATGTTCAAAATGTCATTAACTTTACTTTAATGACAATGAAAGGGGATGACTTTTTAATTTGGAATGATGGCTAGCTAGTGGATTTATAGATTTGCACATTTTTGTAAGGGCTTTCGTTTTTTGCTAAATAGAAGTAAAGTGAGTTATTTTATTGTTCTGAAGATAATCGGAAGCTAAAAATTTGAGGAGGTTTTTTTGATGGCTTATCAAACAATTAATCCATATACAAATGAAGTAGTAAAAGACTATCCAGAGGCTACAGACCAACAAGTAGAGGACGCGTTACAAAGAGGGCATGAGTTGTATCATACGTTCAAAACACAAGCGATTAAAGAACGAGCAAAGTTATTGCATCAAGTAGCTGCAAAAATACGGGAACGTTCAGATGAATTAGCTCGTACTTGTACGATTGATATGGGGAAATTACTAGTCGAAGCACAAGGCGAGGTTGAGTTATGTGCCGTTATTGTTGATTACTTTGCAGATCATGCAGAAGAAATGCTAAAGCCGGAAGAAATTGAGACCATAGCAAACGGCAAGGCGCACATTCATCATCAAGCTACAGGTGTCATTATGATGGTCGAGCCATGGAACTTTCCTTATTATCAAATTATTCGGGTTTTTGCTCCAAACTTTATGGTGGGTAATCCAATGATCTTAAAACACGCATCGAATACGCCATCATCAGCTCAATTAATGGCCGATGTGATAGAGGATGCAGGTGTCCCTAAAGGCTCCTTAACAAACTTATTCTTAAACTATGATCAAGTATCAGAGATTATTGCAGATCCTAGAGTTCAAGGTATAGCATTAACAGGATCTGAACGCGGTGGAGCAGCAGTTGCGAAAGTGGCGGGAGAACATTTGAAAAAGACCACACTGGAACTTGGTGGGATGGATCCATTTATTGTGATGGATGATGCAAATATGGAAGAAGTTAATGAGATTGCTTGGCGTTCACGTTTATATAATGCGGGTCAAGAATGTACTTCATCTAAACGATTTATTGTGATGGAAAAAGTCTATGATGAATTTGTAGAGACGTTGAAGGATAATTTTAGTAAAGTAAAACCAGGTGATCCGTTAGACTCTAATACAACAATTGCTCCAATGAATAGTAAGAAAGCGAAAGAAGAATTGCAAAAACAAGTGGATGATGCTATTAGTGCAGGTGCTAAAGTTGTGTATGGAAATGAGCCAATCGATTTACCGGGACAATTCTTCATGCCGACTATTTTGACGGACATAGACCGAGAAAATCCAGCTCATACAACTGAAATGTTTGGGCCAGTCGCAGTGGTCTATAAAGTAGCAACAGAAGAAGAAGCAATTGATTTAGCGAATGATTCGTTTTATGGTTTAGGTGGGATAGTTTTTGCTGGTGATAGTAACCACGGTGCAGCAATTGCAGCCAAAATAGAAACAGGAATGGTTTTTGTTAATAATTTCCGCTATTCTTTACCTGAATTGCCATTTGGTGGCGTTAAACGCTCAGGTTATGGGAGAGAGATGAGTTCTATCGGGCTAATGGCTTTTGTGAATGATAAATTGATTCTCAAAGCTGATAAACCAGATCTGGATAATCTTGCAAGTGGATTAGTGGCTTCAACAACTCTTGATAAAAAATAATAAGAAGGAAAGAAACCGTAAATTTTAATTTTTCTTAATTTAGACCCTATCGAATAGCCTCTGAGAAGAGATTTTCTATAGGGTCTTTTTATGTTTAAAAATAGACTGCTTAGTTTTAAGTCTATGATCTAGCTAGTCGTTTTTTATACCCAATCTATTTCTTTTTGTCCGCCATAGATAGTCTGGTTGCCATTAAAAACATAGGCTGTAATAACGACTATAAAGAAGAACGGAAGGTATTGGTAGCCAAACACTTCTGCTCCGATAAATAAAGGCCCCATAAAGGTGTTGGTAGCAGCTGCAAATACGGCAATATAGCCTAATGCTGCTGCAAAAGTCAAAGGTAAACCAACGATTGGTGCTAAGGCAATTCCTAGTGTTGCTCCAATAGCAAAAAGTGGAGTCACTTCTCCACCTTGAAATCCTGCAGCCAAGGTAACGATTGTCAGCATTAATTTTAAGATCCAGTCGTACGAATAGATGGTTCCTGTTTCGAAACTTTTACCGATTAAATTTGTTCCCAAACCTGAGTAACGTCCAGAATATAACAGCAAAAATAAAAGACTGACAGCAATGCCAATAAAAAAGATTCGTTTATAAGGATCTGGAAAACGAAAAGCAGCTAATTGTTTTGCTTTTTTGAGACCAAAAGCAAAGATACCACCAACGATTCCAAAAGATAAGCCAAGTAGAATAACTTTCCATGCAGAAGAAAAAGCGAAGGCTCCTGGACTTTCAATTGTAGCAGTGAACTTTTCTATCCCTAATAAATGAGACGTCGTACTAGCGGCAAAAGCGGCGATAGCAGTAGGGATAAGTGCACGACTTTCAATTTTCCCAACCATTAACACTTCCATAGCAAAAAAAATACCAGCCAATGGAGTTTGAAATAATCCACCAAATCCAGCAGCCATACCAGCAACTAAAAGAATTTTCCCAGCTTCTTTATAAGGCAACTTCCGGCTGACAGAATGCCCAACTACAGCACCTATTTGAACGGCAACCCCTTCACGACCGGCACTTCCACCGAATAGATGAGTCAACCAAGTACCCATGATTACTAGAGGAATCATACGTTTGGGAATGACTTCTTCTTCGTTGTTTCCAACAGCAAAGACCAACCCCATGCCTTTAGCCGTATTCTTCCCATATTTTTGATAGCTAGATACAATAATCAGCCCAACAAAAGCTAAAAAAGGCAGTAAATAGAAAGCGTGCATCTCTCTATAATTAGTAATAGCAATTAACACGCGTCCGAATAGTGCTGTAATAGCTCCAACAACTAATCCAATTGCACCAGCTGAAATTGAAAAGATCAGTAATTTTGAATAATAATCTTTAGCATTTCCCATAATCTTCTCCTTAAAAATCTTATTTATACTTAGTTTAAACGGTCAAAAGACAGATTACAACATAGGCATTTAGGATGATTAGATAATGGAACAGAAAGCTAGAGAATCCGTACTTTACTTAAGATAGATTTACGAGCATAAAAAGTAAAAAATGATTGTCTGGCACTCTACTTATGCAGGATACCAGACAATCATTTTACCAACGGTCAATTTTATTCTATTGATAGTGTTTAGCCTATCGATTCAGTTATCAAATTTCCTTAAAAAACCAGAAAGCAACTCCAATGCTTTTGTTAAAGTGTCTTGTTTACAACAATAGCCTAAACGAGCATATCCTGGATAATCAAAAGCTGTTCCTGGAACAAGGAGCACACCTGTTTCTTCTAATAAGTCAATGCAGAATGCCTCATCTTCTTGAGGGATATCTAGCTTAATAAAGGATGTTGATACGTAGTTAGGAGGAACTAAACGTACACGTGATTCTTTTTCAACCCATTGATTTAAGATAGATAGATTGCCTGTAATGATTTTACGATTTCGCTCGATGATTTTATCTTTATTTTCTAACGCATGAACAGCTAATTTATCTGAAAGGACCCCGCCACAAATCATAGTATAGTCGCGGTATTTCTTGAAAATATCTGCGATTTCTTTACTGGACGCTGTCCAACCAATTCTTAATCCAGGAAGAGAATACGTTTTTGATAATGAGTTAGTGGCGATGCCTTTTTCATACAAATCAACGATTGATGAAAATTCTTCTTTCTCTGTTAAAGGAGCATAGACCTCGTCGATAAGGATATAAGCATCTACTCTTCTTGCCATTTCTACAATGGCTTTCAAAGTCGGTATGTCAAGAAGAGTTCCAGTAGGATTGTTGGCACTATTAAGGCAAATCATTTTTGTTCGATCAGTTAATTTAGACTCCAAGTCAGCTAAGTCTAATTGCCAATGGTCTTTTTCTTTTAATTCAACAAAATCTACCGTTGCTCCCAAAGATAAGGGGATATCATAAAGTTGCTGGTAAGTGGGCAACATGGAAACAACATGATCACCTGGTTCAATCAAAGCATATAAAGCTAAAAAATTCGCTCCAGTAGCACCGTTTGTTTGTAAAATAGTATCGGGTTCAACGTGTTTGTAAAGAGCAGCTACTAATGATTTGAACTCATTGGAACCTTCAATCCAGCCATAATCTAACGGTTCTTTACTGATAGTTTCAAAAAAATCAGTGACGGTTGTTCCATCTAATCCAATCAATTCTTCTACTGTTAAAGCGTCGATTGAGCTTTGTGAAATATCGTACGTTGCTTTCTTTTCCCATTTGTTTAACCATTCTTCCACACCAAAATGTGCGATATCCATTTGTTTCTCTCCTTTACACTTGAATTGAACCTGTCGCAATCAATCCAATAGCTAAAACAGCTATTAAACTAATAACGCTCATCGTTATTTTTTCTTTTACACTGATAGTATGCCCATTTTCTTTACGTGCCTTCATATAAAAATAAAAACCAGGTATATAAGCAATGCTGCACATTAAAACATAAGAAAACCCAGCTAAAATAATAGCAGTTAATTGGAACAGAGTCGCAATAGATCCAATAATAAATTGTTTTGTATCTTTTTGTTCATGGGAATATTTCATTTGATAGATCCCAACAAGCAAGTAGCAAATTAAAATAGCTGCAGTTGCAAGAGAGTAGGCAAGTTGATAGGCATAATCTGTTACTAAAAGAGTCAATAAGAAAATATTTGCTAGAGCTGCTGTAAGAACTAAAGAATAAATGGGCGCTTTTTTAGCATTTAATTTCCCCCAGCGTTTTGGTAATAATCCGTCACGGGCCATTAAAAGAACTGTTTCTGCGGGTAACATTGTCCAAGAAAGCCAACTACCTAGAATAGAAACAATTAGTCCAATATTAATGAATGCAGCTCCCCAATTGCCTACAATGGACTTCAAGACATTAGCCATAGCTGGTTGAGATAGACTAGCTAATTCAGTTTGAGAAAGAACGCCGTAGGGTAGTAATGAAGCGAAAATGTAAATAAACAGTAAACCTAGTAATCCTACAATGGTTGCTTGTTGAGCATCTGAACGCTTTTCAGCACGGTTAGCTAGAACGCTAGCACCTTCTATACCTACAAATACCCACATCATAACGATTAAACACCCTTTTATTTGTGCCATAATGCTGGCAGTGTTAGGAGTCTGTTGTAAAAGATTACTGGAAACATTCCCCCAAAAGTTTGCTGTAAATATTCCAGCTTTAAATGAGACACCAGTAATAATTAAGAATAAAAATAGCGGGACTAACTTACATATGGTTACAATGATATTAATGAAACTGGCACTTTCCATTCCGTTACTAACTAACAGCGTTAATGTCCAAATAACGATACTTCCCATAATAATAGAAGGGATATTTTGACCTCCCTCAAAAATTGGGAAAAAACTTCCAAGTGCGATCATTAAAATTGTAGCAAAAGCGACATTACCTAACCAAGCACCTAACCAGTACCCCCAACCGCTGATGAAACCTCCTAACTTCCCAAATGTAGCTTCTGCATAACCAAATATGCCACTATCTAAATCAGCACGTTTAGCTCCAAGATTATTTAATGATAAAACGAGTGTTAATATTCCAATGCCGACGATAATCCAAGCCAGTATTGCTGGTCCAGGAGCCGAGGCACGAGCTAAATCACTTGTAATCCCAAATACACCACCACCAATAGATGAACTAATGACTAAAGCAATCAACCCTATTTTACTAATTCCTTTTCGCTGTTTTTCCATATTCTTTTCCCCAATTCTAGGTGGATAAAGTTCAGTTTTATATCCTCTACCCACATGTTTTAGATTGATTCTACTCCTAATCAAATGATTCTACCGTATCCTTTAAATCCTCCCAACGCTATCCTTTGAATACTAAAAACGTTAAATTTATTTTGAACGCAAGCAATAATAGTATATACTGCAAACTTAGATAGGTAAACGTTCTATCCGACATTTATTATGCCTAAAAAGAGGTATTTTTAAGGTGTAGAGTTCATAAGAAAATTTCTTTTATCATTTAATTTAGTTAGTTTAAATATAACAGATAAGGATTTTTTTTTCATTGAAAAAGAGATAGTAAAATAGAATGGAAAATGATCGTTCTATTAGACCTTTTTTATTTTTATCTTTATACTTTAGA
>JAGQHW010000063.1 GCA_020431645.1 Carnobacterium sp. | reverse complement strand
CTCACTTTTCAACACGGTATATTTTTCATAAAAAGTAGGAGGAATTTGTGCAATACCAGCATCCAAGACCTTAGGCTCATCAACCATCATCATTTTGCTGATGACTAAGCTTGGATTCATTTCTTCAACACGTCTATATTTAATCGGCATGTTAACCAAAGAGGACTCACGAACAGTATAGTTGCTAATATCTTTATTAGAAGTATAAATCGCGTTTTTATCCAGTGTCTGGCAATGGACCCCGATTTTTCGACTCATTGCTTCAACTTCTAAAAAATTATCAAATGACATAGTGTGGTGAGCAATAGCTGTACCGTCGTCTGCTTTTTGAACAAGCGCACCGTTGTACGTAATCACGTAATCGCCCGCTTCTTGTAAATTTAATTCTTTTAAAAAATTGGTTACGCCGGGTAAAGGTCGGCCAGTGCAAATAACAACTTTAATTCCTTTTGCTTTTGCTCTTATCAATGTATCTTTTACTCTTGGGCTAATTGTCTTATCGTTTTTTAATAATGTTCCATCTAAATCAATAGCAATGAGTTCAATTGTCATCTGTTTTATTCCTCCAGTATTTTTGTAGGTTGAATGATAGCATCATTTTTAATGTATCGTTTGAATTCTTGGTAAATAGGTTCAAATAAAGTGATTTCTTCCACCGTTTTAGGTTTTAAAAATTCTTTTGGAAAATAGAATCGTTCATCGCCTCTCATTTTCCCTGCCAAAGAAGACACAATTTCACTAGCTTTTGAAAGTTCAACAAAAGAACCGTCAGGATACATGAGTTCAATTTGCGTTCGATTAGTGAGTTGGTTAGGACGATAAAAATCATAAGGCAAATCGTAGCTATTATTGACAGCAGTATAGTAATCTGTGTCATAGCCCGCTTCTTGGATAAGAGCAGTTAATTTTTCTAGAATAGCCTGATCTTGTTTATCTACAAAATGGACTGATTTAAATGGCTTACGATCAAGAAAACGAGTAGCTAAATCGCTTAAGATAGCATCTTTTTCCTCTCTCCACAGTGTAAAGTAAGTTCCTAAGACACCATCATCTAATTTTAAATAATCTTCTAGTGATGCAGTTTGATTGAAGAAAGGAATCAATAAATCTGTTTGGAAATGCAACTGTATTTCTGGGTCCTCATATAATTCCTTGGCCCGTTTTAATAAATGGTCAAGAATAACTTCCATACTACGAGAAACAGGATGAAAATAAATTTGCATGTACATTTGATAACGACTGACAATATAATCTTCCACTGCATGCATTCCTGATATTTGAAAAGCAATTCCTTCGCTATAGGGACGAATAACGCGTAAAATTCTAGTTAAATCAAATGTTCCATAGTTAACACCTGTGAAATAAGCATCTCTCAATAAATAATCCATCCGGTCAGCATCAATTTGGCTGGAAATTAATTGTACCACTTGAGGATTAGGATATGTTTTTTGGATAACGCTAGCTACTTTAGCAGGAAAGTCACTAGCGACTGTTTTCAAGAGCCTATTAATTTCAGTCTCAGAAGACAAGATAATCTCAACCGTTATCGCTTCATGATCCGTTTTAAAGATTCGTTCAAACGTATGTGAATAGGGACCATGGCCAATATCGTGTAAAAGTGCTGCACATAAGACTACCAAACGTTCCGAATCGTCCCAACCGCCATCACCAGGTATTTTTTCAGGATAGTTACGGGCAAATTTATCGCAAATTCTGCGAGTAATTTCATAAACACCCAGTGAGTGCGTGAAGCGAGAGTGCTCAGCTCCATGAAAAGTAAAAGAAGAGGTTCCTAATTGTTTGATTCGACGCAAACGTTGAAATTCACGGGTATCAATTAAGTCTAGAATTAATTGATGTTGGATATGAATGTAGTCGTGAATAGGATCACGAAAAACTTGTTCGATAGGCAGTAATTGTTCAGCATCATAGTTAAGGGTCATATCAACAACTCCTTTTGAACGGATTCTTTAAGCATCTGTAAATTACGATCAATCATTTTTTGCTTGCTCTCTTCATAAAGAGATAAAATTTCAGGGGTATATTCACCAATTTCAAACGTACAGTGTCGTTCTTGTAATGTTTGAATAATTTTTTCTTTTACATTCTGTACAGTTAACTTAACGCCAAGTAATTCTTCTAATGTACCCATTACAGCAGGATTAATTTTAGGGAAATGCCATTTTACTTGTTCGTCTTGTAATCCAGCTGTATAAAAATCTTGCAATAGCTGAGCACGCTTATTTTGGTCACCTGTCACGCTTAGATAAATCATAATCGCAACACCATTTTTTATTCGTCGTTGAGCTATCCCAGCAATCTTTTTACCATTGATACTCAAGTCAAAATCACCTGGACAATAAGAATCTGAAATTTCATAAGCTTCAATAGGCTTACTGTATTCTTTAAAGGTCTCGCTAACTAAGCGAAACATAAAGTCGTAACCTTCATCAATGGTTATTCGATTGGTCAACTCTTCTGAGAAAATAAGAGAGAAATTAAGAATACCAGGATCGCTTGCAACGGCTAAACCTCCTGAATTACGAACAATATAGGCTTGCTGATTAGCTGTTAGAACAGCCAATCCATCTGATAGATGAGGCAGTTTAGTATCCATCATTCCAATGATAACCAACTGATTGGTGCTCCAAAAATGAATGGCTGCTTTGTGTTGTCGTTTTCCAATAAAAGTGGTCAAGCTATCGGATAGAGCAAAATGAGAAATGGTTTGATTTTTAAAAGGCATCGTATCGGAATCATAAATGACATACGATTGATTGGTTAAAAAGTCTTTTTTTTGTAGTGAAGTCATTTGATTACTTCCTTTATTAAGATTCTTGTTTACATACGTCATTAGTATACCAAAATTTAATAGAGACTCCTATAGAATGAAGAAAACTCCTATTAAAACAAACAAATCTCATTAGAATCTATTTAGATACATTGACCGTATTGTATCAAAAAGGCTATACTAAGACACACTAAGAACACTAAATATAAAGAGGAAAGAGTGGTGAACTTAATGGAACCAATCTTATCCAATCAAGCCGGTTTACTATTAGATGATTTTGAAAAAATGTATCGACTGATGTGGCAAATTCGTTTTTTTGATGAACAGGTAGAAGAATTATTCACAGCAGGAAAGATACATGGCACAACTCATCTTTCTATTGGACAAGAAGCAACAGCAGTTGGGAGCGGTTATTTATTAAAACCGACTGACTTTATGACGACAACTCATCGAGGACACGCCAATACAATTGTTAAAGGAACAGATATGTCTGCAATGATGGCAGAGCTATTTGGAAAAAAAGGCGGTACGAATCACGGCAAAGGTGGAAGTATGCATATTGCTGACAGTGATACGGGAAATTTAGGATCAAATGGAATTGTTGGCGGAGGATACCCTATTGCAGTTGGAGCGGCATTGACAGCTCAAATGAAAAAAACGACTGCAGTTGTGATGTGTTATGCAGGTGACGGTTCTACTAATGAGGGGAGTTTTCATGAGTCATTGAATTTAGCCTCTATTTGGAAATTACCAGTGATTTTTTTTATTGAAAACAATCAATACGGGATGAGCAGCTCGATAAAACAAATGGTAAATATTCCTTTTTTATCAAAACGAGCGGAGAGTTATGGCTTTGAAGGGAAAACAATTGATGGCAATAATTGGCTAGAAGTAGTTGATGCTACCTCTGCTGCAATCGAAAAAGCTCGTAGTGGTGGAGGTCCAACATTAATAGAAGCTTTAACCTATCGATCTAGAGGCCACTCAAAATCAGATAAACGAGAATACCGGACACAAAAAGAAGAAGCTCAGTGGCAGCTAAAAGATCCCATCTTATTGGCAGAACAGCAATTACTTGCGGCGGATTTAGTCTCTAAAGAGGAGTTAATTGTGTGGAAGGAAGAAAGTAGAGAAAACGTTCAACAGGCTATTCAACAGGCTAAAAAGATGGAAGATGTAGCGCTAGCTGACCTAGAAACCAATGTCTATGCTGAATAAGGAGGATGAAAATGCGTAAGATAACCTATCTAGCTGCTATTAATGAAGCCTTAGATGAAGCTCTGGCAACAGATGAACGAGTATTTCTAATGGGAGAAGATATCGCACTATATGGTGGGAGTTTTGGTGCAACTAAAGGGATTGTCCAAAAATACGGCACAAAACGGATTCGAAATACTCCTATTTCAGAGAGTGCGCTGGCAGGAGCGGCTGTTGGCTCAGCTATGACAGGTATGCGACCAATTATCGAGATTCAATTTTCTGATTTTATCACGATTGCTTTAGATCAGATAGTCAATCAAGCTGCAAAAATACACTATATGTATGGTGGAAAAGTCTCTGTACCAATGGTTGTAAGGACAGCATCGGGTTCAGGAACAGGTCACGCTGCCCAACATTCTCAAAGTTTAGAAAATTGGACAGCTCATATTCCTGGTTTAAAAGTGGTCCAACCCTCAACAGCTTATGATGCTAAAGGTTTATTGCATGCTGCAATCGAAGACAATAATCCTGTGATGTTTTATGAACATAAATTGTGTTACCAAACAACTAGTGAAGTCCCAGAAGAAAAATATGTCATTCCTTTTGGAGTAGCTGATATAAAGCATTCAGGACAAGATATTACTGTTGTTGCTACTGGGATTATGGTTCATAAGAGTTTGGCAATGGCTAAACAACTAGCCTTAGAAGGCATTTCTTTAGAAGTGATTGATCCACGTACATTAGTTCCTTTAGATACAAAAACTATTATTAAGTCTGTACAAAAGACAGGAAGGCTCTTAATTGTTCATGAAGCAGTTAAAAGAAGTGGATTTGGTGGTGAGATAGCCAGTATCGTAGCTGAAAGCAAAGCTTTTTATGCATTGAAAAAACCCATCAAGCGACTCGGAGGGAAATCAATCCCGATACCTTATCAAAAAGAGCTAGAACATGCTGCTATTCCTCAAGAAGAGGATATCTTAGCGGCTGCTTATGAATTAATGGAAAAATAAAAGAATCAAGAACTATCAGCCTAAAAAAAGGTAATAAAGGTAAAGGGGTTAATCTGGTGGAAATAGATTTGAGCAAAGGCATGGCAGCTAAAGTAGAAGTAGAAACAACCATTTCACAAGGCGGTTCGACTGAACGGTTTGTTTTTAACCAAATGGGGAAAGTTGTGTATATGAATGGCTCTTATTACATTCGTTACCAAGAAGCGTATGATGAAGTAGAAGTTCCTGTAACATTTAAATTAGAGCCAACAGGAGGTGTTACGCTTATTCGTAGAGGTGAAACAACTACTCGAATGAGATTTGAGCAAGGTGAACGTTTTGAGACAAGTTATCAAACGCCACAGGGCCTAATAACGATGCAGACGGTAACGCGTCAATTACAAGTCAGCTACAAACAAGATCCGTTTTCAGGTGAGCTACAATTAGAATACGACCTATACCTTGGACAAGAAAAACTCGGTGAACACAAATTACGATTGCTTTTTACTATCTAAATAGAGTAAGATAAAGAATAGACTGTTGAAAGGGTGTGGCTTTCGTGGAATTTGAAAGATTTGAAGGACAAAATAAAAGCGAATTATCAATGATAGAAGTCGCTCATGCTATTTTAGATCAAAAAGGCGAGATTTTAGATTTTAATGTATTACTCAAAGAAATCAAAGATTATTTAGGATTCACTGCAGAAAAAATAAAAAACAATACGTCACAATTTTATACAGATTTGAATATCAATGGTAGCTTTATATCATTAGGAGAAAATCGTTGGGGATTGCGTTCATGGTATCCAATTGACTTTATCGATGAGGAAGTTACACAAGGAAATGAAGATGAAGCACCTAAGCGCAAAAAACGTAAAAAAGTAAGTGCCTTTGTTTCAAGCGAAGATGAAATTGATTACAGCAATGATGACCCAGAAGATGATGATGATGAAGAGGAAGAAGAGCTTCTTATTGATAACGATGGTGTTGTGATTGAAGCAGAAGATAAAGAAGACATTGGTAAATATAAAAAAGATTTAACAGAAATTGGTGCAGACGAAGATGAAGAAGATGAGCTGCCTGATGGTGTTGAAGGTGAATTAACCATTATAGAAGAAGATTCAGAAGATTCGGATGACGAGAAAGATTATTAGTTCAATCAATGTAATTGAAAGTTTGTAGACGACTAGAAAGAACGTTTAAAAACGAATAAATAAAAATACGATAAAATCCTTGACGATAGTTGTCTAAGGCTGTATCATATTTATTGGGCTCCCTTAGCGTTTTTTAAGGGACAAGGACTGAAAGTAATTTATCAGCTCCCTATTCTTAACAGAATAGGGAGCTTTGTTTTTTTTGTTTGACTACCCAAATTCATCAAAGAAGGAGTTCGATTAAATGACAAAGTATATTTTTGTAACAGGTGGAGTAGTTTCTTCGATAGGTAAAGGAATCGCAGCGGCTTCATTGGGAAGGTTATTAAAAAATCGTGGACTTAAAGTAACGATTCAAAAATTTGATCCCTATATTAACGTAGACCCAGGAACGATGAGTCCTTATCAACACGGAGAGGTTTTTGTAACCGATGATGGAGCAGAAACAGATCTTGATCTAGGACACTACGAAAGATTTATTGATATCAACTTGAACCGCTACTCAAACGTAACGACGGGAAAAGTTTATTCAGAAGTTATTCGTAAAGAACGTAAAGGCGAATACTTAGGAGCTACAGTCCAAGTGATTCCACACATTACAAATGAAATCAAAGAAAAGATGATGCGTGCCGGTCAAACAACGGATTCTGATATTGTGATCACAGAAGTGGGTGGAACAGTTGGAGATATTGAATCTCTACCCTTTCTAGAAGCATTGCGCCAAATGAAGCGAGATGTTGGAACGGAAAATGTGATGTATATTCATACAACACTTATTCCTTATCTTGGTGCGGCTGGTGAAATGAAAACAAAGCCAACACAACATAGTGTCAAAGAGCTAAGAGGCTTAGGAATTCAACCTAATATTCTAGTCGTACGTAGCGAACGTCCAGTTTCACAAAGTGTAAAAGATAAACTAGCTTCTTTTTGTGATGTAGCACCTGAAGCGGTTATTGAATCGCTAGATGTTGACACATTGTATTCCATACCATTAAATTTACAAAAACAAGGAATGGATCAAATCGTCTGCGACCATTTGAAAATTGATGCACCTCCTGCTGATATGACAGAATGGATCAAGTTAGAAGAAAAAGTACTGAACTTATCTAAGAAAACGAAAATTGCATTAGTTGGTAAATACGTTGAATTACCTGACGCTTATTTATCAGTAGTAGAATCTTTAAGTCATGCCGGTTATGCAGAAGACTCAGAAATTGAAATAGATTGGATTAATGCAGACGAAGTAACCACTTCCAATGCAGCAGAGTTATTGAAAGATGCCGATGGTATTTTAGTTCCAGGTGGCTTTGGTGACCGAGGACTAGAAGGTAAAATTGCAGCTATTCAATATGCTCGCGAAAACACTGTTCCTTTCTTTGGTATCTGCTTAGGAATGCAATTAGCTTGTGTTGAGTACGCTCGAAATGTAGTTGGTCTTGAAGGAGCTCACTCTACGGAAACAGATCCTAAAACGCCGCACAATATTATTGATTTGATGAGTGACCAAAAAGATGTAGTAGAAATGGGTGGCACGTTGCGTCTTGGGTTGTATCCTTGTAAATTGAAAGCTGGTTCTGTTGCAGCTAAGAATTATGATAATGCAGAAGTTGTTCAAGAACGTCACCGCCACCGGTATGAGTTTAACAATGAATACCGTAAAGTATTAGAAGATAAAGGGATGGTGTTTTCAGGTGTTTCGCCTGACAATCGCTTGGTTGAAATTGTAGAATTATCTGACCATCCATTTTATGTTGCCTGTCAGTTTCATCCAGAATTTCTTTCACGTCCAAATCGTCCGCAAAAATTATTTACAGGATTTATTAAAGCTTCATTGAAAAATCAACAGTAATATTCTTTCCTTTTCTTATTTTATCATGAGAATCGGCCGTTTAAGTCTAGGAATTGTTTGTTTTGTTTGGTATAATAAAAATGTTGGTCAAGGGAAGACCTTGACAAATAAAACCTTTCCTTAAGGAGGAAAATATATGAGTCGTTTAGTTAGTATGACAGATATGTTAAATAAGGCATTAGAAGGTAAATACGCTGTAGGTCAATTCAACATCAACAACCTTGAATGGACACAAGCAGTTTTAGAAGCAGCACAAGCAGAGAATTCTCCAGTAATTTTAGGAGTATCTGAAGGCGCTGGAAAATACATGGGTGGCCCATTAGTTGTTGCTGCAATGACTGAAGCTTTAATGGAAACAATGAACATTACTGTTCCTGTTGCATTACACTTAGACCATGGTTCTTCATTTGAAAACTGTAAAACAGCTATTGATGCTGGCTATTCTTCAGTAATGATTGATAACTCAGCGTTCCCAATTGATGAAAATATTGCTGCAACGAAAAAAGTTGTTGAATATGCTCATTCAAAAGGTGCTTCTGTAGAAGCTGAAGTAGGAACAGTTGGCGGAACCGAAGATGGCGTTACTGGTGGAGTTCAGTATGCTGACCCTCAAGAATGTCTACGTATGGTTAAAGAAGCAAACATTGACGCTTTAGCAGCCGCTTTAGGCTCTGTACATGGCGACTATGAAGGCGAACCTGTTTTAGGTTTTGACGAAATGAAAGAAATTTCTGACTTAACTCATGCACCATTAGTTTTACATGGTGGATCTGGGATTCCAGAATTCCAAATTAAAAAAGCTATTGAAAATGGTCACTCTAAAATCAATGTGAACACTGAGTTACAACAAGTTTGGACTGCAGGCGTTCGTGAAAAATTAGCTACTGACGATAAAGTTTACGATCCTCGTAAAGTTATTGCACCAGGTAAAGAGAGAATTATTGCTACAGTTAAAACAACTATGCAACGTTTTGGTTCATCAAACAAAGCTTAATTCAAACCTGAATAATCGATAAAAAAGAGCACATACAATCTAATGATTGTTCGTGCTCTTTTTTTGCTACTTTTTTTCAATAAAAAACCTATTTTTAGATTATTTGTCTAATTAGCGACACAATAAGAATTGTATATTAACAAATAGTATAGTAACATTAGTCAGTGTTTAACAAAAAAGTTACTTATTACTAAAGTAGGTTAGTTGAGCTTAGCATAGATTTAAATAATATAGTCTATTAGACAATAGAAAGGAACTGTTCATTTATAGAGTGATAGTTTCCACGCACATAAACAATCAGAGTAATTTATCTTAAAACTGAAAAGTATCGAGTAGAAGCAAGTAGTTTAAGTATGAAAATTAGTCAAATCAAGAGACGATTAGATTAATAACCAATAAAAACACGTATAATAATAAAGTGAGGTATAGTAATGAAAAAGATAATTATTAATGGAGGAAGAAAGTTAAGTGGATCAGTTACAGTCAACGGAGCTAAAAATAGTGTTGTCGCATTAATCCCAGCGTCAATCTTGGCTGATTCTCCTGTTACTTTAGAAGGAGTGCCAGATATCCAAGATGTGCACTCGTTAATCGAAATTTTAAATAGTATGCACGTTAAAACAAAATTTGATGGTTCAACGTTAGTTATTGATCCAACAGAAATGATTTCGATTCCTATGCCAAGTGGTAAAATACAAAGTTTGCGTGCCTCTTATTATTTCATGGGTGCTTTACTAACTAAGTATGGACAAGGTGTTGTTGGCTTACCAGGTGGTTGCTTTTTAGGGCCTCGTCCGATAGATCAACATTTGAAAGGTTTTCGGGCTTTAGGAGCGATAGTTGATAATGAACAAGGAGCGATGTATCTTAGAACGCCTGTAGAAGGATTAAAAGGAACTCGTATTTATTTAGACGTTGTATCCATAGGAGCAACTCTTAATGTGATGCTTGCTGCTGTTAAGGCAAAAGGAACAACTATCATTGAAAATGCTGCTCGTGAGCCTGAAATTATCGACGTAGCAACACTATTAAACAATATGGGTGCAAAGGTCCGAGGAGCCGGAACAGATATCCTTCGTATTGAAGGAGTTAACGAACTTCATGGTTGTAGACATAGTGTTATACCAGATAGAATTGAAGCTGGGACTTATTTAGCTTTAGCCGGAGCAATTGGGACAGATATTACGGTTCAAAACGTTATCGTAGAACACTTAGAAGGGTTAGTGGCAAAGATGGAAGAAATGGGTGTGCCCATGACTATCGGAGAAGACAGTATACGCGTAAAAGAAGCGCAACTTCCACTAAAACCAATTAATGTGAAAACACTTCCATATCCTGGGTTTGCAACAGATTTACAGCAACCTTTGACGCCTTTAATATTGAAGACAATAGGAGAATCAACTATTTTAGATACAATATATGCTAAACGTGTAAAGCATATTCCGGAATTAGTTCGCATGGGTGCAAAAGCACGTGTTGAAGGGGATTTGATCCTTTTAGAAGGTCCATGTAAGTTAAAAGGTGTAGAAGTCGAGGCAAGTGATTTGAGAGCAGGTGCTTGTTTAATAATTGCTGGATTAATGGCTGAAGGAACAACCACGATTACAGGTGTAGAAAATATTTTAAGAGGTTACGATAATATCATCACAAAATTGACTGATTTAGGTGCGGACGTTAAGATGATAGAAACCGAACACACTATAAAATAGGAGTTTAAAATATGAGTGAAATATTGACTGTTGATCAACTAGAAAAAAAAACATTAAAAGACATTTATGCTTATGCTAAGGAATTAAAAATCCCTTACTATAGCCAAATGAATAAAAAAGAATTATCTTTGGCCGTCATACGAGCGCAAGAAGAAAAACAAGGTTTCTTTATGGCGGAAGGCGTCTTAGATATTATGGCACAACAAGATTTTGGTTTTTTAAGACCAATCAACTATACATCTAGTAAAGAAGACATCTATATTTCTGCTTCTCAAATCAAACGTTTTGGTTTGAGAAATGGCGATAAAGTAACTGGGAAAGCTCGACCTCCAAAGCCCTCTGAGCGATATTACGGTTTGATGCATGTAAGTAAAGTGAATGGAAGTAATCCAGAACAAGCTAAGGAGAGATCACATTTTCCAGCATTGACACCACTCTATCCTGACCGTCAAATTAAATTAGAGACAGAGCAGTCTAAACTATCTGCTCGGATGATTGATATTGTAGCTCCAGTTGGTTTTGGTCAACGGGGCCTGATTGTCGCACCACCAAAAGCCGGAAAAACGACTTTATTAAAGGCTATTGCAAATGGAATTGCTGAGAATTATCCTGAAGCGGAATTAATTGTTTTGTTAATCGACGAGCGACCAGAGGAAGTAACAGATATAGAACGTAGTGTGAAAGGCGAAGTTGTTTCATCAACCTTCGATCAACAGCCTCAAAACCACGTACGCGTTGCTGAGCTAGTTCTAGAAAGAGCCATGCGATTAGTAGAAGACAAACAAGACGTAATTATTTTGATGGACAGTATCACTCGACTAGCTCGTGCGTATAATCTAGTTATACCTGCGAGTGGAAGAACCCTAAGTGGGGGGATTGATCCTGCGGCCCTTTATCGTCCTAAAAAGTTTTTCGGTGCAGCAAGAAATATTGAAGAAGGTGGAAGCTTGACTATTTTAGCAACAGCTTTGGTTGAAACCGGTAGTCGGATGGACGATATTATCTATGAAGAATTTAAAGGAACAGGAAACTCAGAACTTCATTTATCAAGAGAATTATCAGAGCGCCGTATATTCCCAGCGATTGATGTTAAAAAATCAAGTACAAGAAAAGAAGAATTGCTTTTAGATAAAGAGTATTTAGATGAAATCTGGAAATTGCGTCATGCAATGATAACCGATTCGTTAGAACTAACCAATCAATTTATTCAGGCTTTGCATAACTCTGAAAATAACGAACAATTTTTTGAGAGCTTTTCAGAAAAAACGTTCAATCAATTAAAAAATACTCGTAATGCACGCCGATAAAGAATAGAAGA
>JAGQHW010000062.1 GCA_020431645.1 Carnobacterium sp. | reverse complement strand
TCAAAACCCAACAAAACCAATCGGTGTTTTCTACACTGAAGAAGAGTCTAAGCAATTAACGATTGAAAAAGGATGGGAAATGGCAGAGGATGCAGGTCGCGGTTATCGTCGTGTTGTTGCTTCTCCACAACCTAAAAAAATCCATGGCGTTGACTCAATTAAAGCATTAATTGAAAACGATACTGTTGTTATTTCAACAGGTGGCGGTGGAATACCGGTTGTTTCTGATGAAAAAGGAATACTGTCAGGAATAGAAGCGGTTATTGATAAAGATTTGTCTGGTTTAAGATTAGCAGAACAAGTTGATGCTGACGTATTTATGATCTTAACAGACGTAAACAATGTTTATTTGAACTATGGTAAGCCAGATCAAATGAAGTTAGAAACAGTTACTGTAGAAGAAGCCAATCGCTACGTCGCAGAAGGACATTTTGCAGCTGGAAGTATGGGACCCAAAATGGAAGCTGCAATTGCTTTTGCATCAAACGGTAAAGAAGCTATTATTTGTTCATTAGAAAATGCTGTTGATGCTTTAGCCGGTCTTTCAGGAACAAGAATTATACTAGGGAGTGGAAAAAAATGAAATTGACAAAGAAAATTGTACTTTTATTGATGTACGCAGCGGTAGCTATTATCACACCGTTAACCGTATTTGCTGCAGGAATTGATGCAGTTACAGCACCAACAGGATTTATGGCCATTGTTACTCTTATTCCTTTAATCGTTGTTTTAACGTTATTATTCTTAAAAGTAGATATGATTATTGCCGGATTAGCTGGTGGAGCATTAGCTATGTTGATTGGTGGAATTGGTTTGGCAGAAGTCAACACACAATTCTTAGCAGCTATTCCTACAATGCTAACTATCACAGTTCCAATTATTAACTCTGCTATTGCGATGGCTGTGTTTAAATCAGGTGGGTATACTGCCGCTTTAACATTAGCTAAAAGAGGAACAAAAGGTAAAGTAGAATATGTTTCAGCCTTTATCGTTGTATTAGTTGCAGCTGCAACGTATATGTCTGGTATTGGTGGAGGAAGTGCAATGGTTATTGCACCATTAGCTTTCGCAGCAGTTGGAGTTGTTCCAGAATTGATTGCCGCTATGTCTTTAGCAGCAGCAGTATCTTTCACAACATCACCAGCTTCACTTGAGTCTAGTATCGTTTCAAAATTAGGTGATGTTCCTGTAAGTGAATACGTTGCTACAATGCGTCCTTACTGGTTATTATTTGTTGCTATTGCAATTTTATTAGCATTCTTTGGTACAAAACGTCGCAACTTAGGTTTTAAAGAAGAAGCAAATGACGAGTATTCAAAATTATCAAACAGTCAATTAGTTAAATTAACTCTTCCAGCAGTATTCCTATTGTTTGCTGTTATCTTAGGACCAGTTATTAACAAATTAGTTGGATATGCTATTTTCACACCTTTAACTTATATGGTTGTGACACTTGCATTAATCTTCTTCTTCTCTAAATTCAATTTGAATGAAACAGCTGAATCAATGATTGACGGATCTACGTACATCTTGACACGTTTATTCCAAGTTGGTATCTTCTTAGGATTCATTAACGTGATTGCACAAACAGGAACATTTGCTGTTATCGCTGGTGTAGCTGAAGCAGCACCTGCAGCATTAGTTGTACCTGTCGCTGTTTTAACGGGTATTTTAATTGGTATTCCAGCCGGAGCTTATGTTGGCTCAATCTTGACATTAGTTTTACCTGTTGCCGTTTCATTAGGTTTCACACCACTAGCACTAGGTTTCGTTACTATCGGTGTTGGTTTTGGTAGCCAAATGAGTTTCGTTAACATTACGATGCAAGCTTTATCTTCAGGATTTAATATTCCTATTTTAGAAGTTGTTAAAGGTAACGTTAAATGGATTACATTGGCTTCAGTCTTGTTATTAGTTATCTCATTAGTATTTGCATAACCACAAAAAAGGAGAGATTTAGTAATGGATATTTTATTGAAAAATGTACGCCTAAATGATGGGGAAAGTTTAAAAGATGTCGCTATCGAAGATGGAAGAATTACAGCAATTGAAGAGAATATGACTGCAACTGCTGAGCGCGTTATTGATGCAGATGGTAAAGTTTTAATTCCTGGCTTTGTTGAAAGTCACCTTCATTTAGATAAAGCACTAATCGCTGATCGCAAACCAAATAACTCAGGAACACTAAAAGAAGCTATTAGTGTGACCGCGGAACTTAAGCCAACATTTACAAAAGAAGATATCTATGATCGTGCTAAAAGAACATTAGATATGATTGTTTCTAATGGTGTAACAGCTATCAGAACTCATTCAGAATTTGATCCTGCACAAGGATTCACAGGATTTGAAGTTGTGTTGAAATTAAAAGAAGAATACAAAGATTTAGTGGATATTCAAGTTGTTGCTTTCCCACAAGAAGGTATTATTAAATCTCCTGGTACAGAAGAAATGATGCATCAAGCAATGGAAATGGGAGCGGATGTTGTTGGTGGAATTCCTTACAACGATTCAGATGCTGAAAAACATATTGATATCGTTTTTGAAATTGCTAAAAAATACGATAAGCCAGTTGATCTTCATGCAGAGTTTAGTGATGACCCAATAAACATGTCTATTGAGTACTTGTGTGAAAAAACAATTGCAGAAGGTTACCAAGGGAAAGTATCTGTTGGTCACTTAACAGCATTGCATGCTTTGCCAAAAGAAGAATTAGATCCAATTATTGCAAAAATGGCTGAAGCTGGTATCAGTGTCATGGCCTTGCCTGCAACAGATTTACACTTAGGTGCTCGCAATGACAAATACAATGTCAGAAGAGCTGTTACTCCTATTCGTAAATTAAGAGACGGTGGAGTAAATATGTGTATTGCAACAAATAATATTCGTAATGCGTTCACTCCTTATGGAAATGGCGACATCTTACAAACAGCTATGTTGACTATTCCAGTTGGCCACTTAGGTGGAGCAAGTGATTTGAAAACTGTTTTACCAATGATTACAGAAAACCCTGCAAAAGCTATTGGTTTAGTAGATTACGGTATCGCAGTTGGCAACAAAGCCGATGTTGTTTTGTTAGATACAAAAATCAAAGAAAATGCGATTATTGATATTCCAACACGATTATTTGTTATTAAAAATGGTAAATTAACGATTGAAAATACGAAGGAAACCATTATTCACCGTTAAATCATTTCTTTAGAATAAAATTGTTACTAAAAATAAAAGCTCATGGATATGTTTTTTAGGATAAATCCATGAGCTATATTTTTGGGATAAATCATTGAATCTTTACATAAAAAAGACAATAAGATGCATTAAATTTTTTTGTCGTAGTACTTTGTGTAAGCGATTTCCATATTGTAAGTTATTAAAAAAAAGGAAAGTTTGAGGTGGAACCTTTTATGGTTGTATACAATAAAGTAAACGAAAATGCTTATTATGATTCTGTTACTCTTATGGTGATTTCAAGTAAAATTTCTGTTGTAGAAGGTGTGAGACATGCGGCAGTTATGATGGGAACGGATCACAATAAAGAGATAATGAAAGGTTCAAATATTTTATCTGCAGAAGGCGAAAAGGCTAGTGCAAGCGATATGATTATTGGTTTAGAAGCTGATAATGATGATGTGATAAAAGAAGTTTTAGCGGTAGTCGATGAAGAATTACAAAGTAAAACGACGAGTGATGATGATGTAAAAACAAAATTTAGAACAATTGATATGGCTGCCAAAAGAATTGGGCAGTTAAACTTAGCAGTTATTTCAGTACCAGGAAAATATGCAAAGAATGAAGCAATGAAGGCATTGAATAATGATCTAAATGTTTTGATGTTTAGTGATAATGTTTCAATTGAAGAAGAAGTTGAATTGAAAGAGAAAGCTTTAGAAAAAGGATTGCTTATGATGGGGCCGGATTGTGGAACAGCTATATTAAATGGTGTAGCCTTAGGTTTTGCAAACAAAGTATCAAAAGGAAAAATTGGAATAGTCGGAGCCTCAGGAACGGGTATTCAAGAAGTAACGACTATTATCGATAAAAACAACAGTGGAATAACTCAAGCTCTTGGAACAGGTGGAAGAGATTTGAAAGAAGCTGTAGGCGGCAAAATGATGTTAATGGAATTAGAAGCGTTAAAAATGGACTCAGCAACAGAAGTTATTCTAATTGTCTCTAAGCCTCCTTCTGAAGTTATCATGAAAAAAATTATAGCAGCGATTAAAGATATCGATAAACCTGTAGTGACATGTTTCTTAGGGGGAGATCCTAGTTTAGTTGACGAAAGTGGCGCACTAGCTATGGAAACACTAGAAGATGCAGCTCATGCAGCAGTTGATTTAGCAAATGGCAAAGAAGTAAGTAAAATTACTTTTACTATTCCAACTAGTCAAGTTGAAGAGTATGTGAGAAAAGAAAAAGAACAACTAAAAGATAGCCAAACGTATATTAGAGGACTATTTTCTGGTGGGACACTTTGTTATGAGAGTATCTTAATTATGAAAAAGAAAGAGTTCAATACGTATTCAAACGTAGCTTTAGAAGGTAAATACGTCTTAGAAAATCCAGATGTAAGTAAAGAAAATACCATGCTTGATATGGGAGAAGATTATTTTACAGAAGGGCTTCCACATCCAATGTTAGATACACGCTTAAGAGTAGCTAGAATTAAAGAAGAAGCTAAAGATGAAAAGGTAGCTGTTTTGCTTTTAGACTTAGTACTTGGCTACGGTGTCCATGAAGATCCAGCTGGCGATATTGCTCCTGCTGTGAAAGAAGCTAAGAGAATAGCAGAACAAAATGGTAGATATTTATCTGTCGTAGCTAGTATTTGTGGAACAGATAAAGATCCTCAAAATATAGAAGAACAAGAAGAAAAACTAAAAGAAGCAGGAATTATTGTTATGCCTAGTAATGCTCAAGCGACTAGATTAGCTTCTTTAATTCTTGAAAAATAAAAGATAAAGAAAGGAACGATGAAAATGAATCAAGTTGAAAAAGTAACGAACTTATTCGCTAGTGACTTATCAATAGTCAATATCGGATTAGAAGGTTTCCACGACTCTGTAGAAGAACAAGGTATCGAAAGTTTTCAATTAGATTGGCGTCCACCAGCAGGGGGAAATGCTAAACTAATAGAGATACTAGAAAAATTAAACAGATAAAGGAGGAGAACGATTTTGAAAAAGGAGATAGAAGCGGCTAATAAACTAGCGTTAGAGAAATTAACTAGCGCCCAGCCGGTATGGGTAGATATCAAACAAGCTCACGAACTATTTGAGGGCATGGATAAATACACTATTCTTCATGCTGGTCCTCCTATTACGTGGAACCGTATGTCAAACCCTATGAAAGGAGCAATTGTAGCTGTATTAAAATACGAAGGATTAGCTAAAACTGATGAAGAAGCTTTTGAACTTGGTGCGAGTGATCAGATAACGTACGAACCTTGTCATCATTACAATGCCGTTGGGCCTATGACGGGTATTACTTCTTATTCAATGCCTTTGTATGTAGTCGAAAATCAAACAGACGGAAATTTTTCTTACAGCACTATAAATGAAGGTGCAGGAGACGTTATCCGCTTTGGAGCTTATTCCGATAATACAGTGAAAAGATTAAAGTGGATTGAAAAAGTATTAGCACCTGTTTTCAAAAAATTGGTTAATGAAATGGGTGGAGTTAGTTTAAACCCTTTGATGGCACAAGCAATTCATATGGGTGATGAGTTGCACATGAGAAATGGCTCATCAACATCTATTTTTATTAATAGTATTTTAAGCAGCTTAGTTGATGTAGTAGATGAAAAAGAAGAGTTGAAAGAGATTATTCATTTCTTAACGAGCAAAAACGAGCAATTCTTTTTAAATCTTGCGATGTGTGCTTGTAAGGTAAGTGCTGATGCAGCTCATGGCATCGAAAATTCAACGATCGTTACAGCAATGGCACGTAATGGAGTGGATATTGGGATAAGAGTTAGTGGACTTGGTGATGAGTGGTTTACAGCACCAGCTGCTGAAGTTGAAGGACTGTATTTTTCAGGATACACAAAAGATGATGCTAATGCCGACATTGGCGATAGTGCGATTATGGAAACTGGTGGAATTGGTGGTTTTGCAATGGCTGCTGCACCAGCAATTGTAAAATTTTTAGGAGCAGGCGGATTTAAAGATGCCATCGAATATACGATGAACATGTACGAAATCACAGCTACTGAAAGTATCAATTTTACTATTCCCAACTTAGATTTCCGAGGAACACCAACCGGAATTGATATAAGAAAAGTCATTGAGACTGGTTATTCTCCAACGATTAATACAGCAATTGCTAGTAAAGAAGCAGGTGTTGGCATGATTGGAGCTGGAGTAAGTAAAGCACCAATGGTCATGTTTGAGAATGCTTTGATTGCTTTTGCAAAAAAGGTTGGTATTAGCTGATAATAAGGTAGCTTTACTGAGTTTACTAGCTGGATAATTTAATACTAATTTAGACGGTCGTTTATAATACCTAAATGGCTAGCAACTACTAAGAAAGAAATGTTTGATGTAAAGTAAGATTACCTATATCATGGGCATAGCCCAAATCGGAGGAACACATCATGGAAAAACAATCATTCAGTAGCAAATTAAAAAATATGGGACCTGCAGCAATTATTACAAGTGCATTTGTTGGGCCTGGAACAATTACTGCAGCAACATTAGCAGGAGTTAACTTTGGGTATGAATTATTATGGGCAGTAGCATTTTCTGTTATTTCACTTATAATCTTAATGGAAATGTCTTCTCGTATTGGAATTATAGGAAATAAAAACTTTATGGAAGCTGCAATAGCAATAGTCCCAGAAAATAAAGGCTGGAAAATATTTGTTAATGTCTTAGTAGGTTTATCAGTTGCATCTGTAGCCTTTGGATTTGAAGCTGGTAATATTATCGGTTCATCATTAGGTCTTGGAGATGTTATAGGCTCAAATCAATTAGTAGCTGCTTTGATAGTTGGGGTTTTAGCATTAAGTACCGTTTTATTTGGATCAACAAAAGCCTTAGAAAAAATTATGCTGATGTTTGTAAGTCTTATGGGAGTTTTATTTCTTGTAACCATGATATTTGTTGGACCTAGTATTCCAGAGATATTTAGTGGTATTTTTCTTCCATCTATTCCAAAAGGTGGAGCGATAACAACTATTGCTTTAATAGGAACGACATTAATAGGAATAAACCTTATCCTACATTCAATAACATCAAAAGATAAGTGGAATAAAGTTTCAGACATGGAAAATGCTAAATTTGATATAATAGTAAATGTATTGATAGGTGGAGCAATTACAATATCAATCATCATTACAAGTGCTGCTGTTTTATTTGATAGCGGAGTTGTCGTTGATAGTCCTTTAGTATTTTCAAAACAACTAGAGCCAGTTCTTGGAAGTTGGGCTCGTATAGTTGGAGGTATAGGCATATTTGCAGCAGGATTATCATCAGCGATTGCTGTGCCATATACACTTGGTACTATATTTAGTCGTCTCTTTGGCTGGGAAGGTGGAAGAGAAAGTAAACAAGCAAAAATTTTAGGAGCTTCAGCAGTTATTTTTGGTATGGTTCTTGCTATTTTAAATACAGCACCAATACAAATCATAACAGCAGCGCAGGTAACAAGTGGAGTTTCATTACCGTTTATAGCTATCTTGCTTGTTATTGCAACGAATAATAAAAAATTACTTGGAGAACACACAAATACTCTAGTACAAAATATTTTAGGAGTTATAGCAGCATTAGTTACACTTGGATTAGGTTCTTGGGGACTATTCGGAGTCATTACTAGATTATTAGGATAAAAAGGGGATAGAAAACTTATGTTAAAAGCAAATGAAAAAGCATTTCAAAAAATGGCTGAAACAGATCCAGTCTTAGTCGACATTGTTTTATTAAAGGAAGCCATCGCTATTGAGCAGACAACTTTTTTACACGCAGGTCCACCTATCTCATTTGAAAAAATGTGTACACCAATGAAAGGTGCCGTTATTTGCGGTTTGTTAAACGAAGGACTAGCTGATTCACCAGAAGAGGCTGAAAAAGTGGCCTTAAGTGGGAAAATCAACTTTGAACCTTGCCATAATTATGGAGTAGTCGGGCCAATGACTGGAATTACGACTTATTCTATGCCAGTTTGGGTAGTAGAAGACCGCAAAACTAAGAAAAGAAGTTACGCAAACCTTAGTGAAGGAAGCGGTGTTGGGCTTAGATTTGGCGAATATTCTAAAGAAACATTAGATCGCTTAGACTGGATGAAAGAAACAGCTATGCCACTTTTCAAAAAAGTGATTAAAGAATTAGGTGGAATTGACTTGGCGCCGATTATGGCTCAAGGCATATCAATGGGTGATGAGTTGCACATGAGAAATCACGCAACAACCGCTCAAATTATTAAGCTAATTTCATATAAATTAGCAGAAATTTCTCCCGAAGATAGTCCAGCTGTTATCAAATATATGAGCGTTGGAAACGATCAATTCTTTTTAAATCTAGCAATGGCAGCAACTAAACTTGCTGCAGATGCTGGTGATGGAGTTGAAGGGTCTTCAATGGTTGTAGCGATAGCTAGAAATGGTGTAGAAATAGGAATTCGCATTAGTGGATTACCTGGACGTTGGTTTACAACAGCCTCTCCAATGGTGAAAGGACTTTATTTCCCTGGGTACTCAGAAAAAGACGCAAATCCAGATATTGGTGATAGTGCCATTATGGAGGTCGGTGGTTTTGGAGGTTGTGCAATGGTTACGGCTCCTGCCATCATCAAATTTGTTGGTGCTAAAGATGTTAAAGTCGCAGAAAGATTAACAGAGTCAATGTACGAAATTACACTAGGTGAGCATCCAATTTTTCAGATACCTTTTCTAAACTTTAGAGGTCTTCCTTTGGGAATAGATATCATGAAAGTTGTTGAAACAGGTATCACACCAGTGTTAAATACGGCTATTGCTTCTAATAAATCTGGCGTTGGTATGGTAGGTGCTGGAATGAGCACGTTACCAATAAATATATTCGAAGAAGCATTAGTTGCTTTATCAGAATCTTTATAACATAATTATAGAAATAAGAACTAGGACAATCTGTTCTAGTTCTTATTTTTTATTTATCAATTAACTAATCCGGGTATTTTATACTAAAATTTGAAAGGAATGAAATCATGATGCCAGAGCAACAAACAAGAAAAAGTAGTTATCTAACAGATTTTTTAAAAGAGGATTATTCTGGATTCGTTCATAGTATTTTTACACATAGTCTCAATATTCAATTAGGAAAACAATTGGTTCATGTGAGTGATTTATTGGAGCCTTTATCAGCTTTTGGATTAAAAATAGACAATGAAAAAATGAAGTCTCTTTTAAAAGCGGTCAAAATCAATCATTTTGTTAATTACCAAAATAATACTTTATTTTTTTACAATCATTTGAATAAAATTGTTTCAATCATTAATCTAGAAGCACTAATTGAAACAGACTTAACTCTCAAATCAATTGATTTCTTATCAAATGACCAACTTGAAGAAACAGTTTTTTATAAAGAACTGAACAGATTGCCGTTAAAAATGAAGACGGGTCTGCCACTGAGTACAGAAACGATCAATCATATTGACGAATTGAGTAAGTATCCACAGGAAAAATTATCAGATTATTCTATTTACAATCATTTTGTTGGCAGAGGAATAGGTTTGACACCTAGTGGAGATGATTTCTTAATTGGGTATCTAAGTGTTTTGACCTTATTTGGTCAACAAAAAGAACCAATCCAAGCCCTACGTCCCTTTATTCGTACAGAACAAACTACCGATATTAGTCTAGCTTACTTAACTTGCTTGTTACATGAAGTAGTGAATGAGAATATTAAGGATTTAGTCGAATCTATCTATTCTAATGATCAAAAAGCCATTCAATCTAAATTGGAGTGGATGCTATTGTTTGGGCACACTTCAGGAACGGATACATTATACGGTATTTTAATTGGAATAAAAGCAATGATATCAAAGGAAAATCATGGATAAAAGATAGGTTCACAAACTAACTTGAAGCCTTCTTGACATTGGCTTTGATTTCATTTATTGTTAGCAAACAAGCTTGTTTTTAAAAGCTTTTATTGATGGGAGAACAACTAAAATGAATCAAGGAAATATTAAAGATTTGACTGAAGATGAAATGAAAGACTTGCAAGCTTGTTCAGATTTGATTTTTGTAGAAACCGATATTAATGGTTTTTTTGAAGTGAAAGTCAAAACACCAACAGAAATGTTTCCGACAGATGTGTTTTATACACAAGAAGCGATTGGTGATTTTCTAATGTCTAAGTTTAAATTAAGTATTATGATAGAATCCAATAATGGTAAGTTTATCTATCAGCCCAATCGTTTAGGGAATAAAATAATAATAGACTAATAAAAGCTGACTTTATTGTTAGCTTTTTTGTTGTGTTTAAAATTATTCCAAATTAGAAGTATGGTATATTAAATAGGGATGTGTAAGAGTATAAAGGGAGTCGATTGAATTGATTAAATTAATTGCCATTGATATGGATGGAACATTGTTAAATAATGCTCATCAAATTACAGATAACGTTAAAAAAGCTATCTTTGAAGCCAATGAATGTGGAATAAAAATTGTGTTGTGTACAGGAAGACCTTTAAAAGCTGTTTACCCTTATATTGAACAATTAGATTTACCGAATCAAGATAATTATGTGATTTCACTAAATGGGACATTGATTCAAAGAACAAATACAAAAGAAATTGTTTATAACCATCAGTTAAAACATGCTGAATTGAGTGAAATAGATGCTGTTAGAAAAGATTTTGCTATAAATTTAGCTTTTTTTGATGAGAGCCACTATTTCTATACTGGCGAAAAAACAGATCGGCTTTTATTTGATGCGACGATTCTTAACATGGAACCTATCCATTTAGAAATAAAAGATATCCCTAAAGATAAAGTTATTTATAAAGCCATGTTTGTAGGAGAACCTGAAGAATTAGATCGTTTTATAAAAGCTGTTCCGAATGAATGGTACGAAAAGTTTTATCCAATTAGAAGTTTGTCTTATGTGTTTGAATTATTACCTAAAAAAGCCAATAAAGGCGATGGATTGACTGGATTAGCTGAATTATTAGCTATTCCAATGGCAACTATTATGACTATTGGTGATGGTGAAAATGATATTGATTTGATGAATGCGGTTGAGGAAAGTGTCGCGATGGGAAATGCGACCGATTCAATCAAGGCAGCTGCTAAATATGAAACGAAGTCTAACGAGGAAGATGGCGTTGCTCATGCCATTTATCAGTGGGCTTTAAATTAAAAATAAGCGTTATACTAGCTAGTTCCTGCTAGTATAACGCTTATTAAATTAAATTTAAAACAACCAAAAAATTAAGGTGACGGCCACCAGTATCTGTGTTGTACCGACTAATAATCCATAAAGCAACGTTTTTGGACCTTCTTTAACGATATCAGAGAACTTAACACGTAAACCAATAGCGGCTAAAGCAGCTATTTCGAATTGATTGCTGATGCCTTGAGCGCTTGTTATCATATAGTCTGGTAATGAGATGAAACTTCTTAATAAAAATAAACAAAAGAATCCAATAATAAACCAAGGAACACCTGCTGAATTTTTTGTTTTTTCGTGTTGACTAGTGGATTTAGAAAATAAAGGCTTATCTTTTTCAAAATTCATTTTTCCAAAAACTAAAGCAACTCCAATAATCAATAGAACACGCATCAATTTAAATACAATCGAGAGATTTGCTACATCGTCATTAACTAGTTTTGCTGAGGCAATGACTTGTCCAATTGACTGAACGGTTCCTCCGATAAGAGCAGATGTTTGTACCGTTTCATGAGTATAGAGAATAGCCGAAAGGACGGGTAAGGTAACCATTAATAGCGTACCTGTTACATTGACAATCGTGATGGACAACCCTTTATCCTTTTCCTGTGCATCAATAACTGGAGCGACTGTTCCGATAGCAGA
>JAGQHW010000061.1 GCA_020431645.1 Carnobacterium sp. | reverse complement strand
AAAATAGTGCTAGTGATTTTTATTCACCAACACTAAATATTATAGAACCCAAAAAAACTTCTCTTTATCCATTATTGAAAGATGGATAAAGAGAAGTTTTTTATTTACTTTTACTATCCAGTATAATTGTAACGGGTCCATCATTTACTAAAGAAACTTGCATATCTGCACCAAAAATACCATGCTCAACATGTAAATTATTTTTTCTTAATCCTTCATTAAATAATTCATACAAAGGAATAGCTATTTCTGGTTTCGCTGCTTGAATAAAACTTGGGCGATTTCCTTTTTTTGTTTCTGCATGCAGAGTAAATTGAGAAATAGATAATATAGAACCGCCAACATCTTGAACAGATAAATTCATTTTATCCGATTCATCTGAAAAAATACGCATCGCTGCTATTTTTCGAACCAAGTAATCAACATCTTCTTTAGTGTCTGCTGCTTCTATTCCTACTAACAACACTAAGCCATGCTCGATAGCTGCTATCGTTTTATTGTCTACTTTTATTTCTGCTTGTTTGCTTCTTTGACTAACGATTCTCACACTCAACCTCTTTTCTATCTTAATATTTATCCTTTATTAAGAGGATATCCTTTGAACATTATAAACATCGGGAATCATCTTTATCTTATCTATAATTCTTTCTAGCTGATTTAGATTAGGAATTCCAACAGTCAATGTAATGGTCGCCATGCGATTATTGTCTACTTTACCACTGACATTATTTAAATTACGCGTCATACCATTCACGACTTGCAATACCTCGTTTAATAATCCAGAACGATTGTACCCTTCAATTTGAAGATCTGCATCGTATTCTTGTCCTTGTGATGAGGTATCTTCCCACTCTACATCAATCAATCGATTTTCAACATCTTTTGCAGCTTTTACATTTGGGCAATCCGTTCTGTGAATAGAGATCCCTCTTCCTTTTGTAATATATCCTACAATTGGATCCCCTGGAACCGGGCTACAACACCGACTTATTCTTACTAATAAATTATCAACACCTTGAATCACGATTCCGCCTTCATGGCGAACTTTAATTTTATCTGTTTCTTTTTTTGATTTTACTTCGATAGTTTCAATTTCTAATGCTTTCTTTTCAGTCTCTCTTACTCGTCTTTCTTTTTCAGTCAAACGGTTGGCCACAGCGAGCGCAGTGACTTCTCCAAAACCTATTGCTGCATATAAGTCTTCTTCAAGTGTAAAATTAAATCGATCTAAAAGAAGTTTCATATTTTGTTTCGTTAAGAATTCTTTTGGTACAAATTGCATATCATTAAGCTGCTTTTCAAGAGCTTCTCGACCTTTTACAATATTTACTTCACGATCTTGCAATTTAAAGAAACGTTTAATCTTATTTTTTGCTTTGCTCGTTGAAACGACACTGACCCAATCTCTACTCGGACCAGATGAATTGGGTGAAGTTAATATTTCAATAATATCACCTGTTTTCAACTTATAATTCAAAGGCACTATTTTACCGTTTACTTTAGCTCCAATCGTTTTATTGCCTATTTCTGTATGGATATGGTAAGCAAAATCTAATGGACCAGCACCTGATGGCAATTCACTTACATCCCCTTTTGGAGTAAACACGTAGACTTTATCTCTGAGAATATCGCCTTTTACACTTTCCATAAAATCACTTGCATCGTGAGATTCACTTTGTAGTTCTAAAATATCTCTAAACCAGGATATTTTTTCTCCTACATCTGAACTTTCTATTTTCTTAGTTATTCCCTCTTTATATGCCCAGTGAGCTGCAACACCATATTCAGCTACTTGATGCATTTCTTCTGTTCGTATCTGTACTTCTACTGGCCTTCCATTAGGACCAATAACTGTGGTATGAATAGATTGGTACATATTAGATTTTGGCATTGCAATATAATCTTTAAATCTCCCTGGCATCGGCTTCCATCTTGTGTGAACAGCACCTAAAACAGCATAACAGTCCTTAATTGAATCGACAATCACACGAATAGCAAGTAAGTCGTAGATTTCATTAAACTGCTTTTTTTGATCTTTCATTTTAATATAAATAGAATAAATATGTTTTGGTCGTCCGTAGATATCTGCATGAATACTCAATTCATCAACTGAATCTTGAATAATTTGAATCGTATTTGAAATATATGATTCTCGTTCTTCTCTTTTAGAGTTCATCAGATGCACGATTCGATAATATTGTTGTGGATTTAAATAGCGTAAAGAAGTATCTTCTAATTCCCATTTCACTTTACTAATTCCTAAACGATCAGCTAACGGTGCATAAATTTCTAGTGTTTCATTTGCAATACGCCTTTGTTTATCTGGTCGATGGAATTTTAATGTTCGTAAATTATGAACTCTATCCGCTAATTTAACCATAATAACACGTAAATCTTTGGCCATCGCCAATAGCATTTTACGATGATTTTCTGCTTGTTGTTCTTCGTGTGATTTAAACTCAATTTTCCCTAGTTTTGTCACACCATCAACTAGCATAGCTACTTCTGGTGTAAATTCTTTAGAGATATCTTCAAATGTAATGTCAGTATCTTCAACTACATCATGTAAAAATCCAGTTGCAACAGTTACTGGATCCATTTTAAGCTCAGCTAATATGCCTGCAACTTGAATAGGATGAATAATATAAGCTTCTCCAGATTTTCGTAACTGTCCCTCATGAGCTTTAGTAGCATAATCACATGCTTTTTTGACAAAAGCAACATGGTTACTGTTCATATAAGCAACAGTTAAAGCTATGACCTCTTGCGATGTATAGATTTTATTTTTTGGCATATTGTCACCTTCTTTTTTAGTTGATCCTACTTTTAGTTGTATTGGTTTAGTTATTTTTGAGACTAACTCGTTACTAAAGCGAGTTTTATCATTCTTAACTTTCTGCTATTATACCGATAAAGATTGCTTTATTCAATGCTTACAAGAGTCTCTTTCGTTCGTTTACTAGTCATTAACACTTAAATGAATCTCTTATTTGATTTATTATTTGCTTAGTAAATAGTAAAAAAGTGCCATTAAAAAAGACACTTTTTTGCTATTTATTTAATTCGAAATGATAGGAAATAGCTGCTAGTGCATACAACGGAGCTGTTTCTGTTCTTAGTATTCTTGGTCCTAGCGAACAAGTTGTCATTCCTACTTCAGTAAGAATAGTAATTTCTTCTCGACTTAACCCGCCTTCAGGTCCGAATATGATAAGAACTTTATCGTTGGGTTGTAACTTATTTATTATTTTTGCAAAATTTGTCATTTCGCCTTCTTTAGCACTCTCTTCATACGCTACTAGACAAGCATCATAAGAAGTGGCTAAGTTCGCTAATTCTTTGAAAGATAAAACAGATGTTACTTCTGGGATTCTAGTTCTATGGGATTGCTCAGCTGCTTCTTGAGCTATTTTATTAAGACGCATAACCTTTTTTTCGCTCTTTTTTTTATCCCATTTTGTAATAGAGAAACTTGCTTGAAAAGGCATAAATAAACAAGCACCTAATTCTGTTCCTTTTTGAATAATATAATCTAACTTGTCTCCTTTTGGTAACCCACTAGCGATTGTGATTTCTACTGGCAATTCTTTTTTACTTGTTTCATCTGATACCCATAACAAACTAACAAAATCACTTTCAATTTTCGTTACCTTTGCTACGATAGCTTTTTGGTCAGGAAAGACTAAGTAGACAGTCTTTCCAACCTCCATACGCATCACACGAGTCATATGGTGATGTTGTTCACCAAATAATCTAATTTCTGTTGTTTGGTAACTAGCCTTTCGTTTTTCATCAATAAAGTAACGTTGCATATTACTCGTCCTCTTCAGGTTTTTTAGCAATAATTGCAACCCAGTCTTTCATTTGTAATACTTGGATGATTTCAAATTCCTGTTCTTTCAGTTGCGCTAGAACAACTTCTTTTTTTGTTTCTATAATTCCAGACGTCAAAAATAAGCCCCCTGGTTTTAATACCGTCCAAGCTTGAGGAATCAAAGGTAAGATAATTTCTGCTAAAATATTAGCGACAACAATATCTGCTTCTATTTCAATTCCTGCTAATAAATTATTTGCAGCAACTTCAACATCTAATGCGTAATCATTCAATAGGATATTATCATAGGCTGACCTAACAGCTACATCGTCTAAATCATATGCATGGACTTTTCCTGCACCTAATGCCTTGGCAGCAATACTTAATACACCTGACCCTGTTCCAACATCTAGCACCGTCTCATTGCCTCTAATACAATTCTCTAATGACTGCAGCGATAGGATAGTTGTCGGATGTGTCCCTGTTCCAAAAGCTAAGCCTGGATCTAATCTGATGATGCGCTCATCTGCATGTTCTGCTTTATAGTCTTCCCAGTTAGGAACGATTGTTAAAAACCGTGTAATTTTTAATGAATAATAGTATTGCTTCCAAGCAGTAGCCCAGTTTGTTTCAGCAACTTCTGAAATAGTTAGGATATTGGGCTCGATAGACAAGCCAATTAATTTTAAGTTAAGGATTTGTTCCTTGATACTAGAAATAATTTCTGGAGAAAATAAACTTTCTGGAAAATAAGCTTTTACTAATGCTCCTTCTTCTAGGAAATCGTTTCTATCTAGCTTCCATATTTGCCCAAATCCATCATCTGGAACATTAAAAAAGTCTTGACTATCTTCAATAGAAACCCCTTCAGAACCTGCCTCAATTAAAATAGTTGAAACAGCATCGACAGATTCAGTTGTTGTTTGTACACTTACTTCAATCCAATTCATTTTTATTCTTTGGCTCCTCTTTAGTTCATTATTTAGTTAGTGTTAGAATTTTGGGTATAAAACTTTTTCTGTGTTATAGCGATTAGTTTCCTTTAACGTTTGGATTGTCTGTTCAAAATTAGCTTGATTCCATTCCATTTCAAAGGTCTCAATACTAGGATCTGTCGAGAAATCTAATAAATCTGATTGCCCTTCTGTAACAATAATTCTAAGGATTTTTACAAAAGCATCTATCGAACCTTTCTCGATTCCTTGTTTAAAATCAAAAGGAATCGTTGCTAAATAATCCTCTAGTATTATTTTTGATTTTTCAGGATTATAAAAACAAATTGTATCTTCAAATTGGATGATATTTTCCGTATTCACTGTTCCTTCAATATCTTGAATAACTAAATTAGAATCTGTTTGTGCATAAATCGTGAAGGAAACTTCAATTGCATGTTGTCTTTTTTTCCATTCAATCGACCAATCAAAGTCTAAGTTAGCTTCACTCATTTTACTATCTAAGTAATCAATCATGTCTTGTTTTGTCATTTTAATTCCTCATTTCTCTCAATTGTTTGCTAAAAAGTCGTTTCCTAACCAAAACTATTCTTTACCTTTTTGTTTTATCTGTTCAATTCTAGCATAATAGTCTATTGTTCGAATCAAACTGGCATGTGACAAGCTTTTTTTACTCCTGTACTTACTACCTAATGAGTATGCATAGAGTAAATGTAGATCATCCTTGCTTTTTCGTATATGAAGATTAATTTTAGCGTTCTTTTCAATGCATAATTATGGGTTGCTTCATCCATTTCTTCTATTCTTTTAGTTGAATCAAGCCAGAATTTATTTAAGTTTGCACCTATCCAAAATAAATAACTTATCTTTCGCTATAAGTATACAACAAATGATAGATAGTCGTAAATAAAACTAAAAAAAGGTGTTTCAACGCAAACTCATTCATCATACAAAAAAGAAACAAAAGATATAATCACTTTTGCTCCTTATCTTGTCTTGTTCCAATTTTTTCAATAAAATTGGTTGCTATTTTTAATCATTATCAAAAGAAAAGAATTTTTCTTTTGTTTTTTCAAAAGTATCTGAAATTGTATGAAACGATTGCTTGTTTTCTACATGGCGTGCAATTTTAACAGAATGATCTCCAATACGCTCTAAACTTGAAACAATATCAATAAATAAAATCCCATCACCAGATCGTTCGGTTCCATTATTGACTGATTCAATATATTTTTTGCGCATTTTGATTTCCATTTTATTGATCAGTGGATCTTGACTAATTACTTTATTGGCTAGTGATTCATCATCTTCTTCATATGCACGAATAGCATTTTTTACGATAGATTCTACCATTTCAAACATATCAATGACATCTTGATCGTAAAGGAATGGTTTTTCACCATTTGTACGTCCTTTTTCTTTATTTTTAGATTTCTTTTTCTTTTCTATTTTGATGATATCTTTTATATTGTTAGCAATATTTTCACTATGGTCTCCTATGCGTTCCAAATATTTCATAACGTCGATTAAAGCACTTAGCTCATTTGATTCAGCTATTGTTAATTTTTCTGCAGAAATAACCATTAAGTATTCAGTCAATCGTCTGTCAATATTGTTAACAGCTTCTTCTAAAGTCACTACAGTACTCAAGTCATTCTCATTTTGTTCTCGATAATAGCTGAAAGAATGCTGGAATTCTTCAATAGCAAATTTACTCATTTGATTGATTTCTAATTTAGCTTGATTTAATGCTAAGTTAGGTGAAATTTGAATGAATTTTGTATCCAAATTAGTTGTATCGTACTCTACTATGGCATCTTTTCCAGGTATAATTTTTTCCATTAATTTAGCAATATTATTAATAAACCAAAATTGAATCAAAACATTTCCGATATTAAATAGGCCGTGAGCAAATGCAATTTGCAATGCTGGGTTTAAATTCAGTGTTTGACCAAACCAAACAACTAATCCGGTGAATGGATTTAGAAAAATCAAGAAAATAATGGTTCCGATAACATTAAACAGTACATGCGCACCAGCAGTTCTTTTAGCAGCAGTACTTGCTCCAATTGTTGCTAGAATCGCTGTAATCGTTGTGCCAATATTGTCACCAAATAAAATTGGCAATACAGCACTCAAGGAAACACTTCCTTGCATATAAAGTTTCTGTAAAATACCGACTGTTGCGCTAGAGCTTTGCATGATAAGGGTCATTCCTGTTCCAGTAAACGTTGCTAGGATAGGGTGATTAGAAAGATTAACCATCAAATCAGTAAACGCTGGCAAATTTTCAAGCGGAGCCATTCCGCTACCCATTAATTCTAGTCCATAAAATAACGCACCAAAGCCAAACATAATTTGCCCAGTATTATTGATTAATTGTTTTTTAAAGAAAAAGAGCAAGATTGCGCCAATTCCTAAGATAGGAAGTGCATATTCTCCAACATTAATTCCTATTATAAATGCAGTAATTGTTGTTCCTATATTAGCTCCCATGATAACGCCAATAGCTTGACGAAGCTTCATAAAGCCAGCACTAACTAAACCAACAGTTAAAACGGTTGTTCCAGAACTACTTTGAAGCAATACTGTCACAAGTACACCGGTTAAAACAGCTTTTAAGGGAGTAGATGTAAAGCGATTTAGTAAATCTCTTAAACTATCACCCGCAGATTTTTTTAGTCCATCGCCCATAATCTGAATACCAAACAAAAAAATTCCTAGTCCCCCTAAAAATTGGGACACCATTAATTGTACATCCAAAACTTTTCCTCCATTCAAAAGGAAGCTTTCAAACAAGCGTTTTCAACTCACACTTAAACTTCCTTCTCTATTATCCAGAAACAACCTCTATTAATCAATAGTTATTTTCATTTAAGTTTTTTTATAATATAAAATGTTTGAATTCTGTTAACTATTTAAACTTAATTGATTGGTTTCTTTCTATTGTATTCAGTTTTTCCTTGCTATTACTAAAGTAACCATATTAATAGTCTAATTCATTCAAACGTCCTCTTCACGGCTTAAAATAACTCTATTTTGATGAGATTTAGCATTTTAACTGCATCTACTATTATGGGTAATCACTATAAATTTCATCATTCAAAATCATTAACTCACTTTTTAATATAAGTAGCTTAGTATAGCAGCTTTTACACTTCCACCATGCTCTAATACAGCCTTTTCGACTATTTCTAACAATTAGACAACATGATTGCTCAAAGTATCAATAACTATCGATGGAAACGGATTTAATGCCGAAAGAGATGTACATCTAAGTAAAATACTCAACTAAATCAATAATAATAGTAGTGTATAGCCTATTGCACCTAATAAAAAACTAACTAAGCTGCTTTCTTTTTCTTCTGGCAACTCTTCTTTTAAAGCATTTAGGACAATTCCGCCGATTATAAAAGCCTGTAGGATAGATAAGACAAACTCGTTTACTTCAGTCAATAAACCAATAAGCCAGCCTATTATAGGCGCTACTATTAAAAGATACCTTCCATACTGATCGTATACTTTTACATGATCTCTTCTGAGTGACCAATCATTTGTTATGAAATGAACACTTAGTGCTAAAAAGTAAAATAGTATTCCATAAGAATTTTCAAACGGTTCTTTAACTAGTAAATACCCAATAATTGCATTATAAACGAAAAAGGCACTCATATGGATCCAAAAAATAGATACATTAGCTTTCGTCTTTTCAGTTAAATGCAAATCATTTTTCGTTCTCTTTGCCAACCGTTCTAAAGAGTAGAATAATACTAAGCCCAATAAAGCAATAATGTAAATATGATTTTCTATATTACGCCAGATACTATTTTCTAAACGAACGAGTAAAATTAACTGATATTCGTTTAGCTTAGGTAACAGGTCAACAAAAACATAAGAAACTGCAACGCCACCAGAAAAAGACAAAAACTTACTTCGGGGCGCTTTATCTGCGAAGGACATATATTTTGAAAAATAATGAATTAGGGTAAATCCTATCACACAAATAAAACTAACGAAGAGATTCATTGAAAACATCCTTTCAGGTTTATTCAACGTTTTTTTTCGATGACGAATCATTTTTGAACACAGATAATACTTATTTTATCGCAATAAAAAACTTCTAATAAAGATTTACATTCATCTTTTATTAGAAGTTTCATAATAAAACTATTTCAGTCTCTGCTCTTTTTTACTTATTAAGCAAACCGTTACTTCTCGTCATCAATCTTAAGGACGGACATAAACGCTTCTTGCGGAATTTCAACAGATCCAACCTGTTTCATTCTTTTCTTACCAGCTTTTTGCTTTTTGAGTAATTTTTGGCGACGAGTAACATCTCCACCGTATAATTTAGCCGTTACGTCCTTGCGTAGTGCCTTAATAGTTGAACGAGAAAGAATTTTACTTCCAATGGCTGCTTGAATTGGAATTTCAAACTGCTGCCTTGGAATAATACTTCTTAACTTTTCAACAATTGCTTTACCTCGATTGTAAGAAAAATCATTATGGACAATAAAGCTCAATGCATCAACATTTTCTCCATTTAAAAGAATATCCATTTTTGCCAAACGGCTCTCTCGATAACCAATCATTTCGTAATCTAAAGAGGCATAACCTTTTGTACTAGATTTCAACTTATCAAAGAAATCATACACAATTTCAGATAGAGGGATCTCATACACAACATTGACTCGATTGTTATCTAAATAATCTAAGGCAATAAAATTACCACGTTTGTGCTGAGAAATTTCCATAACCGTTCCTACGTAATCATTTGGAACCATAATATTTGCTTTTACATACGGTTCTTCAATTGACTCAATCACACCAGGTTCTGGCATGTCAGCTGGATTTGAGACAACTAACTGAGTTTGATTGGTTAAATTAACATGATAAATTACAGAAGGTGCTGTTGTAATTAAGTCTAAGTTAAATTCTCTTTCAAGTCGCTCTTGGACAACATCCATATGCAAAAGGCCTAAAAATCCACATCTAAAGCCGAATCCCAATGCTTGAGAAGTTTCTGCTTCAAATTGTAATGCCGCATCATTTAATTCCAATTTCTCTAACGCTTCACGTAAATCAGTGAAACGGGATGAATCAACCGGGTACATGCCACAATAAACCATAGGATTCATTTTTCTATAACCAGGTAATGATTCCGATGCTGGATTAGTTGCTAAGGTTATCGTATCCCCAACACGAGCATCTTGGACTGTTTTGATATTAGCTGTTACGTAACCAACATCACCTACCATTAAAAAGTCTCTTTTAATTGGTTTTGGTGAGAAAACACCAACTTCTGCCACTTCAAATGTTTTATTTGTATTCATTAATTTCATCGTATCACCTGGTTTAATAATGCCATCCATAATTCGAACGTTTAAGACAACTCCGCGGTAAGAATCATAAGCCGAATCAAATATAAGAGCTTTCAATGGAGCGTCTAAATCGCCATCTGGTGCTGGGACTTTTTCGACAATTTGCTCTAAGATGTCTTCAATTCCAAGACCGATTTTAGCACTAGCTAAAACAGCTTCACTTGCATCAAGACCGATAATATCTTCGATTTCTTTTCTAATTCTCTCAGGATCTGCAGCTGGTAAGTCGATTTTATTTATAACAGGGAGAATTTCTAGCTCATTGTCTAACGCTAAATAAACATTTGCTAGTGTTTGAGCTTCTATTCCTTGTGCAGCATCTACAACAAGTACTGCCCCTTCACAAGCTGCCAGACTTCTTGATACCTCATACGTAAAATCAACGTGACCTGGTGTATCAATTAAATGGAACGTATAGGTTTCTCCATTTTTAGCTGTATAATTTAATTCAACTGTATTTAATTTAATGGTTATGCCTCTTTCACGCTCTAAGTCCATTGAATCTAGTAACTGTTCTTGCATATCACGGTCTGCTACAGTACGAGTCATTTGTAAAATACGATCTGCTAAAGTAGACTTTCCATGGTCAATATGAGCGATGATAGAAAAGTTTCGCATATTTTTTTGTCTTTCAATTAGTTCATTTTTATTCATTTAATTAATGCCTACTTCCATGTTTTATTCCAAAAAGTGTCACTTTAAATTATAACAGTCAAACAGCTTAATTACAATGTTTAGAATAAGTGCTTTAGCCAAAAAAGAAGCCTAGAAAATGTTCTAGGCTTCTTTTTATTTATTTGCTATCTTTTTTTAAATGTGTCTTTTATTTTTCCAATAAGTGACTCGTCTTGCTCTGTTACTTCGATGCCACTCTCTTTTGCATAATCACGCAAAATTCGTTTTTGTTCTGAAGATAAGTCTTTTGGTGTAATAAGTTTTATCTTAACATGTTGATCGCCACTGCCAGCTCCTCTTAAACGCGGAGCTCCTTTACCTTTTAATCTGAAATTAGTACCCGTTTGGGTTCCTGCTGGAATTTTCAGTTTAACTTTACCGTGAACTGTCGGCACTTCAATCTCATCACCTAAGGCTGCTTGGATAAAGCTAATCGGTAGTTCATAGTAAATTTCCGAACCATCACGATCAAATAAATCACTTGATTTAACCCGGAATACGACATATAAATCTCCATAAGGTCCGCCATTTTTCCCTGCTTCACCCTGACCGTTTAATCGCATTTGATTGCCATCTTCGACACCTGCTGGAACGGTTACTTTTACAGAATGTTTTTCTTTTATCCGACCTGAACCATAACAAGTTGGACACTTCTCTTTGATCTCTTTACCTGTTCCTTGACAAACATCACACGTTTGACGAGTCATTACTCGGCCAAGTGGTGTGTTGCGTTCTACGTTCAATGTTCCTGAACCATGACATTTCGAACACGTTACTGGATGACTTCCTGGTTTAGCTCCATCACCATGACATGTTTTACATTCTGCTTCTCTATTGTATTGAATCGTCGTTTCTTTACCGAAAATAGCTTCTTCAAATTCTAAGTCCATTCGATATTGTAAATCTTCACCTTGTCTTGGAGCGTTAGGGTTAGCTGTACGACCGCCGCCACCAAAGAATGATTCAAAGATATCTTCGAATCCACCACCGCCGAAGCCGCCGCCACCAAAGCCACCACCAAAACCTCCACCACCATTACCAAAATTAGGATCGGTACTAGCATGTCCGTATTGGTCATATGCTGCTCGTTTATTGCCATCACTCAAAACCTCATATGCTTCAGTGATTTCTTTAAATTTTGCATCTGCATCTGCTGCTTTATTTATATCTGGATGAAATTGTTTTGATAGTTTACGGTAAGCTTTTTTTATTTCTGGATCCGTAGCACTTTTTGATACGCCTAAAATTTCATAATAATCTCTTTTTGCCATACTATCCCTCCATCGTCACAAAGATAATTCTTCATAGAATACGATTACTAAAACTCAACTTTAAGAGCATATCATATCTAGAAGAAAAAGCCAAAAGCATTTTGCCTTGGCTTTTACTTTATCATCTTATTTGTTGCTTATTTATTATCATCTACTTCTTCAAAATCAGCGTCGACAACATTATCGTCTTCAGCTTGGTCAGCTTGTGGTTGTTCTTCAGATTGAGCTTGTGCAGCTTGTTCATAAAGTTTAACTGTTAAAGCTTGAACGATTTCATTTAATTCATCGCGTTTTGCTTTCATTGCTTCTAAATCATTAGATTCAACGGCTGCTTTTAATTCATCACGCACACCTTCAGCTTTTTTAACTTCTTCTTCATCTACTTTTCCTTCTAATTCAGCTAACGTTTTGTCTACTTGGAACAACAATTGGTCAACTTCATTGCGTAAATCAACTTCTTCTTTACGTACTTTATCTGCTTCAGCGTTTGCTTCAGCATCTTTAACCATACGCTCAATCTCTTCATCAGATAAACCAGATGATGATTTAATCGTGATTGTTTGTTCTTTTTGAGTTCCTAAATCTTTTGCACGCACATTAACGATTCCGTTTTTATCAATATCAAATGATACTTCAATTTGTGGAATGCCACGTGGAGCAGCAGGAATATCTGTCAATTGGAAACGACCAAGTGTCTTATTGTCTGTAGCCATAGGACGCTCACCTTGTAAGACATGCACGTCAACTGCAGGTTGATTATCAGCTGCTGTTGAGAACACTTGTGATTTAGTTGTTGGAATTGTTGTATTTCTATCAATTAATTTT
>JAGQHW010000060.1 GCA_020431645.1 Carnobacterium sp. | reverse complement strand
AGCGTGGAGTATGAAAACCACGCAAGTCGCACTCATTTATTGGTTTTATTATACCTTTTATTTATGAAGAATACAATCGCTATTAGAATTTAGATAAGGTTCTTTACGTTTTAATGACTAAATACAAAAAGACCTTAAATATCTGAAAGTTGCTTAAAAGTGAAAAAAAACCTGTTTTTGAATGAATCAATAAAAAAACGACTTTTCTATTGATTCAGAAAAGTCGTTTTTTATTTATTAAAATGTACGAACGGGTGTAATCAATTGGATAAATGTCTGATCATTTTCACTTGGTACCAGAATAAACGGTCTAACAGGTGAAGTAAATTTAATTTTAATCGTTGCCTGTCCGAAGGTTCTTAAGGCATCTTTCATATAATCCGGATTAAAAGACAGCTCAATTGGATCACCACTAACTGAAATATAGTCTAGTTCTTCTTGGACATTACCTATATCTGGCGAATTTCCTGAAATTTCAACTAAATCGGGACTAATACTAATTTTAACAACATTATTTTTACCTTCATGTGAAAGCAACGAAGCTCTTTCAATTGCACCTAATAAAGTATTTGCATTAAATTCAATTTCTGTAACGGACGTTTCAGGTATTAGGCGTTTTGTATCTGGATAATAACCTTCTAGTAAACGAGAATAGAAAAACATATTATCTGTTTTAAATAAAACTTGGTTTTCAGTAATAATCAATTCAATTGTTTCAGAATTATCATCTAGTGTACGAGATAATTCAATTAAACTTTTACCTGGAATGATAATATTGTATTTCTTCCCAGCTTGTTCTTCAGTCATTTCTAAAGGAATAATTCGTTGACTTAATCTATGACTATCTGTAGCAACAGCTAAAATTTGTCCGTTTTCAATAACTATATTGATTCCTGTTAAAATTGGTCTACTTTCATGAGTAGAAACAGCAATTACGGTTTGTCCTATTACCTGTTTAAATAAGCCTACCGGTAAATGAAAAGACTCATTTGTATCAATTACTGGTAAGTGAGGGTAGTTATTTGCGTCTAAACCATTAATAGTGAATGAAGCCGTTGCTGAAGTAATTAATGTTTGAAAATGATCAAGAACTTCTATTTCCATTGTTTCTTCAGGTAATTTTTTTACAATCTCACTAAAGAAACGAGCTTGTAATACAATACTACCAGTTTTTTCGATGATTAATGTGTTGGATTCATCTGATACTGGAATAAATGTTTCGATAGAGATATCTGAATCACTACCGGTTAAAGTAATTCCTTCTTCATTTGCTACGATTTTTATTCCAGTCAAAATAGGAATAGTTGTTCTTGAAGAAATAGCTCTTTGAACGTCTGACATACTTTTTAAAAATGCACTTCTTTTTATTGTAAATTTCATTGAATAAACCTCCAAAATATAGTTAATTAATTTAATAAGATCTTTAGTAATAGTAGTAGGACCTGTGGATACTGTTATTAAGTAGGTTGAGCCTAAATGCAACAAGGTTTTACACATGTGGATAACCTGTGTAAAAAACGAGGATAACTTTTATAGTTGTACACAGGTTAATAAACTGTCTTCTTTACGAATGACAAAAAAATAAAAGAAAATTAACTTAGTTTATTTTTTATTTCTTCTATATCTTGTTTCAACTGATCATCTTCTATAATGGCACGATTGATTTTTTCGTAGGCATGGATAACAGTGGTATGATCTTTTCCACCAAACTCAGCACCGATTTTTGGCAAAGAGTTTGCAGTTAATTCACGTGATAGGAACATAGCAATTTGTCTAGGTAAAACAATCGCTTTAACACGCTTCTTACCTTTTAAATCAGTTAGAGAAATTTGATAATATTTAGCGACAACATTTTGAATATCTAAAATAGATAAGATAGTTGGTTTGTTCGAAGGAAGCATACTTTTCAAAGCATCTGCTGCAAGACTCGTTGTGATGTCCCGACTTTCAATAGCTGCGAATGCTTGAACTCGTACTAAAGCTCCTTCTAACTCACGAATATTAGAATCGATTTGTCCTGCGATGTAACTTAGAGTATCATCAGGAATCTCTAACCGCTCTGCATTTGCTTTTTTTCTTAAAATAGCAATACGCGTTTCAAGATCAGGTGGAGTAATATCGACAGATAAGCCCCAAGCAAAACGTGAAATTAATCGTTCTTGCAATTTAGGAATTTCATTAGGCAAGCGATCACTAGTCAATACAATTTGTTTACGATCATCATATAAAGCATTAAAGGTATGGAAAAACTCTTCTTGTGTTCCTTCCTTATCTGCAAAGAACTGGATATCATCAACCAATAACAAGTCAACGCTGCGGTATTCATTTCTAAATTTTTCTTGTGTCTTATTTTGGATTGAGTTAATAAAATCATTTGCAAAGGTTTCACTACTTACATATTTTACTTTCGCATCTGGATTGAGTAGCAACATTTGATGACCAATAGCATGCATTAAATGTGTTTTTCCTAATCCAACTCCACCATAAAAAAATAAGGGATTATAAATGGTTCCGGGTTCTTCTGCAACGACTAGTGCAGCAGCATGAGCCATTTGGTTGCCTTTACCAATAACGAAAGTATCAAATGTATACTTATCATTTAATTGAATATCTTTTCTAAAGGAATTTTTTTGTATCAAAGATTGGTTTTGTTGCCTTCCATTATGATTAGAATTTTCTTGTTCATTCTTTATAACAAATAGCGGCGAGATCTCGCGACTAGAGTATTCATAAATATTTTCAACAATACGAGTAGCTAAATTATTTTCCCAATACTCTTTATGTAAAGAGGATGGAACTTCAATAATAATATTATTTTCAGTGATACGAATTGGATTGGCACTTTCAATCCATGTATCGTAACTGACCTTTGATAATGACTCTTTAAATTTTTCTTTTAAAAAATTCCACAAAGATTGTAAATCATCCAAACAGAGAACCTCCTTTATAAATATGTCTGTTTCATTTTAGCACGTAAATAAAAAGTTTTCCACAGATAGTTTAATCCTGTTAAATAATTATCCCTAACCTGTAGATATAGTTATGCACAGGCAAAAAATAACTGTGTAAAACTATTATTTATCCACTATTTATAAGACTTTAAGTGGATAAATAATAGTTTTAAAGACTGTCTTAATGATGTTCTTAGTAGTTATCCACAAAAAAATATATTTTGGGGAAATATATATGCACAGGTTGTTCGTTTGTGGATAACTATATTGTAACTTAAATTTAATAAAAGCACAAAAAAAAGTTATACTAAGGCATGTGGATAATAAAAACGGATTGTGGATATCTTTTTCCTAATAAAAACCATGACACAATTAACTATAAGTTTTTGGTTATAGTCGTTTTTTGAAAGTAAAACTACCTATTATTTAGTAGCTAAAAATATTGAATAAGATGGCTAAAGGGAGTTTTTTTTATTTAAAAAATCTCAAGAAAATAGGTTAAATAAATTTATTCAAACGAATAATTGAAAGAAATTCATTGAAAATATGAAAAGAAGGTTTCTTATTTTTTCTATTTATGCTATCATGTTGAAGTGAATGATTGAAAATAAGAAGTTCTTAATTTTGATAGAACTGTATTTATTTCGTTATCATAAATTAAAACTGTCTTATACTGATAAAAAAATTAATGAGAGATAGTTATCGTAGGAGGTGTATTACGAATGAAAAGAACTTACCAACCTAAAAAACGTAAACGTCAAAAATTACATGGCTTCCGTAAACGTATGAGTACAAAAAATGGACGTAATGTATTACAAAGTAGACGCCGTAAAGGCAGAAAATCATTGTGTGCATAGATCACTGAACGTTTCAGTGGTCTTTTTTTCTTTTTTTTTATTAATTTTTGAAAAAGAGTAATCTAAGAAAAAGAGATGAGAGGTTATTTGAATGAGAAAAGCCTATCGTGTCAAAAAAGAATCAGATTTCCAAAAAGTTTTTCATAACGGAAAATCGACAGCTAATCGACAGTTCGTTCTATATATATTAGATAAAAAAGATCAGCCTCATTTTCGTGTGGGATTATCTGTTGGAAAAAAAATTGGAAATGCAGTTGTTAGAAATAACGTTAAAAGAAAAATACGGCAAAGCTTAACAGAATTAAAGCCCAAATTAAAAACGGAGAAAGACTTTATTGTTATCGCCCGTAAACCAGCGGCAGATATGTCAGTAAAAGAAACTAAAAAAAGTTTGATTCACGTTTTGAAATTGGCTAAGATGTTAGATTAGCTTATTTTTTTATTTAGAGAATGTGGAGGGAAAACGATGAAAAACCGTAAGCGATTACTTCTATTGTTAGGGACTATCTTGCTAGCTGTTGTACTAGTCGGTTGTGGAACTGCGCCTATCAATGCTGATAGTACAGGCTTCTGGGATCGATATATTGTATTAAATTTTTCACGTGTGATTATCTGGTTGTCAGATTTATTTAGCGGTAGTTATGGACTAGGCATTATAGTCTTTACTCTATTAATTAGAGTTATTTTGTTACCTTTAATGCATGGTCAAACTAAAAGCACACGTAAAATGAGTGAAATACAGCCTCGCTTAAAAGCTTTACAAACTAAATATTCTTCTAAAGATGCTGAAACACAGGGTAAACTGAAAGAAGAAACGTCTAAACTTTATTCTGAGGCAGGAGTAAATCCAGCTGCAGGTTGTTTGCCTTTAGTTATTCAAATGCCGCTTTTAATGGGACTGTACCAGGCTATTAGTCGGACTGAAGAATTACGTTCAGGTAGTTTTTTGTGGTTAAATTTGGGTAAGCCAGATCCAATTTTTATATTGCCAATCGTAGCAGCGGTTTTAACATATGCCACGACTAAACTGTCTACAATGAGTCAAGCAGAATCAAATCCAGCGATGTCATCAATGATGTATATGATGCCAGCGTTAATCTTATTTATGGGTATTACATTGCCTAGTGCATTGTCTTTATATTGGGTAGTGGGAAATGCGTTTTCTGTTGGTCAAACGTTGCTTTTAAATAACCCATTTAAAATTATAAAAGAACGTGAAGACAAACTTCAAGTTGAACGAGACCGTCAACGTACATTAGAAAAGGCGTTAAATCCGAAAAAGAAAAAGAAAAAGAAATAATCTTTACTATCGTTTAACAGAAGATAGAACGGAGGATAAACAGATGAATAAGTACACAGCTCAAGCAGCAACAACAGCAGAAGCCATTCAAAAAGGATTAGAAATTTTGGGTATCAATAAAGAAGATGCTTCTATTGAGATTGTTACTGAAGGAAAGAAAGGCATCTTTGGATTTGGTAAAAAAGATGCAATAGTGATAGTAGAAAAACGCTTAATTGATGAAAAAAAAACGAATGAAAAAAAGAATATGTCTACTCAAATGTATTCTGAAACACTGACGGGGGACACAACAACAAAAGTCTTAAAGTTAGAAGATGAGACAGATAAAAGTGACTTGTCAAAAAATCAAGTTGTTCAAGATGACGATAAAGCTTTACAATTGGTTTCTGATTATTTAGTAGATATTTCTTGTAAAATGGGAATTGAAACGACGGTCACAACTGATGTTAATTTATCTGATCGACAAGTAGTTTTTCATATTCATACTGAGAATGCTGGTTTAATAATCGGCAAACATGGTAGAATTTTAAATGCTTTGCAATCGCTCGCGCAAGTTTTGTTGTATCAGCAAGCTAAAACTAAATTTATAGTTATAGTAAACGTTGGTGATTACCGTGAAAGACGTGAAGCTAGTTTGAAAAATGTAGCTTCACGTACTGCTGAGAAAGTTGTACGTACTAATTCACCTGTTTTTTTAGAACCAATGCCTGCTTTTGAAAGAAAGCAGATTCATTTTTATTTAAGCAAAAATAAATGTGTTACAACGCATTCTGAGGGCAATGAACCACATCGTTACTTAGTTGTTGAACCACTAAAATAATTGATTATAGGAGTATCTTGAGCAATGCAATAAGCTCAAGATATTTTTTTTGTTTTGTGAACGTGACTAGCTAAATAGTTTTTATAAGGTATAAAAATAAGCTCAAATAGACTTATTGAAGTTTATTTGACAGATTGTGACATAAACTTGATAAGTCTTGTTGAACAAGCAATTTATCGTGTATAATCCATTTTTCGTTGATCATGACATCTTATACGTTACTAGCATTAGCTGAATAGACTAGTAGCGAATAAAGATCAAAGATGGGAAATATGTTGGTGGAATTCGTTTCTACTAGAATTAAATCAGCTTTTTTATTTTTTTTAAATCCAATCTTACTAGTCATACCTATTACTTCAGCACTTCCAATAGTAGCCATCCGGACGATATCACAAGCTGAGAAAACAGAACAATCTGCGATGAGCTGGCTTATAAGTTCTCATATAGATAGCATCTTTTTACAGGCATGCCGCATTCAATAGCTAGACGTACGTGAGTATTCAAATGTCCTCTCTAGTAAATTATCCGCCATAATATCATCATTGATGAGAGCAGCGTGTTCATAAAAAATATAATCTACAATAGTTTTACTGCTTTCTAGAGTAATCAATTTTTTACAACTCTAAGAAAATACCATTTGTCACTTTTTCTAAAATCGATTTAGTTACTTTTTGAGTATGATTGGTTGTTAAATCAGCAAACATAAATTTAGCTAATGTTTCTCCTGAGACATTGGGGATGTGTTCTTTTAGAAGTTTGACTGGTTTTGTATCTTAAACTTCTTTAAAAATTTTTTGATTAAAGAGCTAGGTTCTTTGGTAATGCCTTTGAAGTTCATAGTTTCACCCAAAGCAATGACTTTTGAATGTTTAAAAACTGACACAACTTCCTTTATTCCAATTATCCGCCTGTTTTTTCGAATTGAGGTGTGCTAGAAGGAACAGAAGAAGGAATAGTATAAAAGAATGTCTAAGTCGACTTTTCTTGCATGAAGGGTTCTATTTTTGCTTTTCCAAGGACAGTAGTAAATTCGTGAAAATCTGCTACAACAGTAGTAATTCCATAATAAGGAGCAGCTCCTGAGAAAATAAAAGGAGGAATCATAAAACTTTCAATATGCATATGGCAATCAATAAAGTCTGGAATAAAATATTTTTCATTTGTATTTAGTATTTTTTTTGGTTTGAGATAACATAGATTTTATTCACTAATAAAACAAAATTTTTCGCCAGATAGAGTAATATTTTTCTTTTGAAAAATATTAAACGAAAATAAAAAAACTATCACTTTTCAAAAGTGATTAGTTTTTATATAGATAAAACGCTTGCATTGTTTTTTGAAATAGTATATATTCAACTTGTATATACAAGTTAGTTTTAACTTATCTATCTTTAACTTATCTATTATAAGGAGGAAAAAAGAATGGCAGATTATAGTCAAGATGTTAAACAATTACTGGAATATATCGGAGGTCCTGGTAATATTTCAGCAGTCAGTCACTGTGCTACTCGAATGCGTTTTGTATTAAACGATCCATCACTTGCAGATAATAAGAAAATAGAAGACATTTCAGCAGTCAAAGGAACGTTTACTCAAGCAGGTCAATACCAAGTCATTATTGGAAATGATGTAGCTACTTTTTATAATGAATTTACAAAGATTTCTGGAAAAGAAGGCGTATCGAAAGATGATGTAAAAATAGCTAGCAAGCAAAATCAAAACCCGATTCAGCGTGCTATGTCTGTATTAGCAGAAATATTCACTCCCATTATTCCCGCAATTATTGTTGGTGGATTAATTTTAGGATTCAGAAATATTTTAGGAGAAATTCAGATGGAGTCATTAGGCCAACTGATGATCGATGGAATGGCTCAATTTACTGATGCGGGTGCTCCGATTTATAATCGAATTATTGACGTTAGTCAATTTTGGAATGGTGTAAATGGTTTCTTATGGTTAATTGGTGAAGCGATTTTTCACTTCTTACCAGTAGGAATCACTTGGAGTATTGCTAAAAAAATGGGAACTACTCAAATTTTAGGAATCGTTTTGGGTATCACATTGGTTTCACCACAATTACTGAATGCTTACGGCGTAGCCGGAACTGCAGCAGCAGATGTTCCTTTTTGGGATTTTGGTTTTTTCCAAATTGATATGATTGGATACCAAGCTCAAGTTCTTCCAGCAATGCTTGCAGGATTCTTATTAGCTTATTTAGAATTAGGCTTGAGAAAAATTATTCCACAAGCAATTTCTATGATTTTTGTTCCGTTTTTCGCATTAGTCCCAACAGTCCTGATTGCTCATACAGTTTTGGGGCCAATAGGTTGGGTTATTGGAGGATGGATTTCAACTCTAGTTTACACTGGTTTAGGTAGTTCTGTGAACTGGTTATTTGGTGCACTATTTGGATTCTTATACTCACCTTTAGTTATTACGGGGTTACACCATATGACAAATGCTATCGATTTGCAGTTAGTTGCTGACTTTGGTGGAACAAATCTATGGCCAATGATTGCTTTATCAAATATTGCGCAAGGTTCAGCTGTCTTAGCGATTATTTTCTTACATCGTGGCGACAAAAAAGAAGAGCAGATTTCGATTCCAGCAGCTATTTCTTGTTATTTAGGTGTAACAGAACCAGCAATGTTTGGAATCAATATTAAATACATTTATCCTTTCGTAGCTGCAATGATTGGTTCAGGTATTGCCGGAATGATTTCAACACTATTTAACGTTACAGCTAATTCAATTGGAGTAGGTGGGTTACCAGGACTTCTTTCTATCCAAAATGAATACTGGTTTATCTTTATTATTTGTATGGGTATCGCAATTGTTGTACCTTTCGTTTTAACAATTGTTTTCCGTAAGTACAATATTTTTAATAAATCTGATCAAGTAGAACAAGCAATGGTTACTAAACCAGAATTAGATAAATAAGTAAAAGAAAGTAGGAATAAAAGTGACTGCGTTCCATGAAAAAGTCGTCTATCAAATCTATCCCAAATCTTTTAAAGACTCAAATGGTGATGGAATTGGTGATTTAAAAGGAATTATTGAAAAGATCCCTTATTTAGCCAGTTTGGGAGTGGATATGCTTTGGATCAATCCATTCTTTTCTTCCCCTCAAAAAGATAATGGTTATGATATTTCTCATTATACTAAGATTGATCCTTTATTTGGGAAGATGGAAGACTTCGAAGTGCTCGTAGAAGAAGCAAAAAAACATCAGATGGAAATTATGCTAGATATGGTTTTAAATCATACATCCATTAATCATGAGTGGTTTCAAAAAGCACTAGCAGGAGAAAAAAAGTATCAAGATTATTATTTATTACGTGAACCGAAATCAGACGGAAGTCACCCGACTAACTGGGTATCAAAATTTGGCGGACCAGCTTGGGAGCCGTTTGGTGATACAGGAAAAGAGTACCTTCATTTATATGATGTTTCGCAAGCAGATTTAAATTGGCGTAATCCTGAAGTTAGGAAAGAAGCTTTCAATGTAGTGAATTATTGGTTAAACAAAGGTGTAACAGGTTTTCGATTTGACGTGATTAATGTTATTGGAAAAGATGAAAATCTAATTGATGCACCAGATGGCGTAGGAAAATCATTGTATACTGATCGGCCAATAGCACATGAATACATTCATGAGTTAAATAAAGAAACATTTGGAAGAAAAGAAGCGATTATGACAGTTGGGGAGATGTCTTCTACTACTATCGAAAATGGAGCAGCCTATTCAAATCCTGAAAATGAAGAGTTATCTATGCTCTTTAGCTTTCACCATTTAAAAGTAGATTATTTAGATAGTGAAAAATGGAGTCTAATGCCTTTTGACTTTATGGAACTCAAACGTTTATTAAATAACTGGCAAACAGGTATGACGGAAAGAAATGGTTGGAATGCATTATTCTGGAACAACCACGATCAACCTCGTGCGATTAGTCGTTTTGGAGATCCTGACAACTATTTTTATGAGTCGGCAACTGTACAAGCTCAAACCATTCATTTACTAAGAGGAACACCCTATATTTATCAAGGGGAAGAAATAGGAATGACAAATCCTGGCTTTTCAACGCTATCTGATTATGTCGATATAGAAACACATAATGCTTATGCTGAACTGATTGATAAAGGCTTATCATCGAAAGAGGCAATGGCTATTATTAAAGAAAAATCTAGAGACAATAGTCGGACTCCTATGCAGTGGTCTGATGAAGATAATGCTGGTTTTACCACAGGTCAACCGTGGTTAAAAGTAGCACAGAATTACCGTCAAATTAATGTAGAAAAAGAAGAAGCGACGGGAAGTATTTTAACGTATTATAAAAAATTAATTCAATTGCGAAAGAAAATGAAAGTTATTTCAGAAGGAGACTACCGAGGCCTCTTGTTGGACCATACAAGTATCTATGCTTACGTAAGAGAATATGAAGGGCAACAATTACTAGTTTTAAATCATTTTTATGGTCAATCGGTTAGTGTTGATATTCCTGAAGAATTTATAAATAGACCAATGAGTTATTTAATCGGAAATGGAGATAAGCGTGAGTTAACTTCTCAATTTACGATGGGTCCATACGAAACAGTAGCATTTTATTTCAACGATAAAAGTAAAAAATAAAAAACAACAAAAGGTACCTCGTCTAATAGGTATCTTTTGTTGTTTTTTTATTTAAGCTCGTTCGGATTTTTACGACGGGCAAAATCTACGAAACGAAATCGGTCTAAACGATGCCTAGACTCCGTATATTGAAACAAAGTCGTATCTTCTAAATAAACATCACTACGGACAACGACTACATGAGTATCACCGTTTAAATCCATCAAGCGCTTATCCTCAGAAGTAGCTAATTCAACGATGATTTCTTTTTGTGCGTAACTAATGACTAAGCCTAATACATTTTCAATATAGCTGTACAAAGAATCCTGGGCTGCTTCATTTGGTAAGTCAGAGATAATAGAAGTCAAAAGATAATCTTTGTCTAAAATAACGATTTCACCATCAACTTTACGCTGTCTTTCTACATAAATAACTTCAGTATGTTCTGGTAATCTCAAACGCTCAGCTAAAGAACTTGGTAAATCTGTTTTAATATTTGAAGAAACAATCGTTTGACTATTTATGTGCTGAGCAGTTTGCAATTCTTTGTAACTGGTTAATCCAGAGATCGGAAAATCAAAACGTTTTATATCTAAAACAATCGAGCCTTTACCTTGCTGTTTCTGAATATATCCATTTTCTAATAATAAAGATAAGGCTTTTCGAATGGTTTCGCGAGAAACTTCGTATTTTTTTGCTAGTTCATTTTCGCTAGGTAAAAGATTGCCAGGCAAATAAATTTGATTGATAATAGCGGATTGAATTTCTAAAGATATCTCGTTAAATTTGTTCATAGTAAAATACCTCTCATTCCTTATTTTCCTTATTTAGTTTAGCACATTTAGCAACAAAAGTAGTAGAAATGATTAAATTCGCTAAAATAGTAACTAGTCTAAAAAAAATCTCCTAAAGTATAAAAAGCATATGCTTTTTTTATACTTTAGGAGAATATTTAATAGGATAACGAATAGGGAATAAATAAAATAATTCTTATTTAGAAACTTGGATGTTCAATGTTTGTCTACCAAAGTTAATCGCTGAATTAAGGTTAGTCATATGAATATCAATACGATTTCCTTTAATAGCGCTACCTGTATCTCCGGCAATAAATGTTCCGTATCCTGGTATAGTAATAGTAGAACCTAGAGGAATAAAATTCGGGTCAACAGCGATAACATTAGGATTAACATGCAAGTTAATGCCTGTTGCAGTTGTATCGCTTAATTCAGGTTGATTTGTTGAATAAGCTGTTGCTTGAACAGTAACCGTTTGTCCCGTCGTTTGCTGAGTAGGCTCTTCTATTGAAGCTTCTACCGGAGTTTCTTGTTTTGAAACTTCTACTTCGACAACATCTTTTTCTGGAGTAACATCGTAACTAACTTTTTTATCTTCTTTTTCAATAGTAACAATTGAGTGATCTGCAGATAAAGAAATTGTATTTCCTGTATAAATAATATTAGCATTATTAATGTCGTTAACATTGATTAAAGAATCAAGAGAGGTCTCAGTTGCAGCTGCAACTGAAGAAAGAGTGTCACCCCATTGGATAGTATATTCAGAGCTACCATCTTCATTCTTTTTAATACTTTCTTTGATTTCAGAAACGGAACGTGCTTCCCATGTTGAAGCATTGTATTCTGCTGCTGCTGCTTCTACTGGATTTGAAATAGCGATAACACCCGTAAGTGCTAAAGTTGTACTAGCGATAAATAATTTTGATTTTAAGTTAAACATATTGATTTAATCTCCTTTTTTGTTTTCTCTAGTGATAGGGAATCATTTTGACTACATATGGTAAGAGGAAGTGACTGTAGTTTTAAGAATGATTTGTCGAATTATCAATGTGATCATTCGTTTCTGTTACTTGAACGAAGGGGATTGTCCCTTCAACATTTGCTATCCTACCACGAATAAATACAAAATAAAGAAAAAAGCGTAATCGTTATATTCTCTTATTCTGTTTGTATTATTTAGTAAAAAAGTTGTCAAAAAAAGCAAAAATTCAGTTTTTTTGTAAGAAAGAGCTTTCTTTGTCATTCAATAGACATCTATTTGATTTATTTGTAAAAAAAAAAGCTTTTGTAATGAAAAATGACAGATTTAGATACTTTAATTATCAAAAGAATGAGTGTTTAGCTAGCGAAATCAGCTGAACTGCTGAAAATCATGATGATTTAGTATAAAAGACGAAACGACTGTAATATAAGATGGTTAGGTAATGAGAAGTAAAAAATGGCTAAACGACTTAGTTAATTCTTGGAATAGTTGAATAAAGAAAGAATGTGTTAGACTACAGATATCTAGTATATATAGTAGAAAGATAAAAAATTCCAATGAACAGTTCATTTAGACAGTAGAAAAGAATGATAAATTTACAGTGTTAGTGTAAAATAATTGTTGGAAACGAAAAAAAAGAAACAACTCCTGTGTTAAACTGTTTTTACCTACTAAAAACATAGAACAGGAGTTGTTCCTTAATGGATATTATACA
>JAGQHW010000005.1 GCA_020431645.1 Carnobacterium sp. | reverse complement strand
ATACAGAGTATAATTTTGATAATGAAGAAATCTTTTCTGGGTATCAAGTTGATGAAACAGCTTACGGTGATGAAAATGGTGGGGGTATGTCTACTGTTTTCATTATTCTAATTATTTTTTTCCTTGTAAGTAATTTCTTTTCAGGTGGTAGTGGTGGTTCTGGTGGACGTCGTTCAAGAAGTATCTTACCCTTTTTAATTGGAATGTCTGCAGGTGGTGGCGGTCGAGGCGGCGGTGGTGGTTTTGGCGGCGGCGGCGGTTTCGGCGGTGGAGGAAGCTCTGGCGGCGGTGGATCTAGCCGTGGGTTTTAATTTGAAAAGTAAAAGAGGCTGAAACAAAAATATAAAGCTCTTCACTAAGCTAAAACTGATAAAAAGGCTTGAAATCAATCTTTATAAAATTGATTTTAGGCCTTTTTTAGTTTTATTTAGTTATGTTTCAACTTCTTTTAATTTAAGTAAGTGGATTAAAACGTTCTTTTTTTAGAATCTAACTGCAAGGTATTAACGATAATAGCAGCAGTCTCTTCGATTGATTTTGTTGCGACATTAATGACTAAACAATCCAGTTTATCGTATAACTTCTTTGCAAAAACCAATTCTTCGTCAATGCGATCGATTTTTGAATAACCTGTTTCAGGATTTAATCCATATGCAATCATACGTTCTCTTCTGATACTATTTAATACATGTCTGTCATTGGTTAATCCAACAATTTTTTTAGGGTTAACTTTCCATAAAGTCTCTGGAATATGAGCTTCAGGAACTAAAGGTAAATTAGCGACTTTGTAGTTTTGATTTGCCAAAAACATGCTCAAAGGTGTTTTAGAAGTACGTGAAATACCTAACAAAACAATATCAGCTTCCAAAAAGCCTTTTGGATCTCGACCATCATCGTATTTAACGGCAAACTCAATTGCGCTAATGCGATCAAAATAATTGTCATTTAATTGGTGTAGTATCCCTGGTTCTTCTAAAGGTTTAGTATTTGTTCGTTGCTCAATTTCTTTAACGACTGGATTGATAACATCAAAACAAAATAAATCATGGTCTTTACAGTAGGAAACAATTAAATTAGTTAATGTAGGAGATATTAATGTATGGATAACTAAAGCGTTGTCTTTATGTGCCTTTTCAAGAATCGAATAAAGTGTATCTTCTCCTCTAATGAAAGGATAGGCTGATACATTCGCATCTACGCCTGGGAATTGTGACATAGCTGCTTGTCCTAAGTTGTTAGCTGTTCCACCAACAGAATCTGAAATAATATATAGGTTAATCTTTTTTTGTTTTTCCAATTTTTCCAATGGGATAGTCCTCTTTTCTAAAAAAATACGAATCAATATATTTTAAATTCTTCTTTTCAATTATAACTGATTTTTTACAATAAAAGAAGGATAGTCCTCACAAACAAGTTTTTTAATAAGTAAAGGATAGTTAGTGCTAATAAACAGGCTTCTTGCCTTCTAGAATAGAGATACGTTATAATAAGAAACAGGAACCATTCAAGGGAGATGCTTAAAAACATGACTGCAGTTGAAAAAGCCATTATTATTTTAAAAGAAAATGGGTATAAATATACAGATAAACGTGAGCAAATGGTATCAATTTTTGTTAATGAAGACCGTTATTTAACTGCAAAAGAAGTTCATCTGTTACTAAAAAAAACTTATCCAACGATAAGTTACGATACGATATACCGTAATCTATATACTTTTGTCAAAGTAGATATTCTAGAAGAAACAGAATTAAATGGAGAAAAAATGTTCCGTTTTGGGTGTATGCATCAAGGGCATCATCACCATTTTATTTGTACAAGTTGCGGAATGACTAAAAATATCCAAATGTGTCCAATGAATTTTTTCAAAGAGCAACTAAATGGCTGTGAGATTGAGTCTCATCGATTCGAAATTTTTGGAAAATGCAAAGAATGTTCAAATAAAAACAACTTATAAGTAACTTTAATATAAAAAATAGTGTCAAGATAAGGTTGTTTTCATGCTTTTTTTACACTATTTTCAATAAAAAGCAAATACTTTGTTGACGTAAAAAAATACATTCGATATAATAGGGAAGGATTGTTCTTAGTTTCTACAAAAAATAATGTTGTTTAACTAACGAATGGTTACTTTTACAAGCACGGAGGGAGGGAATTTACAATGTCAAAAACAGTTATTAAGAAAAATGAATCTCTTGATGATGCTCTTCGTCGCTTCAAACGCTCCGTTTCCAAAACTGGTACTTTACAAGAAGCCCGTAAACGCGAATTCTACGAAAAACCAAGTGTGAAACGTAAGAAGAAATCTGAGGCGGCTAGAAAACGTAAGTTCTAATCAGATAACGCATAGGAATTGAGGGTGAGAAAGTTTTGTCACTTCTAACAATCATAAACGATGATATTAAAACTGCTATGAAAGCTAAAGATAAAAATACTTTAGCTGTTTTGCGCATGCTAAAAGCTGCATTTCAAAATGAAAAAATTAAAACAGGTAATGAATTGAGTGAGGATGAGGAATTAACACTTCTTTCTCGCGAGATGAAGCAAAGACGTGAGTCTCTAATAGAGTTCAAAAAAGCTAATAGAGAAGATTTGGTTGAGCAAACAAATCAAGCAATCAAACTCGTCGGAAAATATTTACCTCAACAACTTTCTGAAGAAGAATTACAAGTGATTATATCAAAGGCTGTTTCTGAAGTTAATGCTACCTCAATGAAAGATTTTGGTAAAGTTATGGGTGTTGTTATGCCAGTAACTAAAGGCAAAGCAGAAGGAAACGTGATTAATCGCCTAGTTAAAGATCAACTGAATTAGAGTATGATAAAAGAGCAAAGGTCTATTCCTTTGTTCTTTTATTTTGTTCTTTTATTTTGTTCTTTTATCACTAAATTCAGATAAATAAAATACAACAGTCAGAATACTACATAATTTTCTTCCAGATAAAGAATCAAAACTATAAATTAGTATCATACTTGTGGTAAAATACTAATGTGTTCAATAATACTGATGAAAATCCTAGCCTATTTAATAGCGGAATAAAAAGAATCAAACAGAATAAAAAGGGGTGTCGAATGTTTGTCTAGTAAAAAAGTAGAATCATATAGCTTTGAATTAAATGAAACAGAAGATATACAAGTATTATTTGGTTCTCAAGATAGAAATGTGCAATTAATTGAAGAAATGATGGAATTAACTATTAATAGTCGTGGCAATAAAATAGAAGTTATTGGCTCAATTGAAATGGGTCAAAAAATCGAAATGATTTTAACTAAATTACAAGAATTAATCAATAAAAATATTTCTATAAGTGAACCAGACGTTGTTACTGCTATTAAAATGGCGCAAGAAGGAACGTTAGATTATTTTGTAAGTATGTATGATAAAGAAATTGGTAAAAATTTTGCAGGAAATCTAATACGTGCGAAAAATTTTGGGCAACGTCGCTACGTTAAATCTATAACGGATCATGCGGTTACTTTTGGTATTGGTCCTGCTGGAACAGGTAAAACTTATTTAGCCGTTGTTATGGCAATTAATGCGCTAAAAAATGGAGAAGTTAAGAAAATCATCTTAACACGACCTGCTGTTGAGGCGGGAGAACATTTAGGGTTTTTACCAGGAGACTTAAAAGAAAAAGTAGACCCTTATTTAAGACCTATTTATGATGCTCTTTATAACCTTTTTGGATTGGAACATACTAATCGCTTAATGGAACGTGGTGTGATAGAAATCGCTCCTTTGGCTTACATGCGTGGTCGCACATTAGAAGATGCATTTGTCATACTAGATGAAGCGCAAAATACAACTGTTTCACAAATGAAGATGTTTTTGACTCGTTTAGGATTTGGGTCACAGATGGTTATTAATGGTGATGTTACTCAAATTGATTTGCCAAAAGGAGCTACTAGCGGATTAACACATGCTGAAGGAATACTTAATCATGTCAAAAACATCAACTTTGTTTATTTTGACTCAAAAGATGTCGTAAGACACCCAGTTGTTGCAAGTATCATAGAAGCCTATGATGAAAAAAAGAAACTTAGTTAGTTATTTAAGTATGACTAATAGTCGTTAGGATGTGAATGAATGCGTAGATACTTGACTATCATACAAAACAAAATGGGGAAACTTTACATTCCTATTTTACTTCTTATTTTTTCGATTGTGATTTTCTTTATTTTGTATAGTAACTTAAAACCAAGAGTGCTAGACATCGAACTTTACCAAGTTTCTGATGAAACTATTCGTGCTCAGTCAACTGTTGAAGATTTAGAAAAAACAATTGAAAATAGGCAAGTAGCAGCGGATAATGTTGCACCAGTTTACTCTTACAATGCCGACTTAAACAGTGTCCAAACAGAAAAAATTCATTTATTATTTGCTACTGTTAAAGAAACGAATAAATTAGCAGAAGAACAGTATCAAGAAGCAGTTAAAGATGAAAAAAGTAAAGCAGATTTAAATGAAAAAGAAGAAAATAAGACACTAGCTATCGTTGCTAAAAGATTAACACCAAAAGAAAAGCTTTCTCTTTTTAATGCTAAATTAATAAACAACGATGAAGAAACAAAAGAATTTGTCAATTCATTACCGGAGTGGTCGGTTCTTGAATTACTCGGGGCTGCTGAAGGAATAGCGAATCAAATTGAAAAAGCGACAACAAAAACGCTTTCTGATGTTATGTCTACTTCTATTAGAGTTGACGAATTGAGTAAAAAAAAGCAAGAGGCCATCTCTAGTTTAGACTATTGGGAATTTACTGCTGATCAACAACGAGTAGCTAGTTTAATTTTAGATAATTCTCTCATTGAAAATAATGTTTATAACGATCAAGTAACACAAAAGCAACGTGAAAGTGCGAAAGCTTCTGTTCAACCGGCATTAATCTTACAAGGTCAAGTAATCGTACAAGAAGGCCATGTTGTTGATAGCAACGTTATAAAGCAAGTTAAATTGCTTGGTTTATTAGACAATAAGTCTTCCTACCACCTTTTTTATAGTTTATTCTTACTTTTATTAGCACAAGCATTGGTTTTATTTTATCTAGGCAAGACAAAAAAAGATTCTTTATTAAAAAAAGGTCAGGAATTAACTTTATATGTGTTAGCAATGACAAGTACGTTACTAGTGTTAAAAGGTCTTTCCTTAATGCAAGAATCAGGATTAGCCAACATTAGTTTACTATTTCCGGCTGCTTTAGCCCCGATAGTATTAACAACTTTTAGTTCAAGAAGATACGGTATTGTTTCAAATGGATTTTTAGTTGCGTTTTCTCTCTTTTTATTTAGAGAAAATACCGGGTCCAATAGCACCTTTATATTATCTTTATTTTATTTGTTTAGTGGTATGATGGGAACAATGATTACAAAGAAAAGAATTGTTGATCAATTCTTAAATACATTTATGTGGGTATCCTTTTTTAATGCACTATTTATAGGGTCACTTATTTTCTACTTAAATTTATCATTTTTCTCTAGTGATGCTCTATTGATCAGCTTGTTTGCATTAGGAAGTGGATTAATTTCATACTTTTTAGCAGTTTTATTTTCACCTTATCTTGAATTATTGTTTACAGATAATGCGGTATTAACGCTAATGAAATTAGAAAATCCAGCAAATCCTTTATTAAAAGAACTTGTTATAAAAACACCAGGTACATACCACCATAGCTTAATGGTTGCCAATTTAAGTGCAAACGCGGTAGGGGCAATAGGTGGTGATGCTTTGTTTGCAAGAGTTGCTTGTTATTACCATGATGTCGGTAAATTAAGACATTCGCTTTTCTTTGTCGAAAATTTACCTTCAGGTATGGAGAATCCACACAACTTATTAACACCTTATGAGAGCAGAGACATTATCTTTGGACATGTTAGTGAAGGGGTAAAGATATTAAAAGAAGCAAAAATACCACAATCGATTATTGATATTTGTGCTCAACACCACGGAACAACCTTGATGAAGTTCTTTTATATTAAAGCAAAAGAATTAGATGAAACCGTTCAAGAATCAGATTTTAGGTATCCAGGCCCAAAACCACAAACAAAAGAAGCAGCCGTCATCAATATAGCAGACAGTGCAGAAGCAGCTGTTCGTTCAATGACAAAACCGACAAAAGAAACGATAGAACGGTTTATTCACCAATTGATTAATAGTCGAATGACAGACGGACAATTTGATGAATGCACCATTTCTATTAAAGAATTGAAAATAGTAGAAAAATCTATCTGTGAAGGATTAAATGGTACATTTCATTCAAGAATTGAATACCCAAGTTTAGACGATAAAAACTTGAATAAAAGCAATGCATAGTTTTTCTATTGCACTTAGGAGGCACAATACAATATGGAAATAGATTTATTTGATGAAACAAATAAGATTACAATAGAACAAAAAGAAATGGTTCAAGCTATTTTAGATTTTTCTGGAGACTATCTTCATTTAGAAAAAGAAACTGAATTATCTGTTTTATTTGTTGATAACGAAAAAATTCAAGAGATTAATCGAGAATTTCGTTTTAAAGATCAACCAACAGATGTTATCAGTTTTGCTCTCGAAGACGAAGTTGAAAATGATTTAATTTTAAATCTAGCTGATTTCGAAGGGGTACTTCCTAGAAATATCGGGGATATCGTTATTTCAGTTGATAAAGCAATAGAACAAGCTGATGAGTACGGACATTCGCTTAATCGTGAGTTGGGTTTTCTTGCTCTTCATGGGTTCTTACATTTGAATGGCTATGATCATATGGAGCCAAATGAAGAAAAAGAAATGTTTGGCTTGCAGAAAGAGATATTAGATGCCTATGGACTCCAAAGATAATAAAAATGTATGTAAAAACTCATGCTTTATTGATTCCTTTAAGTATGCTTTCAAAGGGGTTCAAACCGTCTTTCAAGAAGAGCGTAATATGCGTACTCACCTTATTTTAGGAATTACGATTCTCATTATTTCATCTTTTCTAGGACTCAAGCAAAACGAATGGCTTTGGATTATACTGAGTGTTTTTTTGGTCTTGGTTATGGAAATTTTAAATACAATTATTGAAAATGTTGTTGATTTAATAACAGAACATCAGTACCATCCACTAGCAAAAAAAGCAAAAGATATGGCGGCAGCAGCTGTTCTAAGTACAGCATTTTTTTCAATTATTACGGCGACTATTATACTTTTACCGAAACTATTTATACTATTTATTTAAAAAGGAGAATTCAATCATGACAACTACTAAACAAGTAACCCAACAATTAATAAAAGAAGCAACGGAAATGTTAGAAAATGCTTATGTACCTTATTCAAAATTTCCAGTAGGTGCATCACTTATAACAGATGATGGAATAATCTATAGTGGCTGTAATATTGAAAATGCTTCTTACGGATTGAGTAATTGTGCAGAGCGGACAGCTATTTTTAAAGCGGTATCTGAAGGCAAGAAAACATTTAAACAATTAGTTGTAACAGGTAAAACAACCGGACCTATTTCTCCTTGTGGCGCATGCAGACAAGTTATGGTAGAATTCTGTGAGCCGGATATGCCGGTGCTATTAACAAATACAAATGGAGATAAATATGAAACCACGGTAAAAGAACTTTTACCTGGTGCGTTTCAATCGGAGGATATGGTTTAATGAACAATAATAAAGAACACACATCAGGATTTGTTTCCATTGTAGGACGTCCAAATGTAGGCAAATCAACTTTGCTAAATAGAGTTGTTGGCCAAAAAATCGCTATTATGAGTGATAAAGCTCAAACAACAAGAAATAAAATTCAAGGTATCTATACGACAGACGATTCACAAATAGTCTTCATAGATACTCCAGGAATTCACAAACCTAAACACCGTTTAGGAGATTTCATGGTAGAATCTGCTTTAAGTAGCTTAAGAGGAGTAGATGCTATTCTTTTCATGGTAAGTGCTGTTGAAAAACGTGGCCCTGGTGATAATTTTATTATCGATAAATTAAAAGAGCAAAAGACTCCTGTCTTTCTATTGATTAATAAAATTGATGAAATTCACCCAGATAAATTACTTGAAATCATTGATGATTATCGAACAGAAATGGATTTCGAACAAATTATCCCGATTTCAGCTACCGAGGGAAATAATGTTGATACCTTGCTTTCTGAAATCCTTAACTATTTACCTGAAGGACCTCAGTTCTATCCAGAAGATCAAGTAACAGACCATCCTGAATATTTTATCGTTTCAGAGTTGATACGTGAAAAAGTATTGCAATTAACACGCGAAGAAGTCCCTCATTCAGTTGCAGTAGTTGTTGAAAGTATGCAAAGAAACGAACTTGGTAAAGTTCAAGTTCATGCAGCAGTAATTGTTGAACGCTCAAGTCAAAAAGGAATTATTATTGGTAAAGGCGGCAAGATGTTAAAAGATATAGGCATCCGTGCTCGTCGCGATATTGAAGTTCTTTTAGGGGATAAAATTTATTTAGACCTTTGGGTAAAAGTACAAAAAGATTGGCGTGATCGTCAAATAAACTTACAAGATTTTGGATACCGCAAAGAAGATTATTAATTAGTCGTGAATGGAAAGAAGAAAAATCTCACTTACTTTAGTGGGGTTTTCTTTTCTGTTTTATCTATTTGCTAGAGTCTAAAGCTAAGAAAGGAGTAGGTAGCTTGTCAGAATTGCAAGAAACAGAAGGGATTGTTATCTCTATTCGTAATTACAAAGAGAGTGATCGGCTCGTCAAAATTTTTACATCTAAACTAGGTAAAAGAATGTTTTTTATCAAAGGTTCTCGAAAATCTAACAGTAATTTGAAAGCTGCTGTACTTCCTTTCACTATGGCAACATACATTACTGATATTAAAGATACGGGTCTTGGTTTTATTCGAGATGCTAAAGATTTAATTCATCTAAATCAGTTGCATACAGATATTTTTCTAAATGCGTATGCTACTTACATACTCAGTTTAGTTGATGTAGCGATTGAAGATGGTGTGCCTGATCCAACTTTATTTCATAAAGCGAAACAATTGCTCATAGAAATAGATAATGGGACAGATCCTGAAATTTTAGTGAATATCTTTGAAGTTCAAATATTACCTTATTTCGGAGTTGCACCTGAATGGCGAGGCTGTCGTGAATGTGGTGAAACAATAGGCCCATTTGACTATTCAGGAAGTTATGGTGGTTTACTTTGTCAAAAACATTGGAATTTAGACAAGTATCGTTACCATGCAAGTCAACGAGCCATTTATTTTTTACGTCTATTTTCAGTTATTTCAATGGACCATCTAGGGACAATTAAAGTAAAAGATGAAACAAAAAAAGAAATTAGAGTGGTTTTAGATATGATTTATGACGAATCTGTTGGGATAAAATTAAAAAGTAAGCGATTCATTGATCAAATGTATCAATGGGGCGATCTGTTATTAGATAGAAAGCCACATTCAACTGAATAAATGTGTTGAATTTCAAAAGAAAGGATTGACAAACGTTTCTCTAGAGAGATATGATAGTGCCAATAGAATAAAACAGCGTAGAAAGAAAAAAGTAGATTTTATATTCTTGTTTTCAGCGAATCTGGGATAGTGAAAGCCAGAACAAGAGAAAAATTGAAAGGCATTCTGGAGCTGTCCAATAAAGATGCTAGTAGTTATATACTGGAATTAGGGTGGAACCGCGATGAAAGTCGTCCCTATGTTGATAATTATCAACATAGGGACGACTTTTTTATTTTATACTAAATAATAAAAAGGAGTGTTTTAAATGAAAAAAGAGCCGTTGACATTTCAAGAAATTATTCTAACATTACAAAATTACTGGTCAGATAAGGGTTGTTTATTAATGCAATCTTATGATACTGAAAAAGGAGCTGGAACTATGAGCCCTTATACTTTTTTGAGAGCGATTGGACCAGAACCATGGAATGCAGCTTACGTTGAGCCCTCAAGACGCCCAGGTGACGGTCGTTATGGAGAAAATCCTAACCGCTTATTTCAACATCACCAATTTCAAGTTGTTATGAAACCTTCACCAAAGAATATTCAAGAACTTTATTTAGATAGTCTAGTTCTTTTAGGTATTGATCCGTTGAAACACGATATTCGATTTGTTGAAGACAACTGGGAAAATCCTTCAATGGGTTGTGCAGGCTTAGGCTGGGAAGTTTGGCTGGATGGAATGGAAATCACTCAATTCACCTATTTCCAACAAGTTGGTGGATTAGACTGTTTTCCTGTCACCAGCGAACTAACTTATGGATTGGAGCGTCTAGCCTCTTATATACAAGAAGTAGATAGTGTTTATGATATTGAATGGACAAAGGGAGTAAAATATGGCGAAATTTTTATTCAGCCTGAATTCGAACACTCCAAATACGCGTTTGAAAATAGCAATCAAGAATTATTGTTGCAATTATTTGAAGACTATGAAAAAGAAGCTACCGTTCAAATTGAATCAGGTTTAGTTCATCCAGCATATGACTATGTTTTAAAATGTAGCCATACCTTTAATTTATTAGACGCAAGAGGAGCTGTTTCTGTTACTGAACGAGCTGGTTATTTAGCCCGTATACGTAAAATGGCACGAGCTATTGCACTTGCTTTTGTTACTGAACGAGAAAAACTTGGTTATCCACTACTTAAAAATCAGTTAAATTCTACTAAGGAGATAAACTAATATGACTAAAAATTTATTGTTAGAAATTGGCTTAGAAGAAATACCCGCTCATATTGTAGCACCAAGTAGACTGCAGTTGGTTGAAAGAATGAAGCAATTTTTAGATGATAACAGACTGAGCTATGGTGAAATCTTGCCTTTTTCTACACCGAGAAGATTAGCAGTTATTATTAAAGATCTTTCTGAAAAACAAGTAGATGTTGAGGAGTCCGCTAAGGGACCAGCTAAAAAAATTGCACTAGACGCACAAGGAAATTGGAGTAAAGCGGCTATGGGATTTGTTCGTGGGCAACAGTTAACGGTTGAGGATATTTATTTTAAAGAAATAAATGGTATAGAGTATGTCCATGTAGATAAGTTTATTGAAGGGTTACCAGCTAAAACGATTTTAACAGATTTAGATAAGGTTATTACCTCAATGACTTTTCCAGTAAGTATGAATTGGGCTAATCACCATTTTAACTACATTAGGCCTATCCATTGGATTACAGCAATGTTGGATGACGAAATCATTCCATTCACTGTATTAGATATTGAAACATCTAATACTAGTAGAGGCCATCGTTTTCTCGGAAAAGATGTAACTTTTGAAACGGCATTAGATTATGAGCAAGTCTTAGAAAAAGTGTTTGTTATTGCTGATAGCGACAAACGCCAACACATGATAGTCTCTCAAATTGATGCGATCGCAAAAGAACACGATTGGACTGTTTCAATTGTACCTAATCTGTTAGAAGAAATTAATAATTTAGTTGAATACCCCACAGCTTTTTATGGCAAGTATAATCCAGTTTATTTAGAAATACCTGAAGAAATATTGATTACTTCTATGAGAGATCACCAAAGATATGTGGATGTTGCTGATTATAGTGGGAACTTATTGCCTTATTTTATTTCTGTTCGAAACGGGAATGCTGAATTTATTGACAATGTTATTAGAGGAAACGAAAAAGTTTTAACTGCTCGATTAGAAGATGCTTTATTTTTCTATAAAGAAGATAAAACATTAACGATTGAAACATGTGTGGAACAGTTGAAACAAGTAACCTTCCATGAAAAAATTGGATCTGTATACGAAAAAATGCAACGTGTTCGCTCTTTTGCAAGAACTATCGGAAAAACGGTTGGCTTAACCAACGAGGAACAGATTAGTTTAGATCGTGCAGCAGAAATATATAAATTTGACTTGGTTACAAATGTTGTTGGGGAGTTTCCAGAATTACAAGGAGTCATGGGAGAAAAATACGCTTTATTACAAGGTGAAACACCTGCTGTAGCAACAGCTATACGCGAACATTATTTACCCATCTCAAGTGATGGCGACTTACCTAAGAGTTCAATTGGTGCCGTGCTAGCTTTAGCAGATAAACTAGAGAGTATGATGTCTTTCTTTGCGATTGGAAAAGTCCCAACAGGTTCTAACGATCCTTTTGCATTGAGGCGCCAAGCGTATGGATTAGTTCGTATTGTGACGAATGAGAATTGGTTCTTCCCGATGAATACACTTAGAGAAGACATTCTTAACACGCTATCCTCTGACTCAGATTCTTTGCTATCTGGTTACGAAAAGAGCGGTTTAGAATTAGTTGATTTCATAAAAGCTCGTTTACAACAAGTTATGCGTAATGAAAAAATACGCTATGATATTATTGAAGCAGTTTTAAATTCAGACCAAGAAAACTTAGTTGATATGCTCAAAGCTGGCCGCGAACTAGAAAAGCATATAACGCAACAGTCGTTTAAACCAACAATTGAATCATTAACACGTGTATTAAACTTAGCTAAAAAAAATAAAGAAAAAATTAATCTAGTGAATCGAAAAATAGACAAAACTCTATTTGAAAAGGATTCTGAAATAAATTTAGCAAATCAAGTTGAAAAAATAAGTGCTGTTTTCGGTACATTAGAAACAGAAGAAAAATTTAGAGAATTAAAAAGTTTGCAACCTCATATTGATGCTTTCTTCGACGAAAACATGGTCATGACGGATAATGAAGCTATTAGAAATAATCGTTTATCTCTACTAAGCCAAATTGCTCTGCTTACTTTATCTTTTGCAAGTATTGATAAATTAGTCGTTAAATAAAAAATACAGGTATTAATTTTTGCTTATTCTCCCACTAAAGATAGTTTTCTTTAGTGGGAGTTTATTTAATAGAGTTTGACTTTCATTTGAGCTGCTTGTTGCTTATAATAGATAAAGTACGCAACAGAGGAGGATTTCATGTTAAAACAGTTTTTTAGTTATTATCGGCCTTATAAAAAGTTATTCTATCTTGATTTTGGTTGTGCTATTTTAGCTGCAACATTAGAATTGGCCTTTCCAGTTGTGGTCAATCGAGTGATTAATCGCTTGTTACCTTCGGGAAATTGGTCATTAATTGTTACCGTATCGCTTTTGCTGTTACTATTATATATGGTGAATACTGTGCTACAATACATAGTTGTTTATTTCGGCCATACATTAGGCGTTAACATCGAAACAGATATGCGGAGAGAACTTTATTCTCATCTCCAAAAACAACCGTTTAGCTACTATGATAATAAAAAAACAGGTAAGCTGATGGCGCGATTAACAACTGATTTATTTGAAATATCAGAAGTCGCTCATCATGGGCCAGAAGATATTTTTATCACATTGATTACTTTAATAGGAGCTTTTGGTATCATGTTAACCATTCATGTTAAATTAGCTTTGGCAACATTTATTATGATTCCATTTATTACGGTAGCCTTAATTATTTTTAATAAAAAAATGACTCATGTTAATATCGACATCTTTCGAAATTTAGGAAATTTTAATGCTGGAATTGAAGCTTCTGTAAGTGGTATTCGTGAAGTGCAAGCTTTCGCCAATGAAAAATATGAAGCCGGGCGTTTTGAAGTATTAAATCAGACCTATCGAAAATCAAAAATATTATTTTACAAAATGATGGGCATTAGTTCTTCTTACAATTATTTCTTAATTCGCTTAATTAATTTATTTGCGTTATTTTTCGGAGCGTTTTACACAATCAGAGGAGAAATTAATTATGGAGAATTTGTTGCATTTATTTTATTAGCGAATATATTTGTTCGTCCAATTGAAAAAGTGAATACAATGATTGAAAGTTATCCTAAAGGCATAGCAGGTTTTAAACGCTTCCGAGAAGAGTTAGGTAAAAAACCTAGTATCCAAGATAAGATTGATGCAAAAGTCTTACCCCCAGTAGAGGGTACAATTCAATATAAAAATGTTTCGTTTTGGTATGATTCAACGAATAAGGTTCTAGAGCATATTCATTTATCTATTACTCAAGGAGAAACAATTGCTTTTGTTGGGCCAAGTGGTGCTGGTAAGACAACTATTTGTAACTTATTGCCTCGTTTTTATGAAATAAATGAAGGGGAAATCTTAATTGATGGCATAAATATTCAAGATGTGACCATGCAGTCATTAAGAAAACAAATTGGCATCGTTCAACAGGACGTCTTTTTATTTCCCGGAAGTCTTCGAGAAAATATTCGATATGGTAAATTGGATGCGAGTGAAGAGGAGATAACAGAGGTAGTTCGCTTGGCGCATTTAGAGCAAGTTGTTTTAGACATGCCTGAAGGATTGGATACGATTATTGGAGAACGTGGGGTTAAACTATCTGGAGGACAAAAACAGCGAGTATCAATCGCTCGAATGTTTTTAAAAAATCCTGCTATTTTGATACTAGACGAAGCTACTTCAGCATTAGATACTGAAACAGAACAAGCTATTCAAGATTCGTTAAACTCATTGTCAGCGGGCAGAACGACTCTCGTTATCGCACATCGTCTAGCGACAATTAAGCATGCGACAAGGATTGTTGTCGTGAATGAGACAGGAATAGCTGAAGAAGGTAGTCACAGGGAATTAATGGCGTTAAATGGAACGTATCGACGTCTTTATGAAGCTCAATTCTTAGACTAATTTAGTTTTTATACCTATGGTGAAAAAAATGCTTTTTTAAAATTGAGAGGAATAGAACTATGGAACCTATTAAAAGGAGAAATAAAATTGTTGCTGCGCTACAGAAGACAAAAACACCAATAAGTGCTACAGTATTAGCAAAGAAATTAGCAGTTAGTCGTCAAATTATTGTTGGCGACGTCGCTTTAATTAGAGCAACAGGAATTGATATTACAGCAACACCTAAAGGGTACGTCTTAACTAGTGAAGAAAGTCCTGATAATCGCTATGTCCGAAAAATTGCTTGTGCACATCAACTAGATGAAACTCAAAAAGAATTGTATGCAATAGTTGATAATGGGGGAGAAATAATCGATGTCATCGTGGAACACCCGGTTTATGGTGAGATAAAAGGGCAATTAAATATCAGCTCACGACACGATGCAGATCAATTTCTTCAAAAAATGATACGTTCAAAAGCAAATTTATTATCAGACTTAACAAAAGGCATTCATTTGCATACGATTGCCTGTAAAGATGAATTTATTTTTAATAAAATCATTCAGCAGTTATCTGATGAAAACGTATTGTATCAAGATTAAAAGAGTGTCTTGACATCTTTTTTTATTCAGTTATACTAAATTAGTGGAGGTGTCTTGACACCTAAGCGATTATAACCAATTGGAGATGTTTATATGCAAACAAAAAGTGTTCATAGATTAACGGTATCAGCTTTATTAATAGCGATTGGGATTATGATTCCTATTGTTTCACCTGTTAAAATTATTTTAGAACCTGCTTCTTTTACATTAGGTAGTCATGTAGCTATTTTTATTGCTTTATTTATCTCACCAGCTATTGCAGTTTTTGTGGCACTAGGTACAGCTGTTGGCTTTATGATTAGTGGTTTTCCTTTAATTGTTGCGTTAAGAGCGTTAACTCATGTAGTATTTGCCATAGTAGGAGCCTTTTGGGTACAAAGACATCCAGAAATAATAGAAAATCCATTAAAAGCTCAATTTTTCTCTTTTGCTATTGGTGTAGTTCATGCGTTAGCAGAAGTAGCGGTCGTTTCGCTCTTTTATTTTGGTGGGAATGTAACAGACACGTACTACAATCAAGGTTTCTTACAGTCTGTTTTTTTAATGGTAGGAATCGGAACAGTGATACACAGTATGGTTGATTTTGGGATTGCTTCTATTATTTGGAAGTCTTTAAATAAAAGGAAAAGCTTTAGCTCGTCTTTGACAAAAGTTAAAAATTAAAAGAATAAAAAACTCATAGAAAAAGGGGCTAACTTGTTGTCTGCTCCTTTTTTTTATGGTATAATTAAGTTTGAATATTTCTGTCTACAGATAACGAAAAAACTGAGTCGCGCTGATTTATTTGGTGCGGCTCTTACCGCCTTGTAGAGAGGATCAGAAAGTACGTTTTAATTGGCTAAAGAGGTGAATGGTTTGGCAACGAGGATTCCTGAAGAAACAGTTGATAAAATCAGGCAAGAAACCAATATTACAGATATTGTCAGTCAGTACGTACAACTTAAAAAAAAGGGAAAGAATTTTTTTGGTTTTTGTCCATTTCATGATGAGCGAACACCATCATTTTCTGTGACAGAAGAAAAACAAATTTTTCATTGTTTTAGTTGTGGTAGAGGAGGAAATGTTTATTCGTTTTTGATGGAAGTCGATGGTTTAAGTTTTCCTGAAGCGGTATTGAAGACAGCAGAACTTAGCCAGATCGAAGTCGATCAAACTTTACTCAATGGAGGACAATCAAACTCACAAAATAAAGATTCCAAAAAAGACTTTCTTCTCAAAATACATGAAGAGAGTCTTGAATTATTCCATCACATCCTGTTGCAAACAACCGCTGGGGAAGAGGCATTAGCTTATTTGTTGAAAAGGGGGTTAACACAAGAAACCATTGAAACATTTGGTATTGGGTTTGCCCCACATGAGCGTACCCTGTTACAACAATATTTGATTGGTAAAGATTATTCGAAAGAGTTGTTGAACGAAACGGGCTTATTTGTTGAAAAAGAAAATGGTGATCTATTAGATCGTTTTTCTAATCGAATTGTTTTTCCTATTCGCAATCAACAAGGAAAAGTTGTTGGTTTTTCTGGGAGGTTGTTTGAGACTTCAGACTTTGAAACAGGACCTAAATACTTAAACAGTCCCGAGACCTACCTTTTTAATAAGCGAAGTGTTTTATTTAATTTTGATAAGGCACGCCCTGCTGTCAGACGAGAAAAAGAGGTTATTTTATTTGAAGGCTTTATGGATGTTATTGCTGCATGGCAAGCAGGAATACAAAATGGTGTTGCTTCGATGGGAACCAGTCTGACAAATGAGCAAATCCATATGCTTGGGCGAATAACAGATCAAGTTTTAGTGGCTTATGATGGTGATGATGCAGGTATTGAAGCTGCTAAACGTGCAGCTGATTTATTAATAGATCAAACAGATTTTGATTTAGCTATTTTATCGTTTCCTGAAGGTATGGATCCGGATGATTTTATTAAAGAAAAAGGAGCGTCAGCCTTTAAGGAACTTATTTCTCATGGTAGAGATACCTTGTTTAGTTTCAAAATGAACTACTATCGTCGTGATATGAATTTGAAAAATGAGAGTGAGCGGCTTGGATACATTGAAAAGATAGTAACTGAAATGTTGACGATTACCTCTGCGGTTGAACGAGAAATGTATATGAAGCAACTAGCAGCCGAATTTGATATCTCTATTGATTCTTTAAATGAACAGTTTCAACAACGCTTTTATGAGCGACAAAAAAAACGTTCCAAAGAACCTAAAAAGACGGTATCAATCCCGGAAATTCGCTCTACAACGTTTACTCAAGTTCACAATCAGAGAGAAAAATTGGATTCTATCGAACGAGCAGAACAATTATTGCTTAATCGTTTATTTCATTTTGAAGAAGTTAGAATTCAACTCAAAAATTTACCAGAAGAATTTCATTTCGTACATGATGATTATCAATTATTGTATCTGTATTATGAAAACTTTCAAGAACATGCACAGCATGCTCTGTCAGATACGTCCATTGAGGCGTTTATTGATTTTGTAAAAGAAACACCGTTAAAAAATAAAATCGTTGAAATTGAGTTTCAATCTCTTAGTATGGATGTTGTTCCACAAGAGATCAAAGATTATATCGATGTTATCTCAAGAAAGTCAGTGTTAGAAACACAATTGAAACAAACAAAAGACGAAATGACCGAGGCTGCTAAAAAAGGCGACCAAGCTCAATTAAAAGTTTTAATGATTGAGATTGTCAATCTATCCCGCTTGTTAAAAAATGGGTAGTAAAAAAAGTGAGATTGAAAAAGGGGAGGCATTTTTTTATGGCTGAAGAAAAAAAAGTACCAACATTATCTTATAAGGATGCAGTAAAGGCATTTATTAAAGAATTTAAACCTAGTGGAACGGTTCATTATGATGAATTAACGAACACATTAGCGACACCTTATACATTGGATGCAGATAAAATGGACGCACTCATTCAACAAGTTGAAGATAGTGGGATTGGTGTTGTAGGAGATGATGGTGGTCCAACTGTTCGCCAAATGTTAGCTAAAGAGCGCAAAGAAGAAGCTGAAAAACCAGAAGACTTAACCGCTCCTCCAGGTGTAAAAATCAATGACCCTGTTCGCATGTATTTAAAAGAAATTGGTCGAGTGAATTTATTAACCGCTGCAGAAGAAGTTATGTTAGCTAAAAAAATCGAAGTCGGTGATCAAGAAGCTAAGCAGCGCTTAGCGGAAGCTAACTTGAGACTAGTGGTAAGTATTGCTAAACGTTATGTTGGGCGTGGTATGCAATTTTTAGATTTGATTCAAGAAGGAAATATGGGTTTAATGAAAGCTGTAGAAAAATTTGACTATACTAAAGGGTTCAAATTCTCGACTTATGCTACATGGTGGATTCGTCAAGCCATTACCCGTGCTATTGCTGATCAAGCACGTACGATTCGTATTCCAGTTCATATGGTTGAAACGATTAACAAATTGATTCGTATTCAACGTCAATTGTTACAAGATTTAGGAAGAGAGCCGACACCTGAAGAAATTGGTGCTGAAATGGATCTTCCAACAGAAAAAGTTCGTGAGATTTTAAAAATTGCTCAAGAACCTGTTTCATTAGAAACACCAATTGGTGAAGAAGATGATTCTCACTTAGGTGACTTCATTGAAGATCATGATGCAACTAGCCCAGCAGAAAATGCTGCTTATGAACTGTTAAAAGAACAACTTGAAGATGTCTTAGATACCTTAACGGATCGTGAAGAAAATGTTTTGCGTTTGCGTTTTGGTCTTGATGACGGGCGTACAAGAACATTGGAGGAAGTTGGTAAAGTATTTGGTGTAACGCGCGAGCGTATTCGTCAAATAGAAGCCAAAGCGTTACGTAAATTGCGTCATCCAAGTCGTTCAAAACAACTGAAAGATTTCTTAGAATAAACTTATTTTAAAAAACCAAGCCGATAGTATTTTCTATTCGCTTGGCTTTTTTTGTTTCAACATATTAAAGCATGGTTTTAAAAAAACTGTTATAATACTTAAGTAGGATAGTTTGAGAGGATGAGAATATATGTTATCGTTTGAGGAAAAAAAAGCTCTATTTGACGAGTATAAAGAATTAACGGCTGTACCTGTTTCACTAAATAGAACCAATTATCATTTTGAGAGTAGTGCAGTTGATAAAACAACGGTTGTTCGTTACCTTCATCGGAATGGAAATGCGCTTATTTATGCAGGTTACTTACCTAAAGAAGAAACCATTAAAGGTTATATTTCAGTCCTAGATGCTGATGAAAAAAATATTAGACGTTTACTAGATAAAGCTATCATATTTTTGAAAAAAACGGAAGATGGTTACGAAGAAGGATACTCCGAATTATGGTTTGATCAAAATGGTGATGTTTTACGTTTAGTATATGACAATCCGATGTGGTCTGTTAATTTACCAGATGGTAAAATGGAGGCTATTTTTAAAACAAAAGAAGCTGCAGAAGGGTATTTATTAGATGAAGCTTTCTTTAAAAACTAATTTTATAACGAAAGAAGTGACAGAGAGTTAATGAAGCTAAAACAACTATCATTGCGCTTAGAAAAAGCAGCTAGCTACGTCCCTGAAGGTTCACGCTTAGCTGATATTGGATCAGATCATGCCTATCTTCCTTGTGTTCTAGCAGTAGAGGGTAAGATTGAATTTGCTATTGCTGGAGAGATTATTGAAGGGCCATTTAGAATTGCCGAGAATCAAGTCAAACGCCTGAAATTACAAAACAAAGTAGTTGTTCGATTGGGAGACGGATTGAGCGTTCTTAATCCTGAATTAGACCAGATTTCTGCCATTACCATTTGTGGTATGGGCGGCGCACTCATTGCTACTATTTTAGACGAAGGATATCGAATGGGGAAATTAACTGGTAAAGAGAGATTGATTTTACAGGCAAATAAAGATGAATCTGATTTGAGAACTTGGCTGATTGACCACCGCTATCAGATTGTTTCAGAAGAATTAATTGAAGAAAACAGCAAAATATATGAAATTATAGTAGCTGAAAAATCTGCTGAATCCTCCGTTCCTTTTTTAGCAGAAGATATTGCTTTTGGTTTTCACTTGAGAAAAGAACGGTCTTTACTATTTATAAAAAAATGGACAAATGAATTAGCTAAAAATAAGCAAATACTCGTTGATTTACCTAAATCTGCTACAGATCAATCTGAAAAAATACAAGCATTTACGATTAAAATTTCTGCGATTGAGGAGTTATTAAAATGAAAAGTATCTTAGGACATGATTTGATTCAAAAGTTTGAAGAGTTCGCACCGACTTACTTAGCTGAAGAAGGCGATCCTGTTGGTTTAGCTATTGGAACATTAAATAAATCAGTAAAAAAAGTTTTAATAACACTAGATGTGCGTCCTGAAGTTGTACAAGAAGCGATTTCAAAAAATATTGACTTAATTTTTGCTCATCATCCACCACTCTTTAGACCTACAAAAAACCTAGTAACGGATGATCCGCAAATCAACATGTATGCTGATTTGTTAAAAAATGATATTGCTGTTTATGCTGCCCATACAAATCTTGATGTAGCAACAAATGGGATGAATGCATGGTTAGCAAAAGCAATCGGCATCACGGAAACTGAAATTATGTCAGTGACAAAGCGAGAGAAATATAAAAAGTTAGTTGTGTTTGTTCCGTTAGCAAATAAAAATGAGATGATTCAAGCATTAACTCAAGCAGGAGCAGGAGAAATCGGTCCTAACTATAAGGATTGTACTTATACCGTTGAAGGAACCGGAAGTTTTACACCAATGAATCAAGCACAACCACATATTGGGCAACTAAATGAAGTAGAAGAAGTGAACGAAGCACGGATTGAAGTGATGTTCCCAGAACGATTAACTGCTGAAATTGAAAAGGCGTTGTTTTCTGAGCATCCTTATGAAGAACCGATTTATGACGTTTACACAATAGAAAACTACGTGGATCAATATGGATTAGGACGAGTCGGAAATTTAAAAGAACCAATAACTATTGAAGAATTTGCTAAAAAAATAAAAGATACATTTGGTGTTATTGGACTGCGTTACCTTGCAAAAGATCCTACTAAAAAAATCCAACGTGTTGCTATATGTGGTGGAGACGCAGGCAAGTTTTATCCAGATGCTATCCGTAAAGGTGCTGAAGTTTACATCACTGGAGACGTTTATTACCATGTTGGACATGATATGTTAGCATCCAATCTTAGTGTCATCGATCCAGGACACCATATTGAAAGTATTTGTAAAAAAGAATTGGCTACTCTCTTTACAAATTGGAGTAAAGAGATGGATTGGGATTTAGAAGTGATACAATCATCTTTAAATACCGATCCCTATCGTTTTATTTAATGTTAAACACTAATTGACTATAAAAAATAATGAGTAAAAGGAGTTTTTTCATGTATAAAAATTTAGTTCCACGATTTGTTCGCTATATTCAAACAGAGACTCGTTCTGATGAGACCAGCACAACTATTCCTTCTACGCAAACTCAAGTTGTTTTTGCTAAAACATTAATGGCTGAATTAACGGCTTTGGGGATGAGTGATGTTTCTTACAATGAAAAAAATGGGTATGTTACTGCAACTTTGCCATCTAATAGTGATGAGGATGTTTCAACGATTGGTTTTATTGCTCACATGGATACAGCTGATTTTAATGCTGAAAATGTCCAGCCACAGTTTCATGAAAACTATGACGGCAATACCATTGTATTGAACCAAGAAAAAAATATTAGTTTATCGCCTAAAGATTTTCCTAATTTGAAAAATTATATTGGCAAAACATTAATCACTACAGATGGCAATACTCTATTAGGCGCTGACGATAAAGCTGGTATTGCTGAAATTATGACAGCAATGGAAATTTTATTAGCTGACTCAACGATTAAACATGGTACTGTTCGTGTAGCTTTTGGTCCTGATGAGGAAATTGGAATAGGTGCAAATCTTTTTGATGTGCCTGATTTTAATGCAGATTTTGCTTATACAATGGACGGTGGGCCTGTTGGAGAACTAGAATACGAAAGCTTTAATGCTGCTTCAGCTATCGTGAAGATTCAAGGGAAAAACGTTCACCCAGGAACAGCAAAAGACACAATGGTAAATGCTTTAAAACTTGGTTTAGCTTTTGACGCTGCTTTACCTCAAGGTGAAGTTCCCGAAAAAACAAGTGGTCGAGAAGGATTTTTCCATTTATTAGGAATGACCGGTGAAGTAGAAGAAGCTAAAATGGAGTACATTATTCGAGACCATGATCGGGCTAAATTTGAAGAGCGTAAAACTTTTATACAAAATGTTGCAAAAGAATTAAACGAAAAAAATGGTGTTGAACGAATTACTGTTGAGTTAAAAGATTCTTATTACAATATGGGTGAAATTATCGAAAAAGACATGACGGTTATTGAGCTTGCTGAGCAAGCGATGAAAAACTTGAACATTAAGCCGATTATTGAGCCCATTAGAGGTGGGACTGACGGCTCTAAAATTTCATTTATGGGCTTGCCAACCCCTAATATATTCGCGGGTGGCGAGAATTTCCATGGTCGCTATGAATTCGTCGCAGTAGAAAGTATGCAAAAAGCAACAGATGTCATTGTTGAAATTGTTTCTTTGAACGCAAGAAATAAAGGGTAATGTTAACTTATATCATAGCGTATAGTCTTGCTTTAAACGGTTGGCTATTTATTTTAATGGGACTTGATAAAAAAAAGGCACAGCAACGTAAATGGCGTATTCCCGAAAAAAGAATGCTGACACTTGGACTTGTTGGTGGAGGATTAGGTGGCTTATTGGGTATGTACCTGTTTAGACACAAGACGAAAGAGCTTAAATTTAAGGTAATTTATTCTTTAGGAGTAGTCGTACTAGTTAGCGTCATGTTTTACTTTTTAGTTTTAAACTAATGTAGCAGACTACTTTTTTTATCATTCGCATAAGCACTTCAAAATTAGATTTAAAAACCTAACTTTTGGAGTGCTTTTGTTCTCATTCATTATGGAGTCTATAGATGCAATAAAGTCGGAAAGTAAACGATAGATTTGAAAGAGACAAAAATAGTAGATGAGGTGGACGTACGATGGGGTTGCAGTTTGTTTTAGGTCGAGCTAATCGTGATAAAAGAGGACATATGTTAGATGAGATTGCCACTACACTGAGTGCAAATAAACAAGCTAAGATATTTTATTTGGTTCCAGACCATATTAAATTTGAAGCTGAGATGACGGTACTTGAAAAAATTGGAGAACATCCTCCTTTTAATGAGAATAATATAGTGGGCATGATGAATCTTCAAGTCTTTAGTTTTAATCGTTTAGCATGGTATTGGCTTCAAGATACGGATGTATTTATTAAACCGCAATTAACAAGTTCTGGTTTATCTATGCTTGTGCGCAAGTTGTTAATCGATTATGAGGAACAATTGATCATTTATCGTGGAGAAGTTCGAAAAACAGGATTTGTTCAACAATTAACAGATTTATTTTTAGAATTAAGAACAGGCCGAATTAGTCAAGATGACTTATCAGGATTGATTCATCAGTTAGGATCAAGTCCACAAGAAGTAGATTTTCAATTAAAGTTAAAAGATATCTCTTTATTGTATCAGGCCTTTGATACTTCTTTAATGGGTAAGTATGTTGAAACAGAGGATATCATAACAGCACTGATTGAAAAACTACAAGAAATAGATTTTTCAGAGACAACTATTTATATTGAAAGTTACTTTCGGTTTACTGCGCAAGAACAAGCACTAATTTTAGCTTTAATGCATTCTGCTAAAAAAGTGACGATTTCTTTAACCTTGGATAAAGGGTATCCAAATGAAAAACCCGGAATGCACGAACTTTTCCAAGCAGCTGGCGAAACGTACTACAAGTTATACCAATTAGCTCGCACTGAGCGCATTCCGATTGCACCAGATCGATTGATTCAAAAAATAGACGCTTCTTATTGCGAAGAATTAAATCAACTAGAAGATTTTTGGGTAGAGTCAACTCAATTAAGTCCTGTTAATTCTAATCTAAAAAAACAGCAGGTTCCTATGAATGAGTGCGTTGAAATCTGGGCAGCTGAAGATAAACAAGCAGAAGTCTCTCATGTTGCAAAAGAGATTAGAAAAATGATAAAAAGTGAAAAGTATCGGTATAAAGATATCTTAATTTTAACTCGAAATACTCAAGATTACTTAACGATTTTAGGGCCTATTTTTGCGGAAAATGGCATTGAAACATTTATTGATAGTGCTGATTTGATGACTCAACATCCACTAGTTGAGCTAATCGATGCACTACTGACCATTAAGCGGAAAAATTGGCGTTATGCAGATGTCATGCGTTTACTGCGCACAGAGTTGTTTGTTCCAGAACAATCAACTAAATTGCCTGTTGACAGAAAAACTCGCATTCAATCTATTCAAAATCAAGTAAATCAGTTTCGTGATAAAATTGATCTAATGGAGAACGTTGTGTTAGCTTATGGGTATGAAGGATACCAGTGGACTATGAAAGAACCTTGGCATTACACTAAGTTTTACTATGACGATACTGACTTCCAATCTGACTCAGACCAACGTATTGAAAACACCGCTAATCAGGTGAGATTTTTATTAAAAAATGCATTAATTCCTTTTTTTACTCAGCTTGAAAAAGCTAAAACAGGAGCTGAAGCTGCAAAAATACTTTACCTTTTTTTAGAAAAAATAGGAGTAGATACCCAATTAACTTTTTGGCGAGACCAAGCGATTGAAGCCAACGATTTGGAAACAGCTAAAAAACACGAACAGATTTGGTCCGTCCTTTTGCAGTTATTAGATGAGTATGTCGAAGTATTGGGTGAAGAAAGTTTTGAGATGGAGAGTTTCCAAGCTATTTTGTCAGCAGGTTTTGAGAATGCGTCTTACAGTATTGTTCCACCTAATATTGATCAAGTTATTTTTTCAGGTCTTGAAGGAACACGAATTGGTACGGCAAAAGTCACTTTCTTACTAGGAATGACAGATATCCATTTACCTGCTAAATCAGAGAATAAAAGCATGTTAACAAATGAGGACCGATCCTTTTTCTCTGAATTTTTAGCTTCTGGGAAATATCTAAAACCGTCCTCAGAAGATTTAATGGCTTCTGAGCCTTTTATTGCTTACAACGCCTTTCTAGATTCCTCTGAGCAATTGATTTTTTCTTATCCGCTTAACAGTGATTCTAAAGAAACCGCTAAACTATCTCCTTACGTAGAGCGGATAGGGAAACAATTTTCTCTTCCAGTTCAGTTCAAAGGATCAGAAATTAGCTCCTTAGAAAATCCAACACCTAAAGAAACACTAAGTTTCATTGGAACTAAAAAAAGTACAATGAGCCAATTAGTAGTAGTCCTTCGCAAAGAGCAAGATAAAAAAGGCGTGTTATCCCCATTTTGGATGGGAATTTATCGCTATTTCAAACGGGATGAACATCTAGCAGGATCTTTTTATCAATTGTTAACAAGCTTAGTAAAGAAAAATATTCCGCATCCGTTAAAAAATGAGATTGCTACTAGCTTGTACGGAAAAGATCTTTATTTATCGGTTTCTCGCTTAGAAACTTTTTATGCAGATCCTTACAACCATTTTTTACAATATGGGCTTAAATTAAAAGAACGAGATCGATTCGGTTTATCACCAGCAGGAACAGGTGAATTCTTCCATGATGCGTTGGATCAATTATTCAAGTCTTTATTAACAAGAGAGTTGACGTTAGCTACTTTAGATACTGAAGCGATTGAACTCATTACAGATGAGGTCTTAGCTGTTTTATTCAAAAAACCAAAATTCTCTATTTTATCGGCTTCTAATCGAATGAAATTCATTCGCAGCCAACTAAGCCAAACGATTAAAAGGATGGTGTGGGCACTAGGTAATCAAAGTAGAAGGACAAGTATGAAGACTGTTCAAACAGAAGTCTTATTCGGACAGTTAGCGAATCAAAAAGGAATAGAAGGACTATCTTTTCCCTTAAATAATGGAGGGACTCTTTTTATCCGCGGTAAAATTGATCGAGTTGATACAGTAGAAGTAGAGAATCAACATTATTTGAGTGTGGTCGATTATAAATCAAGTGCACATAAGTTTAATTATTTTGAAGCGTATTATGGCTTAGCTATGCAAATGATTACCTATTTGGATACGGCTTTAAGTAACGCAACAGAACTAATTGGGCATTCAGCTAAACCTGCTGGGGCATTTTATGTGCATGTAAAAAATCCTTTTATTAAAGAAACCGAGATAACAGATGAAGAGTCGATAGCTACAGAATTTTTAAAAAAATTTAAATTAGATGGACTTCTTTTAGAGGAAGAAGATTTATTATTAGCTTTAGATCATACAATTGAGCCAACCACAGCTTCATCTGTTTATCCATTCAATCAACTGAAAGATAAATCATTGAAATCAACTGGATTTGTTACACTTGAAGAAATGGCAGCTCTGAGAATGCACAATCAGAAATTAATCGTGGATGCTGGTAATGCCATTATAGAAGGTGTCACAACACTTCAGCCATTCTTTGAAAAAAGACAACATATCTCTACTGTTAGCGGTGAATTTAAAGCCGTTTCTCAGTTTGATTATATGTTACCTGAAAATAACTACCGAAAAGAAGAAAAATTAAAACGTGAGGATGTTCTCAAGTTAATTTTAGCAGAAAAGGAGGAAAATGAATGAGCCAATTGCCGATAAAACCATTAAATAGCCGATTTACAGATGGCCAATGGCAATCTATTTACGAATCTGGCCATAATATTTTGGTTTCTGCCTCAGCTGGATCGGGTAAAACAACTGTATTGGTTCAGCGCGTGATTGAAAAAATAAAAGCGGGTATCAATGTCGATGAATTGTTAATCGTTACCTACACAGAAGCCGCTGCAAGAGAAATGAAAGAACGAATTAAAACGGCCATTCAACAAGCCATTACTGGTGAAGGTCACCCAGAACAAAAGCAGCATTTAATCAAGCAAATGACGTTACTGCCACAAGCTTCTATTAGCACACTTCATGCCTTTTGTTTACAAGTTATCCGACGTTACTACTATTTAATTGATTTAGATCCTGTTTTTAGACTATTAACAGACGAAACAGAAATCGTTTTATTAAAAGAATCTGTTTGGGAAGAAGTTAGAGAAAAACTATATGGAGATGAATCAGGTTCATTTCTCGATTTAGCCCGCGCTTATTCTAACGATCGCAGTGATGCTGGATTAACCGAACTTGTTTTTTCATTATATGAATTCTCTAGAGCTAATCCTGATCCAGATTATTGGTTAGAAAATCTTTCTGGCTTATATAATGACACGTTAGATTCTTTTTCAAAAGGAGTTTTATTTCAACAACTCGTAAAACCTCAACTGGTAGATAGTTTGGTGAATATGATTGAATTAGATTTAACAGCTGCTAAAATTGGCGAAGGCGAGCAAGAACTAGTCAATCAAACTAAAATCGTTACTAGTGAAGCCGTTCATTTTAAAGAAGTGCTTGCGCTTATTCAAGCGGATCACTATCAAAACGTTTATCCTTTAGTTCAATCGTTTAAGTTCGTTAATTGGAGGCCAGTCAAAAGATCAGCAGATGATAGTGTAAAAGATGCCGGTATCGAAATGGCTGTCTTGCGAAAACAAGCAAAGGCTCGTTATGAAAAAATGAAAGAAGAGTATTTTAATGCGCCTTTAGAAAATCAACTTGACGTTATGGTTAAAACAGTGCCATTAGTCGAAGAGATGGCTCGGGTTGCAAAGGTCTACTCGCTGGCTTATCGCGAGAGAAAAAACGAGCGGAATTTACTAGATTTCAATGACCTAGAGCACTTAACATTAAACATTTTAGCTAAAAATGAAGCGCAAAAGTGGACACCCACAGAAGCGTCTAGTCACTATCGAGAAAAATTTAAAGAAGTGATGATTGATGAGTACCAAGATATTAACAAGTTACAGGAAAATATTCTGCACTGGTTAACAAAAAATGAAACAAATACAGGAAATCTTTTTATGGTAGGAGATGTTAAGCAGTCTATTTACTCTTTTAGACTAGCAGATCCTGGTTTATTTTTAGAAAAATACGAAAAATACGGTGAAAATAATGGTGGCGAACGGATTATTTTAGCTGAAAATTTCCGATCAAGAGGAGAAATTTTACAATTCACTAATTTAATCTTTGAACAACTAATGGATAAATCTGTTGGCCAAATGGATTACGATGAGCCTGCTAAATTAATCCAAGGGTTTACTGATTTTCCAGAAACAACTGAGCATGCTACAGAGATTTTGATTTACGAAAAAGGAAAAGAGATAAAAAAAGAGGAGTCCAACGAAGAGTCTTTAGATTACGATATGCAAATAGAGGGGAAGACACAAGGCGAACTACTGATGGTTGGTCAAAAAATTCAACAACTAATTAAAGAAGGATTTCCTATTTATGATAAGAAATTAAAAAGTAACCGTCCAATTAGATACAAGGATATCGTCTTATTAACGCCTACTAAAAAAAATAATTTAATTTTACTGGAGATATTCAACCGACTATCGATTCCGTTGTCTGTCACTAATACACAAAATTATTTTCAAACGACTGAGATTACGATTATGATGTCTTTATTAAAAATAATTGATAATCCCTATCAAGATATTCCTTTAGCTGCAGTCTTGCGTTCGCCTATTGTGGGGTTGAATGAAAATGAGTTAGCGTCTATTCGAATCAGTCAAAAAACAGGTGAGTATTATGAAGCACTTAATCAATTTTATTCTTCTTATCCAGGAGAAGATAGGGCTAGTGGGTTTACAACGACCTTATTTAATAAAATTGATGTATTCTTAGTCCGTTTAAAAAAATGGCGAGAAGAAGCGAGAAGAAATCATTTAGTTGAATTGATTTGGTCTATCTATACAGATACTCAATTCCTTGATTACGTAGGCGGGATGAGCTCAGGACGTCAGCGTAAGGCAAATCTACATGCTTTATACGAAAGAGCAGCTAGCTATGAGAAAACGAGTTTTAAAGGACTCTTTCAATTCGTCCGTTTTATTGAAAAAATGCAAGAAAAGGATAAAGACTTAGCTGAACCTAAAGCTATTGCTGTAGACGAAGACGCGGTACGCGTCATGACTATTCATGCTAGCAAGGGGTTAGAGTTTCCAGTTGTCTTTGTGTTAGACTTAACTAAAAAATTTAATTTACAAGATATTACAAACAGTTATTTGTTTAACGAAGATTTTGGAATCGGAACGGAATATAGAGATCAAGAGAGCCACATCCGTCATGCTTCCTTACCCAACAGTGCATTAAAAGTGGAAAGAAAAGTTAAATTGCTATCAGAAGAGATGCGAAAACTGTATGTTGCTCTGACTCGCGCTGAAGAAAAGCTTTTTTTAGTTGGTTCTTATACAGATGAAGAAGCTGCTTACAAAGAGTGGGGAATCATAAGCGGCCATGAAGCAACTGTTTTACCTAATGCCGACCGTCTGGCAGCAACTAATTTGATGAAATGGATTGGACTTTCGTTGATGAGACATTCAGATGCAACAAATGATTTTCTTTCAATTACAGCTAATAATATGCACATTAAAAATCATCCAGCTAAGTTTTCTATTCATTTTTATAAAGAAAGTATGATTCAAGAAGAATTGATTCAAGAAAATCTTGAAACGGACGAGAAATGGATCGAAAAACTTAATGAATCTGTTTCAAAAAATAGGTTAGTTGTAGAGGAACAAGGGCTCTTAGAAGAAGCCTTATCACTCATGAATTATACTTACCGTTATGAAAAAGCAACTCATACGACTAGTTATCAATCTGTCTCAGAGATTAAGCGGTTATTTGAAGAACCAGAAGATGAGTTCATGGTTAAAATAGATATCAACCAGCCGCGCAATCAAAATAGATTTGTAGAGGACAAGTTAACACGTCCCAAGTTTATGGCAGAGATGACTGCTCCTACAAGTGCAGAAATAGGGACGGCAACGCATTTAGTGATGCAATCTATTACTCTCTTTGAACCGGTAACTGTCCTTTCAGTTAACGAATTAATCCTAAATTTAGTTGAAAGTGGCATGTTGCAGTCAGAGATAGCTGAAAAAATAGAAAAAGACAAAATTGTTCGCTTTTTTGAAAATAAATTAGGACAGTTATTATTAGCTCATCCTGAACAAGTTAAACGAGAAGCTCCTTTTTCATTGCTAATAAAAGCAGATAGAATCTTTACTGATTTAGACCCCACTGCAAAAGACACCGTTTTGATTCACGGAATTGTAGATGGATACTTGGAATTTGAAAAAGAGATTATTTTATTTGATTATAAAACAGACCAAATTACTCGCTACGGTTTGAAAGCTGGTGAGAATATGCTTGAAAAATACAGAGGACAAATGAATTTATATCGGAAAGCACTTGAAATTAGTTTGAATAAACCTGTTGTACAAGCATATCTCTGTTTATTGGCTAACAATGAATTGGTTCTAGTAAATGACTAATGAAAAGGCCCCTTTCTCGTCTTGTATAACAGACGAAGAAAGGGGCCTTTTCATTAGGTTGAACGGTTTTATTTTAAGTTATACTCTACACCTGGCGTATAACTGTTATTAGCATCCCATAAAAGAAACTCTTCAATTCCGGCTTCGTGTAAAGCCTTAATCTGATCAGATACTTGAGGCGCTCCATAATTAATGTAGTTACCAGCACCAAGATAAGAAGCTGTAAAGTCTTGTAGCCAAGGTCTTGATTTAGGTGGTGTTTCTAATGAGCCTAACAACTCATTTTCAACTTTCATATATTCTTGAACTAATTTATAAGGCTCTAGGTCAGGTTTTGCAATTCCGAAATAAGAACCCCAGTGACTAGGGTAAATCATAGAAGAAATAACATCAACGTTTTCGGAAATTTTACCAAAGTTTTGTCCAATTCCTGGAGCTTCTGGAACAGTAGCAGCGTAACCAAAGATATCTACAGAGACTTCAACACCATATGGACGTAACTCTTCACGTGCATATTTAACGAAATCTGTTACAGCAGCAACACGCTGTTGTACTTCGTCTAATTCGCTATCTTGATAATCACCGCGAGTGTAACTTAAACTATCGCTTTGCGTTTCAAAACCTTCTGGGAAACGAACATAATCAAATTGTATTTCTTTAAAGCCCATTTTAGCGGCTTGTTTAGCTACTTCAACATTGTATTCCCAGACATCTTTTGAGAAGGGATTTACAAAAGCATCTCCGTTACTATTTTTCCAAACACTCCCATCAGGACGCTTGAAAGATAATTCTGGTTTTGCTTCTGCAAGTAAAGTATCTTTGAAAACGACGACTCGAGCAATCGGATAAATTTGATTTTTTTCTAAATTAGTCATCATTGAGTCTGGATCAGCAATATAATTTTGAGTGCTTTTTTGAATCATTTCATTATCAGATTTTACATCTGTAGTCAAATGACCAACATCATCTTTTATATCGATAACCATCGCATTTAAACCACTTGAGGTGACGAATTCAGATAGTTCAGCCATTCTTTTTGGTGCACCAGCAGAATAGGCTGTTAAATAGACTCCTTTGACGCCGTTTTCAGGATAAGCAATAGTAATTCCACTATCATAAGCAAATTGTGCAGGGAATTTTTTAGGGATACTTAAAAGAGGTTGATCATTGACTTCGATAGGTTGGTCTTTAGTAGGCTCTTCTGCTTGTGTTGTTAATGGAAAAGCAGTAAAAAGTAAGAAGCTTAGCAACACGCTGTTTGTCAGTTTTTTAGTCGTTATCATTGGGTTGATTCCTCTCTTTCTGGTGATGCGATTAGCGCTGGATCTATTAATGTGTAGCCTTTTTCTTTTAATCCTTCTGCAATAGCAATGGTCGCTTCGTTTGTCCAAGATCGATCATGCATCAATAAGTTTGCACCATCGTTCAAGTACTCTGTGTTTAACATGATATCCGTCAAGGCTTCAGAATTTTGGTAATCTGCTTCCCAATCGTATCCGTATGTCCAATTCATAAACACCATTTTTTCTTCTTCAATGATTTGAGCAGATACATCTGTATTCACACCGTATGGAGCTCTGAAGAAACGAGGCTTCTCTCCGGTTATTTCATAGACTAGCTCATTTGTTTTGATAATTTCTTGTCTTTGTTCTTCCGGTGTTATTTCACTTAAGTTAGCATGTGTTTGTGAATGATTTCCAATCTCAAAGCCCATATCATAAATGTCTTTTAGCTTTTGCTTACCTTCCTCTGATTCAATGTACATACCATTAACAAAGAATACTGCAGGTGCGTCAATAGATTTTAGTTTTTTAGCAATCTCAACGGCGTGCGTATCGGGAGCATCATCAAAAGTTAATAAAGCTACTTTTGTATTGTCCTCTTTATTCAGGGGTTCAATAGTGAAGATAGCTGGATTAACGTTGTATGTATACTCTACTGGTTTTATTTCTTCCTCTTCTAGTATCTTTTCAGATGTAGCTAGAGCACTGTCACTTGATGCGTCTGTTGTATTCGAATTGCTTTGAGTAAGAGAAGAAGTCATTGAATTTGTTTCAGAAGCCGTTGGATTAGTTGTTTGGCAAGCACTTAATAGCAAGGCGCTAATTAAGGTTACTCCACAAATGGATAGTGCTTGTTTCATTTTTTCATCACTCCAATTATTAGTTTGTTGATTCTGATAAAGAACTTAATTGTTCTTGTGCCTCTTTACGCTGAATTCTTAATTGTTCAAATTGTTCGTTCAATTTTTTTAATTGCTCTTTATTTGTAGCATCTTGCTCATTAATAGCAGCCATTCCATCCGTCAAAGTCTGATAAGTAGCTTCTTTTGATGCAAGAGATTGGAAGTATTTTTCCTCTTCTGCTAAGTTTTTCTCGTAAAGTTTAGTATAATCGTTAAGAGAGATGCTCATTTCTTTCATACTCGTTGTTAAAGAATCTATTTCTTTTTCAGGTAATGTTGTTCCATCATTTTCAACTAAGCTTTTTTGTTTTAAATCGAATTCATCAATAGATGCCTTAATTGCCTCAAGAGAATTTTTTCGCTCATCAATATTTTTAAAAATAGTTGACTCTTTATCAGAAAAAGGTTTCTCTGCTTTGTCTTTGGATAAAGTAGCTTCAAATGCTTCTTGCAATCCTTTTTCTTGTTTAGTAACCCTATTTAATTGTGCTACGATTGCTTCTTCAATGGGTTCAGATTCTTTAATGTCCTTTGTAGCCTCTGCAATCCCGTCAGTTGTACAACCGGATAAAAATAAAGCGGTAGTCATAATAGCTGCTGTAGTACGTTTTTTCATTAGTTTATCTCCTTATTCTTTCAATTTAAATGAGTAAAAATTAAGCGCATAAATAAAGATGTTATTTCTTTAGGAACAACTCAGATTAGTATACCAAAAGTTAGGATTATTCCCAAATAATACCTTTGTTTTTCATCATAATTTCTTAATATATTAAAAAAAATAGTAAAAAAAGGACAAAAAAATAATCCTCATCCATCATTTAATGGAGGGGATTTAAAAAAGGTAGACGGTAACTCTTATGGACGAATTACTAAGTCTACCTATGCAATAGAATACAAATCTTTTTTAGCATCTTCTTTGTTACTAAAGATAAAGAAGTCTTCTTGGTGATAACCAATTTCTAACTCGTTGTGATACGAAACAGAAGTGGTATCAATAATAATGTACCGCATACTTACCCGATTTTTGCTATCTTCTAAGTCAAGAGCTAGTTGGTAATCCTCATTTTTGAACAACATTCCTTTAATCAACCAAACTTTTTCAATTATTGGTTTTTTCATTTTTAAATCATCTCCTTTCTTTATCCGTAGATTATTATACACCTTATACTAGATAAATATCAACTATTATTGCTTAAAAATAAGAAAAAACTATCCCTAATGGATGATATCATGTAAAATGAAGAGAAAGTTCTTATGTACCTATTCTATCGTGATAAAGTGAGGTTTATGAATGTTTTTATATTATGTTTTGGCTCTTTTGATTATTGGAATTGATCAATTTACTAAGTACTTGACCGTTGCAAATATAGATTTATATGAAGTGGTAGAAGTTTTCCCCTCTCTTTTATCGTGGATGTATCTACAAAACACTGGTGCAGCATGGAGTATTTTAGAAGGACAAATGTGGTTTTTTTATATAGTTACTGCCATAGTGGTGGTCATTGTGGTTTATTACTTACAGAAATATGGTCGTCAGAGCCGTTTGTTGTCCTTATCCTTATCATTTGTTTTGGCAGGCTCGATAGGAAATGTCATCGATCGTATTCGACTAGGTTATGTAGTAGATATGATTCGTTTAGAGTTTATCGATTTTCCTATTTTCAATGTTGCCGATATGGCATTGTCTGTTGGAGTTGGATTAATGATTTTGTATGTATTTTTAGATGAGCAAGATAAAAAAAGGAAATTATATTAGTAGTTTATAATGAAAAAGGAGTTTTTACATGTCTCAAACTTATCAATTTAAAATAGAAAACGAAAGTGGCCGTTTGGATAAAGTGGTTGTTGAACTGCTTCCTACGTTTACCCGCTCTCATGTTCAGCAATGGATCAAAGAAGGTGACGTGACCGTTAACAATAATACTGCAAAGTCTAACTATAAAGTTCAAGTAGGTGACGTCATTGCTATTACAGAGCCAGAATTAATTTCTCTTAATGTTGAAGCAGAGGATATCCCTATTGAAATCGTCTTTGAAGATGAAGATATGCTCGTTATCAATAAACCACAAGGAATGGTTGTCCATCCTTCAGCAGGACACCAGTCAGGAACGTTAGTAAATGCCTTAATGTTTCATGTAAAAGATTTATCAGGAATAAATGGAACCATTAGACCGGGTATTGTACACCGCATTGACAAAGATACAAGCGGGTTATTAATGGTAGCTAAAAATGATTTAGCACACGAAAATCTTGCTGCGCAGTTAAAAGACCATTCTTCTTTAAGAGAATATTATGCATTAGTTCATGGCGTTATTCCTCACGATAAAGGGACGATTGACGCACCTGTTGGACGTTCTAAAAATGATCGTAAAAAACAAGACATCATTGATGATGGACGTGCAGCAATTACACATTTCCAAGTTCTTGAACGATTTAAAGACTTCACGCTCGTTTCTCTTAAATTAGAAACAGGCAGAACACATCAAATCAGAGTTCATATGAAATATATTGGCTATCCTTTAGCTGGCGATCCTATTTATGGACCAAGAAAAACACTGCCTGGTAAAGGACAATACCTTCATGCACGTGTTTTAGGATTTAACCATCCCAAAACAAATGAATTCTTAACTTTTGAAGCACCACTGCCTAAATTGTTTGAAGATACCCTTACTGAATTGAGAGAAACCCGTTGACATTTTTTAATCAACAAGGTAAAGTCTTGAATAGAAGCAAGTGAAAGAAATCCTTTAACTCCAGTCCTGTGAGGCTAAGAAGGAGCATACACGTAGGCATCACTTGTTGACGTTATCTGTTTAGATAGCATCAACGAGTGATGTCAGAGATGCCCTCTTACCTAATAGCATAGGTGAGAGGGCATCTTTTCAAATAATGTTGGTTCAGTAAATAGGCAATCATTATAGAGTATTTAAAGGAGCGGATAAAATGACAATTAAATCTGAAGTAGAAGTAGTCGATGCAGCAGCAATGAAACGTGCACTAACACGTATTACTTATGAAATTATTGAACAAAATAAAGGACTAGAAGACTTGGTTCTTGTTGGAATAAAGACAAGAGGCATTTATCTTGCCCAGCGTATTGCTAATCGAATGAAAGAACTTGAAGGAGTAACTATCCCAGTAGGAGAATTGGATATCTCTTTATACCGTGACGATGTTCATACAAGTACGGATTCAGAGCCTGAAATAAAAGGATCCAGTATTCCCGTTAGTATTGAAGGCAAGCAAGTCATTTTAATTGATGATGTCTTGTTTACTGGACGGACTATTCGTGCGGCATTAGATGCTTTAATGGATATTGGAAGACCTATAAAAATCTCTTTAGCAGTCCTAGTAGATAGAGGCCACAGAGAATTGCCAATTCGTGCTGATTTTGTTGGGAAAAATATTCCTACTTCAATAGAAGAGCAAATAAAAGTTGCTGTTCAAGAAATTGACGGAGAAGACCATGTTTTAATTCAAAAATTAAAAAAATAAATGTGAAACTTTAATTGAGTCCAGAGAGACGCAAAAGGCCACTATCTCATTTTACTACGCTAATTTGACCAATCGTTAGTAGTAAAGGATAGAACCCAGCAGTCTTTCTTAGACTGCTGGGTTTTTGTTTACCTAAAAATGAACGAGAAAAATAAAAGGAAATGAGTAAGAAATAATCTATTAATGCAACCAATAATAAAAAATAAAAAAGAGATGAGTGTGGATGATTATGACAATCTGGATAAAAAATGCTGTTACATTAAATCAAAAAGGACAATTTGTACCAATTGAAATGATAGTAGATAAAGGGGTTATTCAATCTATTGGGTATGAACAAGCGTTGTTCTCAAAAGAAGAAGGGCTATCTATTGATACAATCGATGCAAAAGGCGCTTTAATGACTCCTGGATTAATTGATGTTCACGTTCATTTGAGAGAACCTGGCTATACTAATAAAGAAACAATTAAAACAGGCACAATGGCTGCAGCAAGAGGGGGATTTACGACGATTTGTGCGATGCCTAATGTGAATCCAGAACCGGATACGGTCGAAAAAATGACTGCCATTCAAGAGAAAATTAGAACAGATGCACAAATCAACGTTTTACACTATGCCCCGATAACAATGGGGCTAAAAAGTGATCACTTAACCGATCAACAAGCCTTACTAGCTGCCGGAGCATTTGCTTTCACGAATGATGGAGTAGGCGTACAAACAGCCGGAACGATGTATCAAGCAATGGTAGAAGCTGCAAAAAATAAAACAACCATTGTTGCTCATACAGAAGATGATTCGTTGTTATTTGGTGGAGTGATGCACGAAGGAACCCGTAATAAAGAGTTAGGCTTACCTGGTATCTTAAGTATTACAGAAGCTAGCCAGATCGCTAGAGATGTCCTAATTAGTGAAGCAACCGGTGCTCATTACCACGTTTGTCATGTTTCAACAAAAGAAAGTGTGCGAGTCATAAGAGAGGCTAAGCGCGCTGGGATAAAGGTAACAGCTGAAGTTACTCCTCATCATTTGTTGCTGACAGAAGAAGATATTCCCTCAGATACAAGTATCTATAAAATGAATCCACCTTTGAGAAGTAAAAAAGATCGAGAAGCTCTGATTTTAGGGTTATTAGATGGTACAATTGATTTAATAGCGACTGACCATGCACCACATACAGAGGAAGAAAAAAAAGGCGGAATGAAAAACTCTCCGTTTGGTATCACAGGAAGTGAAACAGCTTTTTCTTTGCTTTATACTTATTTAGTAGAGCCTGGTACAGTAACGTTAGAACAATTGGTCAGTTGGTTAACGGTTAAACCGGCAACCGTTTTTGGATTACATACTGGCGTTCTTAAAGTCGGTTATCCAGCAGATATTTCTTTATTTGATTTAAAAACAGAAAACAGTCTTTTAGCAAAAGATTTTTTATCTAAGGCTACCAATACGCCATTTATCGGATGGAAAGTGAAAGGCACAACAGTGATGACCATTGTTGGTGGAAAAGTTGTTTATAAAAGGGAGAGCTAAGTATGGATCGAATACTACTGTTAGAAGATGGGTCACTATTTAAAGGAAAAGGATTTGGTTCTTTAATTGATACTATTGGAGAAGTAGTGTTTACAACCGGAGTTACAGGATACCAAGAAATTATTACAGATCAATCTTATAATGGACAAATGATTGTTTTTAATTACCCTTCTATTGGAAATACAGGAATCAATCGAAACGACTATGAATCGATTGAACCAACGTGTAAAGCTGTCATTGTTAAGGAATTTGCACGTGTCCCTTCTAATTGGCATAATCAGATGAATTTAGATGAGTTTTTAAAAAATAAAAAAATCCCAGGAATTACAGGAGTGGATACTCGTAAATTGATGCATCTCCTTCAAAATAAAGGCGTTATGCGTGGCACAATTGTTGATGCACATGATGATTTCAAGCATGCTTTTGATCAATTAAAAGCAACTGTTTTACCCATTCAACAAGTCGAACAAGTATCGACATCAAGAGCATACGTTAGCCCAGGGAATGAGCGCACAATCATTGTAATTGATTTTGGCTTAAAGCACAGTTTATTAAAGGAATTAAATAAACGCAATTGCCAAGTCACTGTCTTACCGTATGATACAACAGCTGAGTCTATTTTAAACTTAGAACCTGATGGAGTTTTATTAACTAATGGACCTGGTAACCCTAATGATTTACCCACGGTCTTGACAATGATTAAAGCTATTCAAAGTAAAGTACCTTTGTTTGCGACAGGCTTAGGACACCAGTTAATGGCGTTAGCTAATGGGTGTACAGTTGTAAAAATGAAAGTAGGACATAGGGGTCTAAATCATCCAGTAAAAGATTTAGCTACAGGGACTTTTTATCTAACAGCGCAAAACCACGGCTTTTTAGTTGATTCGGATTCTATTGACCAAACAGTACTAGCAGTTACTCATATTGAATTAAACGATGGATCAATTGAAGGGATAAAACACCGCTATTTGCCTTCATTTAGTGTTCAATTTAATCCAGATGCTGCACCTGGACCACATGATGCCACGCATCTATTTGATCAATTCATGGCATCAGTTGATGATTGGAAGGAGAAAAAGGGTGTATGACAAAACGACTAGACTTAAAAAAAATAGTTATTATAGGTTCTGGTCCAACGATTATTGGGCAATCTGCAGAGTTTGACTATGCTGGAACTCAAGCTTGTTTATCGCTTAAAGAAGAAGGATACGAAGTGATTTTAATAAATTCAAATCCTGCTTCGATTATGACCGATAAAGGAATGGCTGATCGCGTGTATATCGAGCCCTTAACAGTAGAGTTTATTTCTAAAATTTTGCGAAAAGAACGACCAGATGCCTTGATTCCAACTTTAGGTGGTCGGACATCTTTAAATGCAACAATGGAACTAGCAGATTCAGGACTACTAGATGAGCTAGGCATTGAGTTATTAGGAGTGACCCTGGAAGCTATAAAAACGACAGAGTATCCAGATTTATTTAAAGAATTAATGAAAGAACTAAAGGAGCCTACACTTGAAAGTAGAGTGGTTCAGACCATTGAAGAAGCGGTACTTTTCTCTGAACAGGTATCTTTTCCTTTGATCGTAATGTCAATGAGCAATAAAGTGGGGTCTGTTAAAGTAAATTGCACTAATTTAACAGAATTAGAAAACGCACTAACTAAAAGTTTAATACGTTCACCTATTAATAAATGTTTGGTCGAAAGACAAGTCTCTGGTTATAAAGAAGTAGAGTACGAAGTGATTCGTGATCAGAAAAATCAAGCAATGGTTATTTGTCAATTAGAACATTTTGACCCTGTGGGTATACATACAGGAGATTCCATTGTATTTTCTCCTACTCAAACATTAACAGACAAGCAACATCAACTGCTTCGTGATGCTTCTTTAACTATTATTCGTGCTTTAAGTATTAAAGGAAGCTGCACTATTCGCTTTGCTCTTGAACCATTTTCTTCAAATTACGTCATTTTAGGAGTGAATTTGTGTGTCAATCGTTCAACAGCATTAGCGAGTAAAGCGACTGGCTATCCAATTGCAAGAACAGCAGCAAAGTTAGCTGTTGGATTTTCAATGGATGAAATCAAAAATTCGGAAACGGGTGAGTTCATTTTTGAATTTGAACCAGCAATGGATTACATCGTTTCAAAAATTCCACGTTGGCCATTTGATACATTTGAAAAAGGTGACCGAAAACTAGGACTACAAATGAAATCAACTGGAGAAGCAATGGCATTTGGACGAACGGTAGAAGAATCCTTATTAAAAGCTGTTCGTTCTTTAGAAATAGGAGTTTCTCATCTATACTTAGCAGACTTATCTGCCGCTTCAGATGAAGAAGTCCTTCAAAAAGTCAGTCTTGCACAAGATAATCGGTTGTTTTATTTAGTGGAAATTATCCGTAGGGAGTACCCAATCGTAACATTAGCTGAAAAAACAGCCATTGATTTATTTTTCTTAGATAAGTTAGCTCATATTGTTGAAATTGAAAAAAAACTGATCAACCATTTATTTGATCAAGAGACGTTACTTTATGCTAAATCTTTTGGGTTTTCAGATGCATTTATTTCATTACTTTGGCAAACTACTGAATCAATAGTCAGAGACTTTCGTTACACTAATAAGATTATACCCGTTTATAAGCAATTAGGTCCGTATTCTCTGGAGCGAAAAACAAAGAGTGCTGGTTTTTATAGTACGTACGAAGAAGAAAACGAAAGCATGCCAACCGCTAAGAAATCTATTTTAGTTTTAGGTTCTGGACCAGCACGAATTGGTCAAGGAATGGAATTTGACCATGCCCTTTTTCATGCGATTAAAGCCATTCAAAAAGCGGATTATGAGGCAATTAGTTTAAACAATAATCCTGAAACGGTTTCAACTGACTTTTTACTATCAGATAAATTGTATTTTGAACCTTTAACATTAGAAGACATTATGAATGTGATTTATTTAGAAAATCCTGTTGGAGTGATTTTTCAGTTTGGTGGACAAACAGCTGCTGCCTTAGCAAAATCGTTGAAGCTATTAGGTGTTTCAATATTAGGGAATGTTTTTTTAGATAGTCTCAATAGCAACAATCCAATAACGTTTGAAGAAGCACTCACTCATTCAGGAATTCCAATAGCCATAAGCTCTAGTGTAGCAACTAAAAAAGAAGCTCTTTTTAGTGCCAAGCAAATAGGGTATCCGATACTGATTCAACCAGTTGTTCGACTCAATGAAAACAAGATTGATCTGATTGATAATCAACTAGAGTTGGAAAAATTTATGAAACGCTCGCTTACTCATTCGACTTTCTTTATCACCCAATATCTTAATGGAATAGAAGTAGAAGTCAGTTCAATAAGTGATGGTGAGGCTATTTTAATTCCAGGTATTGTTGAATACATCGAACGCTCTGGTATCCATTCGGGAGATTCAATGGCTGTCTATCCAACTCAATCATTGAAGCCAGAAATAAAACAACTGATTATTCAATACACAAAACAATTAGCCAACCACTTAGGGTGTATTGGGTTAATGACGAGTCAATTTGTTGTCTTTGAAGATCAAGTCTATCTCAATAGCGTGCATTTTCATGCTAGTCGAACGGCACCATTTCTAAGTAAAATAACCAATATACCTATAACAGAGGTGGCGACCAATAGTATCTTAGGCCAATCACTAAAGAATCAAGGCTACCAAGACGAGCTAGTGCCAGAGTCTAGTAAGGTTCATGTGAAAACACCTGTCTTTTCTTTTGCTCAGTTACAAAAGGTGGATGCTCTGTTGGGTCCGATAATGAAATCAACTGGTGAAGTGATGGGAAGTGATCGGACACTTGAGAAAGCTCTTTACAAAGCTTTTGAAGCGAGTTCGTTACATTTAGCCGATTATGGAACAGTTTTATTGACGCTCACAGATAAAGATAAAGAAGAGTGTTACGCTATTGCAGAGCGATTTCATCAAATAGGTTATCAGATTATTGCAACAAGTGGAACAGAGAAATTTTTGAAAAACAAAAATATACCTGTCCAATCGATAGCAAAACTGGATGAAAGAAAAGAAGAAAATATTTTAGATATCATTGCTAGAGGGAAAGTTCAACTCGTTATTAATACAATCGGTCGGACTAAAAAAGGGGCAAAAGATGGTGAGTTGATTCGAAAAAGTACTATCGAACACGGAATCCCCTTATTGACTTCATTAGATACAGCTGCAGCTATCTTAAGTGTGCTAGAGGCTAGAACATTTATGACTCAGCCATTATAAAAACTAGAAATTTTCAAAAAATAAACGACTAATTAGGAGGAAAATAAATGACTCAATTAAGTGTTCATTTACCAGGACTTCATCTTAAAAATCCAATCATGCCTTCTAGTGGAACATTTGGCTTTGGTGAAAGACATATGGGCAAGTTTGACTACAATATTCTAGGAGCTATTATTATTAAATCGACTACAAGTCAGGCTCGAGTAGGTAATCCAGAGCCTACTTATTATCAGTTAGATACATGTATTTTAAATGCAATAGGATTAAAAAATCCAGGCGTCGATGTGATTGTAAATGAAAAATTACCAGCTCTAAAAGAGTTTGATACACCGATTATTGCTAGTGTAGCAGGGAATACAACCGCTGAATTTGTTGAGGTGACAAAAAAATTATGTCAGTCTCCTTATGTAAAAGCTCTTGAATTAAACGTATCTTGCCCGAATGTTGCAGAAGGTGGACTAACGTTTGGTTCAAATCCTGAAGCTGTCCGTTCAATGACAGAAGCGGTTAAAAAAGTAGCAACTTTGCCAGTCTATGTAAAATTAACTCCTAATGTGACAGATATTGTCGCTATTGCTCAAGCAGCTGAACAAGGTGGTGCTGATGGCATTAGTATGATCAATACGTTTTCTAGTATGGTCATTGATTTAAAGACACGAAAACCAATTCTTTCTAATAAAACAGGTGGATTATCTGGCTCAGGTATTAAGCCGATAGCAATAAGAATGGTTTACCAAGTTTCCAGAGCTGTTTCCATTCCGATAATCGGAATGGGCGGTGTATCAACTGTTGATGATGTATTAGAGATGATTATGGCGGGAGCTAGTGCCGTTGCTATTGGGACAGCCCAATACAATAATCCCCTAGTATGCAAAGAACTAATTGAAGCATTGCCTGTTAGAATGAAAGAATTAGGAATAGAAAGTATTGAAGGATTAATAAAAGAAGTGAAAGAAGGCAGATTAAATGAAAACTAAACCAATTGTTGCATTAGATTTTTCTACAAGCTCAGAAATCAAACAATTTTTAAATGAATTTAAAGAAGAATCATTAGTTGTAAAAGTTGGGATGGAATTATACTATCAAAATGGTCCAGAAATCGTTCGATACATTAAAAGTCTAGGACATGAAATTTTTTTAGACTTAAAATTGCATGATATTCCTAATACTGTTAAACGTTCTATGCAAGGTTTAGCAGCTTTAGATATTGATATGATAAATGTTCATGCTGCAGGTGGAAAAGAAATGATGCAAGCTGCGATGGAAGGGATCATTGCTGGAACACCAGCTGGAAAAGAACGTCCTAAACTAATAGCAGTAACACAGTTGACGTCGACTACTCAAAAAGCGATGCAAACAGAGCAATTAATCACTGTTCCTTTATTGGAGAGTGTTGTCCACTATGCAAAATTGACGCAGTCTGCTGGTTTAGATGGTGTAGTTTGCTCTGCATTGGAAGCTCGTTTAATTAAAGAACAAACCTCTACTAATTTTTTGTGTGTTACACCAGGAATACGATTAAAGACTGACGAACAAGGGGATCAAAAAAGAATTGCTACACCAGATTTTGCTAGAAAAAATGGAGCAAGCTTTATTGTTGTTGGACGCCCAATTACATTAGCAAAAGATCCAGTAGCAGCGTATCATTCAATTAAAAACCAATGGAACGGAGTCGAAAATTAAATGACAACCAAACAAATTATTGCCAAACACTTACTAGATATTGAGGCAGTTAGTTTAAGTCCAGCTAATCCTTTTACTTGGGCAAGTGGTCTAAAAAGTCCTATTTATTGTGATAACAGAATTACAATGAGCTACCCAATTGTACGAAAAGAAATTGCGAAAAGTATGGCTGAGTTAATAAAAAAGGACTATCCTGATGCAGAAGTTATAGCAGGAACTGCTACAGCTGGCATACCTCATGCGGCATGGGTTGCTGATTTATTAGATTTACCGATGATTTATATTCGAGGAAAAGCTAAAGAACACGGTAAAGGGAATCAAATTGAAGGCAGACTTTTGCCAGGACAAAAAGTAGTTGTTATAGAAGACTTAATTTCAACAGGAGGAAGCGTCTTAGAGGCAGCAAGTGCACTCAAGAGTAATGGAGCTATTGTTCTAGGGATAGCAGCTATTTTTACTTATGAATTACCAAAAGGAGTCGACAATTTTAAAAAGAATCAGCTGTCTATGAAGACATTAACAGATTATACAACATTGACCGAAGTTGCCTTAGAAACTAGCGCTATTTCAAATGAGGAAATGACGCTTTTGAAAAAATGGAAACAAGACCCTATTCATTGGAATGATTAATTAAATTGAAAAAACTTGCTAAAGCTTATTTAATAGACTTTAGCAAGTTTTTAAGTTGATTTAAAGGCGTTAAATAAGAAAAAACGACTTGTGAGATAGAAAGAGCGTATAGTAGATAATGTTTATTCCTTTAATTTTTTGACTAAGTCTTTATCTGGTGTCACAAAAACCGTTTGTTGCCCTTCATAAATAACAAATCCTGGTTTTGCACCGTTGGGTTTTTTAATTTTCTTGACTTCTACAACATCAACGGGAAAAGAAGCTGAAAGTTGAGATTTAGAAAAATAAGCTGCAATATTTGCTGCTTCACTAATTGTTTGTTCGGAAGGATTATTGTTTTGAATAATAACATGAGAACCTGGAATATTTTTCGTGTGAAGCCAAATATCTGACTTTTTAGCGGTTTTCATTGTCAATAAGTCATTTTGTAAATTATTTTTTCCTACTAGGATAGTATCGCCATCACTAGAAATATATTTATCAGGACTACTAGCTTTTTGTTTCTTTTGCTTTTTCTGATTTTTTTTGTATTTTTTTCTCAAATAACCCTGTTGAACTAATTCTTCCTTAATTTCAGCAACGTCTTTTGGTGTAGCTAATTCTAATTGTGTAGAAACAGAATCTAAATAATCAATCTCTTCTTTTGTTAATCGAATCTGTTCCGTTACAAAAATAATAGCATTTTTTAACTTTTGGTATTTTGAAAAATACTTTTGAGCATTTTGAGAAGGAGTACTTCTTGGATTCAAGTTAATCTTTAAAGGTTGATCATCATCATAAAAATTCGGTAAAGTGACTTCTTTTTGACCTTTGTATAGTTCATGTAAATAAGCGGTTAGTATTTCTCCGCGAAGTCGATAATCATCAGCTAATTCTGTTTCTTGCATTGTTTTTTCAAGTTTTTTCATTTTTTTAACGTTACGTTGTAATTCTACTTGAACGATATGGATCAAATCAGAGGCTTGTTGTTGTACACGATCTTTTTCAGCTTTGACTTGATAATACTGATCTAATAAAATACTTAAAGTAGGATATGTTTCTGTTTCACCATCTAAACTAAGATAGGGAACAGGTGTGAAAAACAACTTCTTATTAAAAGTTGTTAAAGTAGGCTCAAGTTTTCTTTGTCGTATAACGTTAACGAATGATTCGAGTGTTGGTTTTAAGTTATCTAATTGATCTTCACAACGATAAGATAATTCTTTAGCTGTTTCAGAACCAATCCCTTGGTATTGTGTTTGAATACGTTGTTGCAAAGATAAGTCTTCCTGATTTTCACTAGTATACATAGCTTTTATCGGACTAACCTCAAAAGGATTTAACTTTTCTTGGTAAGGTGGATTAACATACGTTGAACCAGGCATCATTGTTCGGAAAGTATTTTGACTTACCGGAACGTGTTTAATGGTATCAATGATACGGTTAGTATCTTGCTCGACTAAAAAGAGATTACTGTGTCTGCCCATTAATTCCACAATTAACATCACATTTTGGATATCACCTAACTCATCACGACTTTTAAACGTAAAATGAATCATTCGATCATTGCCGACTTGTTGGATATCTTCTAAAACAGCTCCTTCTAAATGCTTACGCATAACCATACAAAAATTAGGAGGAGAACTAGGGTTTTCATAAGGAATTTCTGTTAGTTGAATTCTTGCATAACTTGGATGAGCAGATAATAACAATTTATGATTTTTACCATTTGCTCGCATGACAAGAATGATTTCATTTTTGTAAGGTTGTTGTACTTTTGATACACGGCCATTTTTAAGGCCCATTCTTAATTCATCTACCATTGCATGAGTGAATATTCCATCAAATGACATATTAGTTGCCCTTCTTTCCATACTTAAGCGAAAAACTAGCTTATTCTATTTTTAAACATAAAATACTGGAGAGTTAGTTACTTATTTTCTTTATTTTTCCCTTTATAATTATACCATTATTTAGACAGAAGATAAATTAGTTGGAAAAATCTACTGAAAAAGGTATGATTTAATTGCGTTGCTGTATAAATGGATGATAAGTAAAGGAGAAAAAAATGGATTGGTATTATGAAGGAGAACGCAGACCAGAAAATTGGAAAAATATATGTGAAGCCTTTAAAAAAGCAGAAAATGAAAGCTTACAATCGCCTATTCAATTATGTGAACAGAGCGCTAAAAAAAATCAATATCAGAAAACGATGAATACAAGATATCATTTGACAAATTTTGAGACGTCATTTTTTAATCACACCGTTCATTTGACTCCATTATCAGGACAGGAAGTCAATGTTCTCTTTTTTAATCATAAAAGATATATCTTGGATGATATTCATTTTCATCTACCGAGTGAACACCAAATTAATCATGAATCGTTTCCTTTAGAAATGCATTTGGTGCATAGATCCAAAGAAAATGACCTATTAGTATTAGCAATTATGGTCATTCCTAACAAGGAACCAGCAAATTTAGAGAAATCTCGCTTAGATAGTCTAGCTTTAAACCCGAGAGTATCAGGAAGAGGATTGCTAGTACCTGTTGATGTAGCGAAATTATTGCCCATAAAAAAACAATTCTTTCATTATACTGGTTCTTTAACAACTCCACCAACTATTGGACCAGTTAATTGGGTTGTGTTTAAAAATCAAACTTACATGCGTAAAGGTTTATTACAAGCCTTTAAAGAAAATGTCGGAAAAACAAACCGACCACTTCAACCATTAGGAAATCGAACCATCTATTTATCTGAATAGTTTTCCTTTTTATTTATTATTCTCTGCTTGACTCTTACGGAAAATACTAGTAAACTAATTCAAATAGCTTTTAAACCCAACATA
>JAGQHW010000059.1 GCA_020431645.1 Carnobacterium sp. | reverse complement strand
CTTAATAACTCTTGATAATCTAGAGCCAAAGTTCAAAACTATATTTTGCCATACAAAAAAATCCCTAAGTTTAGATTTTTCAAATCTAAACTTAAGGGTTCACTTAACAGAGGAGACTTTTTTTAGCATCCATTCTATGGAATACATTTTGAATAGCGAAGAGGTTTAACTTTAAATCAATGTAGCTTTTTAATTAAAGGCAACGACTTCATCCTCTTTAACGAAGCTAAAGACAATCATTCCGACTACTAATAGTGCAGCAGCTAGATAGAAACCTAATTGCATTGAGCCAAATTGGTCTGTAATCCAACCTGTTAAGAAAGGAGCAATAATAGAACTAGACATACCGATAAAGTTATAAGCACTTAAAGCAGTAGATAAAGAACCTTTTGGTGCGTTTTTAGCAACAAAAGCGACTAAAATAGGGTCTAATGCTAATTTACCAGTCAAACCGTAAGCAATTAAAGCTACGATTAATAATGTGCGGTTTTCTACAAAAGCAATAGAAAAAATAGAAAGCATTGCTACAGGAACTAATGTGTAAACGAATATTTTTGTACGTTTAAATTTATCTGATAAACGAGCAAATAATAATGCTCCAGGGATTGAAGCCCAAGGAACTAAAGAAGAAATAAAACCAACACTTGTTCCTTCAAATCCACGTTCAACTTGTAGAAATTGTGGCAACCATGTTAACACCACAAAGAATCCGTAAAGTGAGCAAAAACATAAAACAAATGTTAAAACAAGGTTACGATTTCTAAAGATAGCACCTAATGATACTTTCTTAACAACTTCAGCAGGATCGTTATCACCTACTGTATCATCAGCAGCTTTTTGATCTTCTGGACGTACAACTTTTTCTTTTAAAAGGAAGAAGAATAATAAACCTACAATAACCGTTGGAATGGCCATAATTTTAAATGGTAATGTCCAGTGCTCACCGTTTTCTAAAACTAATTTACTTGAAATTAAGAATCCAGCAGAAGTACCTAACGCCATACCACTGTTGATGATAGCATTTCCAAGTGTCAAGTTTTTTGTTGGAATGGCTTCAGTTGATAAGGCATACTGTGGACCATAATATGAACCTTGGCCTACACCTGTAAGAGCTCTGAAAATCATAAACATACCGAAACCTGAAACGATTCCACTAAATAAGGTTGCGATTCCCATGAAAACAAAACCGATAGCAATAACCATTTTTCTACCATACTTATCGCCGATTACTCCAAATGGAATTTGTGTAATTGCGTAAGTTAAGAAGAAAACACTACTTACTAAACCTAATTGTGCATTGCTTAAATCGAATTCTTTAGCAATTTGTGGCATGATAGGGTTTAAAATTGTTCTATCTGCATACATTAATACCCATCCGAAGAAGAAAAGGGCGACTGTTTTCCACCAATATTTATCTGATACATATGTTGCCCCATTAACTACTCTAGGCTTTGTTTTAGTTGATTGTTCCATTTTTTAATTCCTCCATATCTATGGTCTTGATTAAAATAATTGCGTCTAACTATTTATCTATAAAAAGAGTATTTAGTGCATTAAATTAAAAATTTCCTTCTTATCTTTCACCAAAGGCATCTGCTTTATCGTAATTATCAAAATGAATGGTCTCACTTTTCAAATAATCATAAATTTCTTTAACGATGGGAATGCCATCTTTTGAATATTTTTTTGCAACAATATTCGATAACTCACCCGGGTAAAGAACGTGATCAAAACCTTTAGCTGGTTTAACTGCATGTAGCTCTTCTACCATTTTGTTGATATTTTCTTTAAACTCTGTTAAATCAGTGAAAAAACTTGGATTGATTAAAATATGCAACTGTCCTAAATTACGACCAGCTGTAATATCTGTGTACATAGAAGAAACATTTTTACCGAATGGTAGCCCTAATAATGTACCAGATAAAATATCGACCATCATCATTAACCCATAACCTTTTGGTCCGGCAATTGGCAATAATCCTTTAACGTTATGTGGGTCTGTTGTTGGTGCTCCATTTCCATCGACTGCCCAAGTATCTGGGATAGCTACATTACGTGATCGTGCATCTAAGATTTTTCCCCACGCTTGGACCGTTGTTGCCATATCAAAAACAACTGGCTTGTGTCCTGCTCTAGGTGCAGCAAATGCAATCGGATTTGTTCCAAAATAAGGTTCTGATCCACCAAATGGAACAACCATTGGATCTGATTGACAGACAGATAAAGCGATTAGATCTTGGTTTGCTGCTTGTTCTACAAAGTATGCCATTGTACCACTATGGCCCATTTGATGAACACCAACGACTCCAATACCTGTCTCTTTAGCTAACTTTATACCTTCTTTTAAAGCTTCATTCGCAGCTACATGGCCTACACCATTATCTGCTTCAAAAACTCCCGTACTTGGACCTGTTTGATTAAATTTAAAATTAGGAGTAACATTGCTGCCGCCTTTTGAAATTCGTTCAGCGTAGTAATCTACGCGAACTGCTCCGTGGGAATGAATCCCATGTGCATCTGCAAAAACAAGTGTCTCCGCAACTCCATTAGCGTGTTCTTTAGAAAGTCCCGCTTTTTCAAGTTTCGTTTGAATCAATTGATGCAAGTCTTTTTCTGTTACCTTAACCATCTCTATTTCAGTCATTGGTTAGCCTACTTTCCATTTGATTTTTAGATTGTAGTTCTAGTTTTTGACCAGACATAGCCTAATCTCTCGTAGCGACTAAGGTCTTAAGCCACGAGTGGCAAAAAAGAATAGATAAAAATTTGCCTTCTTGTTTGACACCTATTCTGTTCATTCCTCCTTTTTGTAAGCTTATTAAAATAAGCCGATTTTATTTTTCAAGTCATTCGTCATATATTTTATTGTAAGCACTTTTTATTCTAATTACATTGTGCAAATAAGCTAAAACACTACAATATAATTTGTTCTATTTAAACAAGTAAGCATTGAGTTAGACTCTTTACTCCTATAATGAGAAGAGTTTTTATGTGAAGAAAACACAAAAAAACGGAGTAAATAAACTACTCCATTAAATGACTTGTGTATGATATTTTTTTAGTATGAGATAAAAAGTCTACTTATCCTCCTTTTAAATCGCAAATACTCTAAATTAAATTAAAATAGGATAGCCCTTCAATAATACCACCTTTAGTATTGTCGGAAGTAGTGTAACTGGCTTGCTCCTTCAAAATAGGCAATCCATTGCCCATTGCAATACTATAATCAACGTGTTCTAACATTTCTATATCGTTAGAGCCATCTCCAAATGCATAGGTTGGAAGGCCCTCTAAAGCCATTTTCTTCATTAACTCTGTAATACCTGTAGCTTTAGAATTTCCTCTTGGAATAGTATCTATACTATAGGGCGTATTACGATAAAAAGATAATTCTGGAAAGTGCTCTTTAAAATAAGCATCCTTTGCTTTATTTGTACTCAGGATTAACGCCATTAGTATCTCTTCTCTTAAATGCAAAGAAGAATCTATTAGTGGAACAGGCGCATGGATAAAGGCATATGCCTCATTCAAGGCAGTTGTTTGCTTAGTCGTTCTTATTTTATTAGCTGTATAAAAGGATAGAGCAAAATCTCGTTCTTTTGTAGCCTGTTTTAAACGTACAAGTGTCTCTCTCGGAATGCTACTACGGTAAACTTCTTTTCCTTGATACACAATATATTGACCATTTAGAGCGATAAAAGAATTAATCGGTGTTGAGTCTAAGACAAATTGAATTTCTAATGGACTACGACCGGTTGCGATAAAAGGGATATGTCCATTAGCTTGCATTTTTTCTAATGCTTTTATTACTTCGGGTTCAACTTTTGATTTATCATTTAATAACGTACCATCTAAATCAAAAAACACAAATGATTTTGGTTTCACATTTATTATCTCCTTTAAGATCCGCACACTTTTTTATAAGTCTTTGAAATGATTTACTTGGTTGTAGCTCTCTAAATGGTACAGGCCATCAGAATAACTTACTTTCGATACACTTGCATTTAATAATGGCTGTGGATCCACTAGTTCAGGTACTAATCCGTTTAAAAGATAACGGATTGTATTGCCGTGTGCTACAACCAAAACCGTATCGCCAGTATCACGATGCGTCTTGATTAACTCGATTAATCCTTTTTCAATCCGAGTCCAAAATTCAAGATAATTTTCAGCATGATGATAAGGATCCGCTTCTTTTGTTGCATCCATTTGCTCAGGGACTGTAGAATTTGACCAAAAATCTCCTACTGTTGAATAGCCCATTGCTTCACTAATGCTAGCTTTTACTTCATCAACACCTTGCGCTTCAAATGAGCCAAAAAACACTTCTCTTAATTCAGGCATAGCATGAATTGTCAAATTATCAGCAGTATTATTCTCTTCTAAGATAATGCCAGCTGTTTCAATTGTGCGACTAAGATCACTAGAGTATACTGCATCAAATTTAGTATCTGCTAAACCTTTTCCACTTCTACGAACGTCGTCGCTTCCTTTTTCAGTCAATTGAATATTACTCCATCCTTGCATTCTTCTATACAAATTCAAATACGTTTCGCCATGTCGAATAAAATAAAAGGTACAGCCTTTACTCAAAAAAATCTCCTCCAATTGGTTATCATTTCTTGTCTTTTACCTATACTCATCTTCTATTGTACCAAAAATAGTCACCTAGTGAGCCTACTCAATAAGATTTAGTCAGTAAGGTTTCTTTTCAATTTTTTGAAGAATTTCTCCTTCATAGTAAGCTGTCAATAAAATTTTCAAATCTTTTACTTGTTCTGTCAGACGTCTACCGGTATCTGTTTCTCTTACTTTTTTGCGGTCCATTTCACGTTCAACAACACGTCTTGTAGACATGATATCAAATTCGTCTTCGATAGCGTGTTTAACCGAAGTAAACGGCTGATGAGAAACTAATTGCATGCCAAATGAATTATAGAGTAAAGTATAACCAGCTAGACCTGTTGTGTGTTGATAAGCTTTAGAAAAGCCTCCATCAATAACAATCATGCGGCCGTCTGCTTTAATCGGATCTTCTCCTCGTTTTTCTTTGACGGGTGTATGGCCATTGATAATATGGCCTTTAGTCGGATCTAACCCAAATTCAACCAAGATATTTTCACACGTCGTGACATCGTTGCGTAAATTATAATAAGCATTTTTCTTTTCTACATGGGTTTCTTTGTCTTCGATATAATACCGTTCGAACGTTGTCATTTGATTTTTTCCAAAAAGAGAAGAGGCTGCACCAGTCCACAGATACCAGATAATATCTAAATGCTTTTCTTTATTTTCTTTGTCTCTAGTCAAATAACCCTTACGAAGCACTTCTTCAAATTTATCCAATAAAGCTTTGCCACTATATGTATTTTCTCGAATTTTAAATGGTATAAAACTGCCATCTTCATTCAAAGGAACACAGCCATGGAACAACAAATTATCATTATAAGTCAAATACATATTGCCTTTATTGTACAAATAAGAAATGTGTTTTTGAAGTCGCTCACTTGTTTTAAAAGCATAGATTAATTTATCTACAATACTTTCTTCTTCTTTGGTTAATTGATAAGGATTCTCTGGATCAATTGTTGGAAAGTACGTATTTGTTAGCGGATAGATTTTTCCATTTATCAAAATGGTCCCTTTTTCATAGTCAATTTTATCCAAAAGCATTCGATCATCCATTTTAAAATTTGGTTGTCTTTTAATAATAGTTCCTTCTAATTTAAATTGGATAATGGCAATCGCTTGATGCATCTTTGTTATTTGTCTAATTTCTTCTTCAAAAAAATCAATCTTTTCTTTATCAATTTTGGGATAAAATCCTTCTGTTACCTCTTGCGTATAAGTCATCTCCGCAAACGTTAGCAACTGTCGCAGCGAAATACCGTACGCATCTTCAATAATTTCAAGATTATTGTACCGAGCTGATATTCTGAGTACGTTCGCAATGCAAACCGCTGAGCCACTAGCTGCTCCCATCCATAAAATATCGTGATTTCCCCACTGTATATCAACAGAATGATGATCCATTAACGTATCAATAATTTTATCAGGATAAGGGCCCCTGTCGTAAATATCTCCTACGACATGTAAATGGTCCACCACTAAACGTTGAATCAGATATGAAATAGCGGTGATAAACTGTGGAGCTCGATCTAAAGAAAGAATACTTTGGATAATTTTACTGTAATAATCTTCTTTGTTAGGAAAACTAGTATCTTTAGATAGTAATTCTTCAATAATATAAGCAAATTCAACAGGCAAGGATTTTCGAACTTTTGAACTAGTATATTTTGAAGCAACGTAGACACATAATTCAATTAACCGAGATAAAGTCAGGCGATACCATTCATCCATCTCTTGGATTTCGTCTATTATTTCGCTCAAGTTTTTTATTTTCTCTTCAGGATAGTAAATTAACGTCGCTAGTGTATTTCTATCTTTGGTACTTAAGCGTTCACTAAAAACTTCATTGATTTTTTCTTTGATATTTCCTGAACCATTGCGTAAAACGTGCTGAAATGCATCATATTCTCCGTGAATGTCACTCAAAAAATGCTCTGTCCCTTTTGGCAAATTCATGATAGCTTCTAAATTGATAATCTCGGTTGTTGTTTCTCCGATTGTCGGATACTCTTTAGCTAATAAATCTAAGTATTTATTTTTACTACTCATCCTCATTCTCCTTTTGGATTTTTATGTATACCAGTTTATCTTATCATAAATCAACTAACTGAAACTAACCAGTTTAATCTCTCAAAAATTGGGGCATAACTAATTGAAACTAAAAAAGGCTTGAAATCAATTTTACAAACATTGATTTCAAGCCTTCTTATCATTTCTATTTTAGCAAAAAGCTCTACATTTTAGATTTTGTTCCAAACTCTTCAACTTATTCCATTCGTTTAAACTTAATCAGCATTCAAAGCTGCAATAATTGAATCCTCTATTTTTTCAGGTTTAGTCATCGAACCAAAGCGCTCAATAATTTCTCCATCTTTACCAATAAGAAATTTAGTGAAATTCCACTTGATTAGTTTATTGCCCGTTTGTTCAACTAAATACTTATACAAAGGACTAGCATCGGTTCCATTGACTTTTATCTTCTCATGTAAAGGAAAAGAGATATTGTACGTCATCTGACAATGACCTGCAATTTCTTCATTTGAAAGAGGTTCCTGATTCATAAATTGGTTTGATGGAAAACCTAAAACAGTAAAACCTTGGTCATTGTATTTTTTATACAATGCTTCTAACCCTTCAAACTGAGGAGCAAGACCACATTTACTAGCTGTATTTACAATCAATAAAGGTTTGCCTTGATATTTACTAAGTGAAACTTCCTCTCCACCGATTTCTGTAACTAAATAATCATAAACGGACATAAGAACCCTTCTTTCTTTTATTATCTATTAAGTATACCAAATGAAAAACAAAAACACTCTTATAAGGCACTTTCAAAAGAGCTTTATTTTATAAAAAAAGCCTAAACATAGTTACATGTCCAGACTACTTTTCTTTTTATTCTATTTTATCTTTCTCGCATTGATCTAGCTAAATCACGTTTTTGATCCTTACGTTTTAGATCTTCTCGTTTATCGTAATTTTTCTTTCCTTTTGCTACACCAATTAATACTTTAGCATAACCATCCTTAAGATAAACTTTCAAAGGAACGAGGGTATTCCCGCTCCCTTTCATCTCATTTTCTAGACGAGCTATTTGCTTTTTATGCATCAGTAATTTTCTTGTACGTAAAGGGTCGTGATTGAATTGATTGCCTTGCTCATACGGACTAACATGAACATTGTGTAAAAATATCTCTCCATTACGAACCCGTGCAAAGCCATCTTTTAAGTTTATTCGAGCTGCTCTAATAGACTTTATTTCTGTTCCTTTTAAAACCATTCCTGCTTCAACTGTGTCTAAAATAGTATAATCAAATCGTGCTTTTCTATTTTGAGCCAGCAGTTTCCCTTCTCCTTTGGGCATTTTTTTGCCTCCCTACTCGCTTAACTACGTTTCTTTTTAGTTTTGCCTTTTTTAGCAACGTCTTTATAAAACGGTTTATTTTTCTTTTTATCATCAGAACTAGCATTCTTACTCTCTTTAGCTGGATACCTTGTTTTTTTATTTACCGAACCTTTAGCTTGTTTTTGTCTATCTGGTTTACGGTTTCCTGATTTCTTTTTATCTTTGTCGTTGCTTTTTTTCAATTGTGTAAAAGAATCTGCTTTTGGTGCATCAGGATCAGGTATCAATTCAAAGTCAATTTCACGCGTTTCAGGATTTGCTTTCGTTACTTTAATGGTAACCTTTTGGCCAATACGGTAAACGACTCCTGTACGTTCGCCAACTAACATCAGTTGTTCTTCAACATAGTTGTAGTAGTCATCTTTCATATTAGAAATATGAACCAAACCTTCAACAGTATTTGGTAATTCAATGAACAAGCCAAATCTCAATACTGAACCAATAATTCCTGTGAATGTTTCGCCAACTTTATCAACCATATATTCTGTTTTCTTGAGTGCATCTGTTTCTCTTTCAGCATCTACAGCGCGACGTTCCATTTTAGAACTTTGAATAGCAATATCTGGAAGAAGACTATTCCACTTATCTTTTTGATCTGCTCCCGTACCATTTTCACTGTATGAACGAATCAAACGGTGTAAAATTAAATCAGGGTAGCGTCTAATTGGTGACGTAAAATGAGAATAATAGTCAGCCGCCAAACCGTAATGTCCTAAAGGTTCAACATCATATTTAGCTTGTTTCATACTACGCAACAGCATAGTTGAAATCACTGTTTCTTCAGGCTTACCTGCAACGCTTCTTAACACTTTTTGCAAACTTTTTGGTGAAACATTTTCACTTAAGCCTTTTACAGAAATACCAAAGGCCGTAACGAATTCCATGAATTTTTGCATCCGATCGCTATCTGGTTGCTCATGGACACGATAAATCATAGGAACTTTTAGATGTGTAAAATGTTCTGATACGGTTTCGTTGGCTGCAAGCATGAAAGACTCTATGATGCGCTCGCCAATCCCTCTTTCACGTAAAACAATATCTAACGGATGTCCTTGGGGATCAACAATGATTTTGGCTTCTGGAGATTCAAAATCAATTGCTCCACGTGTTTTTCTATTGCCTTCTAAAATCTTATGCAGCTCAGCCATCTCTTCGAACATTGGGACTAAGTCTGCGTTTTCTTTGCGCACTGTTTCATCTGTATCCATAATAATTTGATTCACTTGTGTATAACTCATGCGACGATAAGAGCGAATCACACTTTGAAAAACATCGTGATTCACAACTTTACCCGTTGAATCTATTTCCATCTCACAACTCATTGCCAAGCGGTCTTCATTTGGATTCAGAGAACAAATACCGTTTGATAAGCGATGTGGCAGCATTGGAATCACTCGATCCGTTAAGTAGACACTCGTTGCACGGTCGTAAGCTTCACTATCTAATGGACTATTTTCCGTTACATAATAAGAAACATCCGCAATATGAACACCTAATTTAAAGTGACCATTAGCTAATTTTTTAACCGTTACTGCATCATCTAAATCTTTAGCATCTTCACCATCGATTGTCACAACGATTTCATCACGTAAGTCACGGCGGTTAACCCAGTCTTTTTCTGTTATCTTATCAGGTACTTCATTAGCTTGAGCTATTACTTCCTCTGGAAACTCAATTTGGATGCCGTGTTTATAGACAATCGTTAAAATATCAATACCCGGATCATTTTTGTGTCCGACGATAGATTTAACAATTCCTTGCATGCTTCTTGGGTATTCTTTATCTGGATACAATGTTAACTCCACTAAAACAATCGCTCCATCAACTGGCTTAATCCCTTTTTCTTCAATAAATACTCTAAAATCAGTCAATTTTTTATCTTTTGGTTCAATATAGCCATATAGACCCGTCTCATCAATACCTTCTTGTGTATAAGCAAAGAACTCTCCCACTAATTGAGTGAATTTACGTTCAACAATCGCTTTAACTCGGCCTTCAGCGCCTTTATCAAACCATGGTTCCGCTGGGCGAAGAATGTCTACTGTAACGATATCTCCATCTAATGCAAAATTCGTCTGATTGATGGGAATGTAAATATCGTTTTCTTCATCTTCAATCGATACAAAACCAAATCCGCGATCACTTGCTCGAAAAACACCTGATAAGACAGCATTTTTTTCAGCTAGTTTAAACTCACCTTTTTTGTTAAGAAAAATCGTTCCTTCGCGCTCCATTTCAGCTAATGTTGAAACAAGCATTTTAAAATCAGCTGAACTATTCAACTTCATTCCTTCACTTAATTCTTTTACTTTGAAAGACATTTGATCTTGTTCGTTCATGTATACTAAGATAGCCTCTTTTATTGTTTGATTATTTTTCATTCATTTTACTCTCCATTCCAATTTAAATCAGATAGGAAATAGATTACATCCTTTTCTAACTCTCTTTTATCTACACCTACTGTAATGACGTGTGTACTATTTTCATACCATTTAAAATCAATTTTTGCTTTAACAAGTTCTTCTTTAAATTTTACTGCTACTTGCGGATTAATTAAGTTATCTTGTCCTGATTGAGCAATAAATATCGGTTGTGTAATCTCTCGATAAGCTGGCTGCATAGAAGAAACCAATTCAGAAATAGCGGCTAGTTGTTGATCTAGCTTCTCTTCAATTTGTACCATCTCAATAGCTACCACTTCATTTGTTTGCCCAGCAACTTGTTTTACGTATCGAACATACTGCAAGAATGCAGACCGTAAATTAAACCCTTCATAATTGATTGTTGGAGAATTAAACGTACCACCTGCTAAAACGGGGTATGTAGTCATGATATGTGTTGCTATCAAACCACCTAATGATAAACCAAAAACAGCAACTTGTTGGTAGCCTTTTTCAGTTAAAAAGTCTAAGGCCTCTTTCGCATCTTGTATCCAGTCAGAAAGAGTAGCTGTTAAGACGTCTTCTGGATTCAAGGTTCCATGTCCTTTGAATAGTGGTGCATAGACCGTATAGTTTTCTTTTTCCAAAGCACGTCCCATCATTCTGACATCATTCGGACTTCCATTATAAGCATGCATTAATAATACTGCTCTTGGCCCTTTTTCAAAAAAAAATGGTTGCGGCAGTGTTTTTTTTACCATTAAGAACTCTCCTCCTGTGATAATTCCTATTACTTTCTATTTTACTTTATATTTGCCTATTTTCATACCCATACACTACCGAAACATCTATTTACTCCTGACTTCTAGCTCTTATTCTTATTTTTTTTTAATCTAAAGAGAAAACTAGTGAGATAAAACCATCTAACTGGTTCTATCTCACTAGTTTTATTGGTTCTATAATATTTAGTGTTGGTGAATAAAAATCACTAGCACTATTTTTTTACAAAAAATAGAAACAAGTGAAAATTTCCGTTAGAATAAAGTTACGACACCACATTCAAAGGGAGGATTTTCACTTGTCTCAATCTCATTCTATACGATTTGCGTTAGATATTAAAGATAAAAATATTACTTTTGGAGAAAATAATTGTGCTGAACAACTCATTAAAGGAAAACAATCAAAAGTTTTCTATGGAAAATTAACCTATCACCCTAAACGGTGTGCGAATTGCGGAATGGAAAATGAAGAGTATTCTATTATTAAACATGGTTATAAAACCTCTCGGTTAACCCTGAATAGTACAACCCATTATCCTACTTATTTAGAATTAAAGAAACAACGTTTCTACTGTAAAGCGTGCGAGACTACTTTTATCGCAGAAACCAGAGAAGTTAACCGTTCTTGTTTTATTGTAAATGCCGTTAAACAATCCATTGCTGTAGAATCACAAGATAAAATCTCTATGAAAGATTTAGCGAAAAGACACTTTGTGTCTCCTGTTACCGTTACTCGTATTATTGAACAATTTGCTAACAGCTTTCGAATCAGTTTTCAATCCTTACCTGAACATCTTTCTTTTGATGAATTTAAATCTGTCAAATCAGTCACAGGAAAATTAAGTTTTATTTATGCTGATTCAGAAAAACATTCTATTATTGGCATTTTACCTGATCGCAGACTGTCTTGCCTAAAAGAACATTTTCAACGGTATTCCTTAAAGGTACGAAGCAAGGTTAAAACCATTGTCATTGATATGAATACTCCTTATTTCTCATTGATTCACGCACTATTTCCAAAAGCTCAGATTATCATTGATCGTTTCCATTTAGTGCAATTGATCAGTCGTTCTTTAAACAAAACTCGGATAACGAGCATGAATCAGTACAACACTTCAAAACCTGAAGATAAGAAAAAGTATCGGAAACTAAAGCATTATTGGAAACTCCTGTTAAAGGATTCTACTAAACTAGATTACCAAAAATATGAGTACCATCGTCTATTCAAAGGATATAAATCTGAAACAGAAGTCATTGATTACCTGATTTCATTAGATTCAACCTTACAAGATACCTACCAGTTTTATCAAGACTTGCTTTATGCTATTCATCAGAATGATTTTGAAGCCTTTATCGCACGTTTAAATGCACCTCCGGTGCAGCTCTCTCATTACATGAAGACAAGTAGTAAAACACTAAAAAAATACACTCCTGCTATTCATAATACTTTTATTTATGCCTTTTCAAATGGGCCACTTGAAGGAATTAATAACAAAATTAAAGTCATTAAACGAATTGCTTTTGGGTTTAGAAGTTTCACGAGTTTTCGTAATCGTATCCTGTTGTCTTGTAATACCCAAATAAAAAATGAAGGTCTCAAGAAATTAACTTCTTAAGACCTTCACCATAGCTTTATTCAATTGGATAACTTTACTCACCGACCCTATTTGACAAAGAGCCATCAAAAGTATAAACGAAAAGATGTTTTACGACTTCTAAATTGGAAACAGCAAATGGTTGATCAAAATATTGGAGGATACACGGCAAATAATGGAGAATTTGTTATTTTCGTTACACTGAAAAAAGGCGAGGTTTTCTCTGGTGCTCAAATGGCTTATGAAGATGAATTGTTAGATAACTCAACCATGAAGTGGTTTACTAAAGCTCCTAGAACATTAAATTCTCCAGAAGTTAAAAAATTAATGCATCCTGAAGATTGGAAAATACGCGTATTTGCTAAAAAATCAGATAATGAAGGAACAGAATTTTATTACTTAGGAGATGTAAAGCCTATAAAAGATACAATCATTGAATTAGAAAAACCAACTCAAGATGGTGGAAAGAAAAAAGTCGTTGAGATGCTACTGAAATTTTCTGAACCAATCGATTTAAATCTTTATCGTTATTTGGAGGCAGGTCAGGATTAGA
>JAGQHW010000058.1 GCA_020431645.1 Carnobacterium sp. | reverse complement strand
AAAAAGTACGTAATTCTAAAAAAACTGGTGAAGTTTTAGATAAATAAACTATAAGGAAGGAGGGACAATCCGAATGAACCGCCTTAAAGAAAAATACTTGAATGAAGTTACTCCATCAATGATAGAAAAATTCGATTACAAATCAATTATGGAAACTCCAAAAGTTGATAAAATCATTATTAACATGGGTGTCGGTGATGCCGTATCAAACGCTAAAAACCTAGATAAAGCTGTTGATGAATTAACTGCTATTTCTGGACAAAAACCAATGATTACTAAAGCTAAAAAATCAATCGCTGCTTTCCGTTTGCGTGAAGGAATGCCGATTGGTACTAAAGTTACTTTACGTGGAGAAAGAATGTACGATTTCTTAGATAAATTAGTTACTGTTTCTCTTCCTCGTGTACGTGACTTCCATGGCGTAAGCAAAAAAGCTTTCGATGGACGTGGTAACTACACTTTAGGAGTTAAAGAACAATTAATTTTCTTAGAAGTTGACTACGACAAAGTAGACAAAGTCCGCGGAATGGACATTGTTATTGTAACAACTGCTAAAACAGATGAAGAATCACGCGAACTTTTAACACAACTTGGAATGCCATTCCAAAAATAAAAAAAGGAGGCGAACTACGTGGCTAAAAAATCAATGATTGCTAAGAACAAACGTCCTGCAAAACACTCAACTCAAGAGTACACTCGTTGCGAACGTTGTGGACGTCCACACTCAGTTTATCGTAAATTTAGACTTTGCCGTATTTGCTTCCGCGAACTTGCCTATAAAGGACAAATTCCCGGCGTGAAGAAAGCAAGCTGGTAAGACGATACTTGCATAAAGGAGGCTAAAAACAAATGGTCATGACAGATCCAATCGCAGATTTTCTAACTCGTATTCGTAATGCCAATATGGCACGTCACGAATCATTAGAATTGCCTGCTTCAAAAATTAAAAAAGATATTGCTGAAATTTTAAAACGTGAAGGTTTTATTAAAAATGTTGAGTACATGGAAGATGACAAACAAGGTGTTATCCGCGTTTTCTTAAAATACGGAAAAAACAACGAACGTGTTATCACTGGATTGAAACGTATTTCTAAACCTGGTTTGCGTGTTTACGCTAAATCTGGTGAAGTGCCTAAAGTTCTTAATGGACTAGGTATTGCAATCGTATCAACTTCTGAAGGTGTATTCACAGATAAAGAAGCTAGATCTAAAAATGTCGGCGGAGAAATCTTAGCTTACATTTGGTAATATAGATAAATAAACAAGGAGGTGCACAGCTGTGAGCCGTATCGGTAATAAAGTAATCACTGTCCCTGAAAACGTAACTGTTACTCGTAATGAGAATGAAGTTACTGTTAAAGGACCAAAAGGTGAGTTGACACGCTCTTTCAGCCCTGTTATTACAATGACTGTAGATGGTAACGATATTTCTTTTTCACGTCCAAACGACTTGAAAGAAAATCGTGCAATGCACGGAACAATGCGTGCTAACCTAAACAACATGATTGTTGGAGTAACTGTAGGTTTTGAAAAAGCTTTAGAATTAATTGGTGTAGGGTACCGTGCGCAATTACAAGGCAATAAACTTGTAATGAACGTTGGCTACTCTCATCCTGTAGAATTCGATATTGAAGAAGGACTGACTGTTGAAGTCCCTGCGAATACTAAAGTTATCATTAAAGGATCAAATAAAGAACGCGTTGGCGAATTAGCTGCGAATATTCGTGCTATCCGTCCACCAGAACCTTATAAAGGCAAAGGAATTCGTTATGTTGGCGAAGTCGTACGTCGTAAAGAAGGTAAAACAGGTAAGTAATTTTCATTACTTAGCTGCTTAAAACTAACAAAAAAGAAAAAGAGGTGACAATTGTGATTAATAAACCAGACAAAAACAAAGTACGTTTGAAGAGACATTCACGTGTACGTTCAAAAATTTCTGGTACTGCAGAGTGCCCACGTTTAAACGTGTTTCGTTCTAATAAAAATATCTACGCTCAATTAATTGATGACGTAGCGGGTGTAACGCTAGCAAGTGCATCTTCATTCGACAATAAAGATATTTCAGGCGAAACTAAAGTGAACCAAGCAACAGTTGTTGGGGAAACAATAGCTAAATCAGCCGTTGAAAAAGGAATTAAAAAAGTAGTCTTTGACCGTGGTGGATACCTTTACCATGGCCGTGTGCAAGCTTTAGCTGAAGCTGCTCGCGAAAATGGACTAGAATTTTAAAAAAAGGAGGAATACCACACATGGTTTACATCGATCCAACACAATTGGACTTAGAAGATCGCGTTGTTTCTATCAACCGCGTAACTAAAGTTGTAAAAGGTGGACGTCGTCTACGCTTTGCTGCATTAGTTGTTGTAGGAGATAAAAACGGACACGTAGGTTTCGGCACTGGTAAAGCTCAAGAAGTTCCAGAAGCTATCCGTAAAGCAATTGAAGACGCTAAAAAGAATCTTATTCAAGTGCCTATGGTAGACACTACGATTCCTCATCAAGTTATCGGACGCTACAGTGGCGGTAACATTTTAATGAAACCTGCTAAAGAAGGTTCTGGAGTATCTGCTGGCGGACCTGTCCGTGCAATCTTAGAACTTGCTGGAATATCAGACATTACAAGTAAATCTTTAGGCTCAAGCACACCAATTAATATGGTTCGTGCAACAGTTGACGGTTTAATGCAATTAAAACGCGTTGAAGAAGTTGCAAGACTTCGCAATAAATCTGTAGAAGAAATTCTAGGATAAAAGGAGGACAATAAGAAATGGCTAATTTAGAAATCACTTTAAAACGTAGCGTTATCGGACGTCCTCAAAACCAACGTGATACAGTAAAAGCTTTAGGTTTGAGAAAAACTAATAGTTCTGTAGTAAAGCCTGCCAATGAAGCTATTCTAGGTATGGTAAAAACAATTTCACATTTAGTTGACGTTAAAGAAGTCTAAAAAAAAGAACGAAATCTTTTATTGAAGGAGGTGCCCAATCTATATGAAACTTCATGAATTAAAATCTGCCGAAGGTTCTCGTAAAGAACGCAATCGCGTTGGTCGTGGATCTTCATCAGGCAATGGTAAAACTTCAGGTCGTGGTCAAAAAGGACAAAACTCACGTTCAGGTGGTGGCGTACGTCTAGGGTTCGAAGGTGGACAAACACCATTGTTCCGTCGTTTACCAAAACGTGGATTTACGAACATCAACCGCAAAGAATATGCAATTGTCAATCTTGAAACATTAAACCGTTTTGAAGATGGTACAGAAGTAACACCAGCATTGTTGGTCGAATCTGGTATCATTAAAGCTGAAAAATCTGGGATTAAAGTTTTGGGTAACGGTCAAGTTGAACGTAAACTAACTGTTAAGGCAAGCAAATTCTCTCAAGCAGCTAAAGAAGCTATTGAAGCTGCTGGTGGTTCAATCGAGGTGATTTAATGTTCACACTGTTGAAGGATGCTTTTCGAGCAAAGGACATCAGGAAAAAAATTCTATTTACTCTTGGTATTTTAGTTATCTTTCGCATAGGAACTCATTTAACGGTTCCTGGCGTGGATGCGTCAGCTTTAAAAGGTCTTGCTGATTCGTCAAATGGCCTTTTCAGCTTATTAAATACCTTTGGTGGTGGAGCGCTAAGCAGCTATTCTATTTTTGCACTAGGTGTTTCTCCATATATCACGGCTTCAATCGTTATTCAACTACTACAAATGGATATTATTCCTAAGTTTGTGGAATGGGCAAAACAAGGTGAAGTAGGACGTCGAAAATTAAATCAAGTAACGAGATACGTCACAATCGTTTTAGCTTTTGTTCAAGCGATAGGAATCTCTTTTGGATTTAATGCTCTTACAGGTACTGGATTAATTAAAGATCCTAGTATATCTACTTATCTTTCTATTGCACTTATCCTTACTGCTGGAACAATGTTGGTTATGTGGATGGGTGAACAAATTACGGTTAAGGGTTTTGGTAACGGAACATCAATGATTATCTTTTCAGGTATCATTGCAAAGATACCATCAGACGTTGTAACCTATTACAACACTCAAATCCGCAATGCAGGAGATGAACTTACAGTAGCCATTTTGTTTACAGTAGCTTTATTGATTGCCATTGCTGCAGTAGTGATTGTAGTTATTTATATCGAAAATGCCAAACGTAAAATTCCTGTACAGTACTCAAAACGAGCAACTGGTAGCAACCAAAGTTCGTTTTTGCCTTTAAAAGTAAACTCGGCTGGAGTTATTCCGGTTATCTTTGCAAGTTCGTTTATTACAACACCACAAACATTATTAGGGTTTCTTAGACAGAGCAATATTGATGCTTCGTGGTTTAACGTTCTAAACACGATTTTTGACTTGAAAGAACCAATTGGTGCAGCTTTGTATACATTGTTGATTGTGCTATTCACTTACTTCTATGCATTCATTCAAGTGAATCCAGAAAAAGTAGCTGAAAACTTACAAAAACAAGGTGGTTATATTCCAAGCGTGCGTCCTGGTAAACCAACACAAAACTTTATTTCAAGAACGTTAACGAACTTGAGTACAGTAGGTGCTGTTTACTTAGGAGTAATTGCATTGCTTCCGATTATCGCTTCCAATTTATGGGATTTACCTTCTTCTCTAGCGCTAGGTGGAACCAGTCTATTAATCGTAGTCGGTGTTGCATTAGATTCAGTTAGACAATTAGAAGGTCAAATGATCAAAAGAAGTTACCAAGGCTTTATACAATAAGAAGAACGTGTTGGGGATTATCCTCAGCACTAATTCTTACATTAGTAGGAGGGAAAATGATGAATCTCATTTTAGTAGGTCTTCCGGGTGCAGGAAAAGGAACACAAGCTGAGAAAATTGTCGACACATATCATGTGCCACATATTTCAACCGGTGATATGTTTCGTGCTGCTATCAAAAATGAAACTGCCTTAGGAATAGAAGCAAAAACATTTATGGACAAAGGCGAATTAGTTCCTGATGAAGTGACAAACGGGATTGTAAAAGAACGTTTAGCTGAATCAGATACAAAAGACGGCTTTTTATTAGATGGTTATCCAAGAACGCTTAACCAAGCGAATGTTTTAGAAGGTATTTTAAAGGATTTAAACAAGAAGTTAGATGCTGTTATTTACATTAATGTAAATAAAAATATTTTAATGGAACGTTTAACTGGAAGAATTATCTGTCGTTCATGTGGTGCAACTTATCATAAAGTCTACAACCCGCCAAAGGTTGAAGGTACATGTGATCGTTGTGGTAAACATGAATTCTATCAAAGAGAAGACGATAAGCCTGAAACCGTTGAAAACCGAATAAATGTTAATCTTGAATCTACAAATACTCTTGTAGACTTTTATTCAAAACGCAATGTCTTGCATACCGTTAATGGTGAAGATGATTTCCAAGATGTGTTCAAAGATATTCAAACAATCATTTCTACTGTTGAATAAAATCAACTCTTACTTGATTGTGACTAGTTTTGAGACGTTTTGAACAATATCTCGCATTAGAGTGTGGTTAGCAGAAATAAGCATAGCGATATTCTGCAGCAAACTTGTTACTGTATTAATTTTATGGTATAATGTGCCAGATGTTGATTTCTCAATGCTGTTATGTTGTGATATAATTAATAGGTTAAGATGAAACAGAAAAGTGAGGGCTAATGCGCTCACTGTTTATCGCGTTTAAAATGCGAAACACTTTTAAGGAGGTACGAGGCGTGGCGAAAGACGATGTCATTGAAATAGAAGGAACAGTCGTTGAAACTTTGCCGAATGCAATGTTTAAAGTTGAACTTGAAAATGGCCATATTGTATTGGCTCATGTTTCAGGGAAAATTCGGATGCACTACATTAGAATTCTACCTGGAGACAAAGTAACAGTTGAATTGTCCCCATATGATCTAACCCGTGGTCGCATTACTTATCGCTTTAAATAATTGTACTCCGTCAATTAAAATAGGAGGTATAATTCATGAAAGTAAGACCATCAGTTAAGAAAATTTGTGATAAATGTAAAGTTATCCGACGTAATGGTCGTGTTATGGTGATTTGTGAGAATCCTAAGCACAAACAACGTCAAGGTTAATCAGTTAAATTAACAGGAGGTGTAATTAAATGGCTCGTATTGCTGGTGTAGATATTCCACGTGACAAACGTGTAGTAATTTCTTTAACATATATATTCGGAATCGGTAAAACAACAGCTCAAAAAGTTTTAAAAGCTGCTGACGTTTCTGAAGAAATTCGTGTAATCAATTTAACAAATGATCAATTAGATGCTATTCGTGCAGAAATTGATAAGTTGAAAATTGAGGGTGACCTTCGTCGTGAAGTAAGCCAAAATATTAAACGTTTGCTTGAAATTGGTTCATACAGAGGTATGCGTCACCGTCGTGGTTTACCCGTTCGCGGACAAAACACGAAGAACAACGCACGTACTCGTAAAGGCCCATCTAAATCAATCGCAGGTAAGAAAAAATAATAATTAAGTAAGGAGGTCAACCTTCATGGTAAAAAAAGTTGTACGTAAACGCCGTGTGAAAAAGAATATCGAAAGTGGGGTTGCTCACATTCGTTCTACTTTTAATAACACAATTGTAATGATCACTGATGTTCATGGTAACGCTGTTGCATGGTCATCTGCTGGAGCTCTAGGTTTCCGCGGATCAAAAAAATCAACACCATTTGCAGCACAAATGGCAGCAGAAGCTGCAGCAAAAGTTTGTATGGAAAATGGTATGAAAACTGTAGAAGTAGCCGTTAAAGGTCCTGGTTCAGGTCGTGAAGCAGCTATCCGTTCTCTACAAGCAACTGGTTTAGAAGTTACGGCTATTCGTGACGTAACACCTATTCCTCATAATGGATGCCGCCCTCCTAAACGCCGTCGTGTATAATTGAGAGCTATTTCATTTAATGTTTTTGCACTCGGTAACATGAACTTCACGTTTTGAAAGGGGTATAGATAGAATGATCGAAATTGAAAAGCCAAGAATCGAAACGATTGAGATCAGCGATGATGCTAAATTCGGCAAATTCGTTGTAGAGCCACTTGAACGCGGTTATGGAACTACGTTAGGAAATTCTCTACGTCGTATCTTGTTGTCTTCACTACCGGGAGCAGCAGTAACCACTATTCAAATCGATGGTATTTTACATGAATTTTCAGCTGTTGACGGTGTTCTTGAAGATGTAACGTCAATTATTTTGAACGTAAAAAAACTTGCACTCAAGTTATATTCTGGTGAAGATAAAACGATTGAAATCGATGTAAAAGGTCCTGCAATTGTAACAGCAGCCGATATCATTTATGATAGCGATGTTGAAATACTAAACCCTGATTTGTACATTTGTACAGTAGCAGAAGGCGCACGTTTCCATGTACGCATGACAGCTAAAACAGGTAGAGGTTACGCAAGAGCTGAACACAACAAACAAGATGATATGCCTATTGGTGTATTACCTGTCGATTCGATTTACACCCCAGTTAGTCGTGTAAACTACCAAGTAGAAAACGCACGAGTGGGTCAGAAAGATATTTTTGACAAATTAACACTTGATGTTTGGGCAGATGGTTCCATTAGTCCTGAAGAAGCTGTTAGTCTTGCAGCTAAAATTATGACAGAACACTTGAATATCTTTGTAAATCTAACAGATGAAGCTCGTAAGGCTGAAATTATGGTAGAAAAAGAAGAGACGCATAAAGAAAAAATGCTTGAAATGACAATCGAAGAACTAGATCTATCTGTACGCTCATACAATTGTTTGAAACGTGCTGGTATTAATTCTGTTCAAGAATTGACTGACAAGTCTGAAGCTGAAATGATTAAAGTACGCAATCTAGGACGTAAATCACTTGAAGAGGTTAAGTACAAATTAGCTGAACTCAATTTAAATCTACGCCAAGACGATTAGTACTGTAACAAGGGAGGAAAATCAAAATGGGTTACCGTAAATTAGGCCGTACAAGCTCACAACGTAAAGCAATGTTACGTGATTTAACATCTGACTTAATCATTAACGAACGTATTGTAACAACTGAAGCTCGTGCTAAAGAAGTTCGCAAAACAACTGAAAAAATGATTACTTTAGGCAAAAAAGGCGACTTACATGCACGCCGTCAAGCAGCAGCCTTCGTTCGTAATGAAGTAGCAGCTATTAAAGAAGAAGACGACACTGTTGTTGTCCAATCTGTATTACAAAAATTATTTAGTGATATCGCACCTCGTTACGCTGAGCGTCAAGGTGGATACACACGTATTATGAAAACAGAACCACGTCGCGGCGATGCTGCACCAATGGTTATTATTGAATTAGTTTAATTTCAGACATCGTTTTTTGACTTAAGTCAGTATAAACAGTGATTCTTAATTATACAACATTCAAACAAGTTTACTTTTTTGATGTATGTAAAGAGTGTTACGATGATGGAAAGCCATTTAGGTTTCTCCAAGTCTAGCTCGAAACTTCTCTTAGATGAAAATGGGTTTCATCTAAGAGAGGTAAATTCATCGAGGAAAGTGATTTTTTTTGTCTTAAAACAGGCAACAAATAAATGGGGTTGTCCCTTTATTTGTTGCCTGTTTTAGTATATAAAAATAAAAGAGTATACTATACTTATGAAGATAAAATGGGGCAATATGATTTATTGCGTGAAAGTTACTTTTTTGATAGTCTTATAGAGACCCCAAATTAATAAGAACGTGAGGAATGTTCAATGGATAAAATTATAACGTTAAAAAATATTTCGTATCAGTACCATACAACGGATGATAAGCCTGCTTTAAATAATATTTCACTTTCTATTGAGGCGGGAGAATGGGTAGCTATTATTGGCCATAACGGTTCTGGAAAATCCACTTTAGCTAAAACAATTAATGGGCTAATTGCACCCAATCAAGGTGAAGTAACGGTTGGTGGATTAATTTTGAGTGAACAAAATATTTGGGAGATTAGAAAATTAGTTGGAATGGTTTTTCAAAATCCTGATAATCAATTTGTTGGCTCTACTGTGCAAGATGATGTCGCATTTGGATTAGAAAATCAAGGCATTCCAAGAGAAGAGATGATTGAACGTGTCATCGATGCAATTGAACGCGTAAAAATGACTGAATTTATAGAGAAAGAACCAGCAAGGCTATCTGGAGGGCAAAAACAACGTGCAGCTATTGCTGGCGTAGTTGCTTTACGCCCAGCCATTATTATTTTAGATGAAGCTACAAGTATGCTAGATCCACAAGGACGTCAAGAAGTTTTATCCACAGTCAAAGCGATTAAAGAAAAAGCTAATTTAACGGTTATTTCGATTACTCATGATATTGACGAAGCTGCTAATGCTAATCGAATTATGGTTATTAAAGACGGAGAATTGATTCAAGAAGGTACACCAGAGGAAATTTTTATGTCTGGTGAAAAGTTAATCGAGATGGGATTAGACTTACCTTTTCCAGAAAAGTTAAAACTGTCTTTAAAAGAACGCGGAATTGACGTACCGGCAAATTATCTGACTGAAGAAGGGATGGTGGACTGGCTATGGACATTATTTTCGACAAAGTAGGCTATACTTATCAAAAAGGTACACCTTTTGAAAATCGGGCTCTATACGATATTGATATGATTATCAAAGAAGGCAGTTTTACCGCTTTAGTAGGCCATACAGGTAGTGGAAAATCCACTGTTTTACAACACTTAAATGCTCTAATGAAACCTTCAGAGGGCACGGTAACAATAGGAGAAAGAGTGATTACGACAGAAACAAATAATAAAAATCTTAAATCTATTCGTAAACAAGTGGGTATTGTTTTTCAATTCCCAGAAGCACAGCTCTTTGAAGAAACGGTTGCAAAAGATATTGCTTTTGGCCCGAAAAATTTTGGCGCTTCTGATGAAGAAGCAACGGGATTAGCCAGAAAAATGTTGCCTTTAGTAGGCTTAGATGAAAGCTTTATGGAACGTTCACCGTTTGATTTATCTGGTGGACAGATGCGTCGAGTTGCAATTGCAGGTGTTTTAGCAATGGAGCCGGCTATACTTGTTTTAGATGAACCAACTGCTGGTCTAGATCCACAAGGACGCAGAGAAATGATGGATATGTTCTATCGTCTGCATAAAGAAAAAGGATTAACGATTGTTTTGGTCACTCATTTAATGGATGACGTTGCAGATTATGCAGATCATATGATTATTCTAGAAAAAGGTACGGTTATTAAAGAAGGTACACCACGTGAAATTTTCCAAGAAGAAGCATGGTTAAAATCAAAACAATTAGGTGTACCGGCTGCAGTTTCTTTTAGCAATCGATTAGATGCCAAACTAGGCGTCTTGAATACTCAGTCTGCATTAACAGCTACAGAATTAGCTGACGTAATTGCTGAACGTGTAAAAGCATTAAAAGTAGGTGAAATCTAATGATGGAGAAATTAATTTTTGGTCGTTATATTCCAGGGGACTCTCTTATTCATAAATTAGACCCAAGAGCTAAGTTAATGGGAAGTATGTTTTTTATCGGCATTATTTTTTTAGCTAATAATTGGCAATCATATGCGCTATTATTTCTTTTTACAATGGCTGTAATTTTTCTCTCCAAAATAAAATTAAGTTTTTTTATTAACGGGGTCAAACCACTTATATGGTTAATTTTATTCACAGTTATTTTACAAGTCTTATTTACGGGTGGAGGAACGATTTACTTCTCGTGGGGTCCAATCACCGTATCTCAAGAGGGTATTTTAAACGGTGTCTACATCTTTTGTCGTTTCGTGCTAATCATCTTCATGTCGACGCTGCTAACGCTAACAACGATGCCTCTTTCGCTAACAGATGCTATTGAGTTCTTATTGCGTCCTTTATTAGCGGTAAAGGTACCAGTTTATGAGATTGCATTGATGTTATCTATTGCTTTACGTTTTGTTCCTACGTTAATGGATGAGACAGAAAAAATAATGAACGCGCAACGTGCACGAGGAGTAGATTTTGGTGAAGGCAACATATTTCAGCAAATGAAGGCAATTGTACCGTTATTGATTCCTTTATTTGTGAGTTCGTTTAACCGAGCTGAAGAACTTGCAACAGCCATGGAAGCTCGCGGTTATCAAGGTGGCGAAGGTCGAAGCAAATACCGGTTATTGAGATGGGAAACGCGTGACACAGTTGTTATTATCGCTTATGCTCTTTTAACGATTGGACTAATCTTTTTAAGAAAATAAAGCACAGAAAACAAGACTTGTTCAATAATCAACCGAACAGTCTTTTTCTGTTTTGTAATGAAAACTAAAAGTCTAGGAGTTCGATAAAATGGAAAAAAAGCGCTATAAAATTATGATTCAATACGATGGAACGAACTTTAATGGTTTCCAAATTCAAGATAAAGGCCGAACGGTTCAAGGTGAAATCCAAAGAGTTTTAAAAATCATGACTAAAGGAATAGATGTTAAAATACATGGCTCAGGCAGAACCGATTCAGGTGTACATGCATTAGGACAAGTGATTCATTTTGACTATCCCTTTCCTATGCCAACTGAAAATATGCAACGAGCGATGAATAGTTTAACAACTGATGAAATTAAAGTATATCACGTTGAAATGGTCGACTCGGACTTTCATGCAAGGTATCTCGCAAAGGGGAAAAAATACATCTACCGAGTGGATACAAGTGAAAATACGAATCCATTTAAACGATTATATGCAAAACACCATGAATACCCAATTAATTTACCCGTTTTAGAACAAGCCTTAAAAGATATCGAAGGGACCCATGACTTTTCTAGTTTTTGTGCAACGAATAGCGGACGTGAAAATAAAATCAGAACCGTGTATGAGGCAAGTGTGATTGAAGATAAAGAAAACGGGGAATTGGTTTTTACATTTAGAGGAAATGGCTTCTTATACAACATGGTTCGTATTTTTATTGGTACACTACTCCAAATAGCAAATGGTAGGAGGCCTGCTGATGATATGAAGCGCTTATTAGACGTTAAAGATCGTCGTCAAGCTGGCCCAACGGCTTCACCACAGGGATTGTATTTAGTTGAAGTTTTTTATGACGATGAAAAAGCGACGGAAGGGACAGCATTTGAAAGTAAGATTGTTCATGAGACGGAGGGGTACAATGATGATTTCGATACGACCAAGTCTATGGTCTGATTATCCTGCTTTAGTTGCGATTGAAAATCAGATATGGAATGAAGAAAATACACCTCAAGTTGTAACTTATTCTTCAGCAGTAGCGTATAAAACACACTATCCTATTGGGACGCATTTAGTGGCCTTTAGCGAGCTAGAAGGAAAAGCTGTTGGATTTATCGACTTTCATCCTCCAACGCACTTAGAGGCCCATAAAAAGACATGGGAGATCGATATAGGTGTTGATCCTATGATGCAAAGGAGTGGGGTAGGAGAAAAATTAATCGATGCCGTTATAGAAGAAGCGAAAAAACAAGGAATCCATAAATTAAGCTTACGTGTCTTAGGAACAAACCAAGGGGCGGTTCGGTTTTACCAAAAAAATGGGTTTGCTATTGAGGGAATGTTGAAAGAAGAGTTTTGGCTGAATAATCAATTTGTAGATGATATTCTGATGAGTTATATTTTGTGAATGGAAGTATGTTTTGTTACACTGCTAGGATAATTGTATCTATATCAAAGTTAGCATTTGAGAAAACAGACAAAATATAATTTCAAAGGAGAACAATAAATGAATAAGAAAGTAATGGTATTTTTTGCAACAGCATTTATTCTAGGAGGTTGTAGTACGCAAACAGCCGACGAACCAGTGGTAGAATCTTCAGATTCCGCTGCTCAATCGAGTGAGGAAGTTATGACAGAAAGTGCTTCATCAGAAAGCATGGCTGTTGAAAGTTCAGCAGGAATGGAATCATCTAGCGAAGAGGATAAAGACACGGCGCCTGTCAGTGAAGAAGAAGCAGCTAGCGCTGAACTAGTAACAGATATTAGCCAGTACGAAGAACTAGAATACGCTAAAAACACTCTTGATTTATCTGTTTATGAAAGCCGTCTGTTGACAGATAATCAAGGAACACGCGTGATGTTATTTTCAAAGGATAACGAACAAGTCTACAAAACGGTTTTTGTAAAAAATAATAATTGGTTAAAAGTAATTGATTTGAAAGCAGATAATTTAGTATTAAATGAAAAAATAAAGTAAGCTGAAAATAAAAATAAAATAATCATCTGAAAACATTGACATTTATCTTTTAAAACGATAAAATGTTAGATGGTATTGTTTGCCACCACATAATGAGCCCCGGAAACTTATATTGTGCTTCAAACAAACAGATAAGAATATGGAGGAATAAAACGTGCGTACAACTTATATGGCTAAACCTAGCGAAGTAGAACGTAAATGGTATGTGGTAGACGCAACTGATATCCCAATGGGACGTTTGTCTACTGTAGTAGCATCTATTCTACGCGGTAAAAATAAACCAACTTTCACACC